>DASYQE010000121.1:0-40622 GCA_036005805.1 Candidatus Polarisedimenticolia bacterium | reverse complement strand
TGGCGCCCGCGACTCAGCAATGATTCAGGTTCGGGCCTCGGTCACGTCCTCGCTTGTCTTTGAGTGGCGCTCGTTCTACGGTATGCGGATTCGGTCGGGGTCGGCCGCCTGAGGACGGCGCCCGACAGGACGAGGAGGAGGAGAGAAACATGAAGGTGAACTTGGTGCGGGCGGGGGTGCTGGCGGGGACGGTGGCGCTGTGTGGCTCGGGCTTCGCTCTCGCCGCGACGGGTCAGTCGGCGGCGCACAAGAGCGGCGCGAAGCAGCAGCATCCCCCCGCCGGGCAGGGGCAGCACTGGGATCAGTTCGCCAAGGCGTTCGACGCCAACGGCGACGGCAAGGTCTCCAAAGAGGAGTTCCTCGCCAAGCGCCCGATGTTCGACAAGATCGACGGCAACCACGACGGCTCGGTCACGTCCGACGAAGTGAAGGCGATGCCCGCGGTGCAGAAGAAGGGCGGCACCGGCCAGAACTTCGTGGCCCACTTCGACGGCGACAAGGACGGCAAGGTGACCACCGCCGAGTACGACGCGAAGCGCTCCTCCTTCTTCGACAAGATGGACAAGAACAAGGATGGGATGATCGACCAGTCCGAGTTCAAGGCGCAGCCCGCGTCCGAGGATTCCGGCGCCTAGTTCGTACCGCAGTCATTCTTACAGCGTTCAGGCCGCGGGCGTCCCGTCGATGGCGCCCGCGGCCGTCGTGTTTTCGGGCCGCTTCAGCGGTTTCCGGCGGGCGCGGCTTCGGGCGCATCGGCCATCGCCGCGGCGATCTTCTCCTTGTCGAGATAAGAATCGATGTTCGCCAGCGCGCTGGAGACCGTCGGGTTCTCGATCAGATCGCCGAGGGCCGTCTGCACGAGGATCGCGAAGCTCATCGAGACCGTCTCGTCCCCTTCGGCCTTGCGGGCGTCGTGGAACTGCGGCCGGCAGTCCTGGGTCAGCAGGCGCTCGAAGACGATCGCGACCCGGCTCGCCATGTTGGCCCGCTGCTCCGGCGTCACCGTGATGAGCTCGGCGGCGGCGGGATGCTGGGCCGTCGAGGCCACGAACCAGCGGACCAGGTCGTCCTTGTCCTTTTCGGTGGTGGAGCTCACCAGGCATTTCGCCAGCGCCTGGGCGTCCGGATGCGGCTCGGGCCGGCCTTCCGCCCGCGCCGCCCGTCCCGCTCCGAGCGCCGCGATCAGGGTCAGCGCCAGGGCCGTGCCCATCTTCCGTTTCGTCTTCACGGTTGCCTCCTTGCGGATGGAGAAGCCGCGCCGCGGTCTCATGGCTCCGCGGCCGCCTCGGCGAACTTCTGCTTGTTGAGCTCCTTGTCGATGCCGCCGAGCGCCTGCGACACCGCGGGGTTGTCGATGAGGTTGCCCATGGCCACCTGGACGAGCGTGCCGAAGCTCATCGACAGCATGTTCTCTCCTTCGTTCTTCCTGGCGTCGCGGTACTGCGTCCGGCAGTCCTGCGTCAGCACCCGTTCGAAGATCGACGCGACCGATTTCGACATCTCCGAGCGCTGCTCGTCGGTCACCGTCGCGAGGTCGGAGACGTTCGGATTCCGGGCGGCGGACGCGAAAATCCAGCGCGCCAGGCCGGCCTTGTCCTCGTCGGTCGTCGAATCCACCAGGCATTTCGTGAGTTGATCGCCGTACTGGCCGGCGTGCGCCGGCGCCCTTCCGACCGCCGCGAGCACCAGCCCCATCGCGGCCGCCACAACCAGGACTCTTGTTCTCTTCACAGGAATCTCTCCTTCCCGGGTCATGCTGCGCTCACGCCGTGTTCCGGCCTATCGGGCTCGCGCCCAACCTGCTGTCAGACAATCCCGCCCGGAGCGCGGGGGATCCCCTTCCCGGTCTTGGAATCGGCGGATCGCAGCATTCCGGGGCCGGCGGCCCTCTCTGCGATGAGGTCGGAAGGGCGGCGAATCAGGCCGGGCGCTGGAAGAACCACTGGAAAGGGACGTGCAGGCGTCCCGCCCAGGCCCGCTCGTCGTGCTTTGCCTCGGGATAGGCGAGATGGAAGAGGTCGTGTCCCGGCCGGTAACCGCGTGCCGCCAGCCGATCCCGCATCGCCCGCGTGACTTCGTAGTTGTCGCGCGGCCAGCCGCTGTCGAGATAGAAGCGCACTTTGCGCCGCGGCTCGCTCGCGACCCGTGCCAGGAGATCGTCCTGCCAGCCGAAGGTGCTCGAGAGACACCCGGCCATGCCGAACACCTGCGGGTGCTCCCAGGCCAGATAGAACGACACCACGCCGCCGAGCGACGACCCGAGCACGGCCGTCTCCTCCGGGCCGGGCAGCGTCCGGTAGGTCGCGTCGATCCACGGCTTCAGCTCGCGCACCAGGAACCGGCCGTAGGCCTCGTAGCCGGGGCGCGTGTAGTCGCGCATCCGATCGCGCGGATAGACGCCGACCACGATCGCCTTGCGGATGAGGCTCATCGAGTCGAGCGCCTCGAGCGTCTCGCGCACCCGCCAGTGCGCCCCGCCGAACGACTCCTCCGGAAAGAAGAGGTTCTGGCCATCCTGCATGTAGGCGACCGGATACCGCGCCAGGGTGTTCTCGTGGTACCCGGGCGGCAGGAACACGCGGAAGCGCCAGGCGTCCTGCTGCGCGCCGTCACCGGCGTCGCGCGATCGGCGCTCGGCGACCGCGCACTCGGTGCAGCCCGGCTCCTCGAAGAAGTAGGGATAGACGACCGTCGGGGCCGCGGCAGAGGCCAGCGCGAGGCTGTTCTCCCCCAGGGCCCAGTGGAGTCCCCGTTCGTCGTGGACGACCGGCTTGAAATAGAGGAAGGGACCCTCCGCCGGGAGCCGGAACTCGTAACGACCCCGTGCGGGATCGGACCGGCTCGGCGCGATGTCCTTCTCCCAGTCCGGCTCCGCCCGCAGCGCCAGGCGTCCGGGTCCGGACGGGTAGTGGACCACCATGGTCAGCTCCTTCCCGGCCCGGCCGAGGCCCGGGCGCGCGGCCGTCACTCGCGTGGTCATCGCTGCTTTGATGCGTGACCGGCCTGCCGGATTCCGCGAGTTGCGCCCCGGGGTGCCCTCGTGGATACTGATGCCGTTCCGACAATCATCCGGGGGACCCATGAGCTACCTGCGCGGCGCTCCAGAACTGGACGAGGGCACGTTCGAGCCGTTCGCCCAGATCCGCAAGGACTACGGGTTCGTCCCGAACTTCTGGAAGGCCCAGACGTCCCGCACCGACCTGATCGAAGCCCAGATGGTCTTCGTGAAGGGCGTCCTGATCGAGGAGAAAGCGCTCAGCCGGAGACAGAAGGAGTACATCTTCCTGGTCTGCTCGGCCGCCAACCTGAGCACCTACTGCGTCACCGCGCACTGCGAGATCATCAGGATGCTCGGCATCTCCGGCCCGCACCCGGAAGAGGTCGCCATCGACCACGAGAACGCCGATCTCAACGAGCAGGACCGGGCCCTCCTCGACTACGCGAAGAAGCTGACGCTCAAGCCGATGAAGGCGGGTGCCGACGACGTCGAGCGGCTGCGCGGCGCGGGGTTCACCGAGGATCAGATCCTCGAGGCGATCCTGATGGTGGGGATGGCCAAGTGGGCCAACACCGTCGCCTTCGGCCTGGGCACCGTCCCGGATTTCCACAACGACAAGCTGAAGCTCCCGGGCGCGGCCGGCCCCGGGGCGTGATCCAGGCGGACCACTGCGCGAAGCCACCCTTTTCCGATCCTTGCGATGAATCTTTCCGGAGAGCCGGGCCATCCAACCGGCGAGGCGGCCGCCACGGGCGCCTCGATCCCGTCGGCTGCGCCCGACACGGAGGGGGTCGACCGTGATCTCGTTGCCCGTGCCAGGAAGGGGGAGACCGAAGCCTTCGAGGCCCTCTTCCGGCTGCACCACCGGGCCGTGTACCGCACCCTCCTCGGCATCACCGGCCGGCCCGAGGACGCGGAGGATGCCGTGCAGACCGCGTTCCTGAAGGCCTTCCAGCACCTCGATCAGTTCCAGGGAGCATCGCGCTTCTCCACCTGGCTGACCCGCATCGCCATCAACGAAGGCCTGGGCCGGATGCGGCAGCACGGCCGTCTCGAGAGCCTCGACGTCGAGGACGAGGAGGGGGAGTTCATGCCGCGCAACGTGCGCGCCTGGGACGATGACCCGGAGGCGCTGCGCTCGCGCGCCCAGGCGCGGGAGCTGGTGGAGCGTGAAATCCTCAAGCTGCCGGCCAAGTACCGCATCGCGGTCGTCCTGCGCGACATTCAGCAGCTCCCGGCCGAGGAGGCGGCGCAGATCCTCGGTCTCGGCGTGCCGACCCTCAAGACCCATCTCCTGAGGGGCCGGCTGCAGCTGCGCGAGGCGCTGGCGCCCCATTTCGCCCCGCGGCGGACGCCGGCCCCGGCGCCGGAAGGACGAGGGCGATGAACTGCCGCCACCTCCTGGATGCGCTCTCCGACTATCTCGACGACCAGGCGGCCGCCTCGGTGCGGGCCGATCTGGAGGCCCACCTCGCCGAGTGCCGGTCGTGCACGGTGATCGTCGAGACATCCCGCCGCACCCTCAGGATCGTCACCGACGTCGGGTCATTCGAGATCCCGGACGAGCTCTCCCAGCGACTCCTCAAGAAGACGATGGCCGGGCTGGCCTCCGCCCGCACCGGCTCGGGCGACCCCGGCACGGGGAACCCGGAATCCGGGGGCACCGAATCCGGGTCGTGAATCTTTCTTCCCCGCCGTTCCATCGAACCGCCATGAGACAGGCTTTGGGTCGCGGAGCAGGCGAGGGAGGCCGGGAGGGCCCCTTCGCGCGCCCGGTCGCGCATGACGGCGCGGCGGAGGCGGCGGGAACCGCGGCGGTCTCCGAGCGGACGCTGGTCGCTCGGCTGAAGGGCGGCGACGAGGCCGCGTTCGAGGAGATCGTCAAGCGCTACGAGCTGAAAGTCTTCAACCTGACGCGGGGGCTTCTGCGCCACGACGACGACGCGCAGGACGCCATTCAAGAGACCTTCCTGAGCGTCTTCCGCAACATCGGGCGCTTCAAGGAGAATTCCAGCCTGTCCACCTGGATCTATCGCATCGCCGTCAACTCGGCCTTGATGAAGATCCGCAAGCGCCGCCACGATCAGAAGAACGTGACGATCGAGGAGTACATGCCGGAGTTCGACGACACCGGCCACCGCGTCGCGGTCGTCCCCGACTGGCATCCGGCGGTGGACCAGCTCCTCCTCAACAAGGAGCTCGGCGGTCTGCTGCGCACCTGGATCGCCGAGCTGGCGCCGGAGTACCGCACGGTCTTCCTTTTGCGCGACCAGGAGGAGCTGGACAACGAGCAGGTGGCGGAGATCCTCGGTCTCAGCATCGCGGCGGTGAAATCCCGCCTGCACCGCGCCCGCCTGTACCTGCGCGAGCGGGCCAAGCGTTACGTCTACGGCGGAGGAGCCTAGAAGAGATGCCGCGCGCCTCGCCGTCGAAGCGTTCCCGCCGCGCCGTCCCCGCTGGTCGCGCCGCCGCCTCCGGGCGGATGCGCGAGTGCCGCGACGTTGTCGATCTGCTGACCGAGTACCTCGAGGGGGGCCTGGCTCCGGAGGAGTCGCAAAGGCTCGAGCAGCATCTCGCCGGCTGCGACGCCTGCACGGAGTTCCTGAAGAGCCTGCGCACCGTCCGCGCCGCGGCCCGCACGCCCGCGGCGGAAGCCGTCCCCGAGGACTGCCAGCGGGCGCTGCGCTCCTTCCTCGACGCGAAGCTGCGGCGCAAAGCGTCGCGCTGACTCACGGCCGCCCCGCGGCCGCGACCGGGGTCTCCGGCGCCGCCGGCGCGTTCCTGGCGAGCGGAAGCGGGTGGATCCCTTCGTTCTTCACGCGCACGCGATAGACGCTCGTCTGCGCCGCGAGATACAGAGTCTGCCCGTCGGCGTCGCCGAAGGTGAGGTTGTGCGGGTGCTCCGGCGGAACGACCAGGCCCAGCCGCCGGCCGTCGGGCGCCAGGATGTGCAGACCTCCCGGGCCGGAGACGTAGACGTTCCCCTTGCGATCCACCTTGATGCCGTCGATGGCGTCCTCCCCCTCGTCGGAGGTGAAATCGGCGAACACCGTCCCCGCCCCGAGCGTGCCGTCGCCGCGGACGTCGTACTTCATGACCACCTTGCGCCGCGGATCCCAGTCGCCGACGTAGAGCACCTTCTCGTCCGGCGAGAAGGCCAGGCCGTTGGGGCCGGTCAGGTCGCGGCTGACGACCGAGAGGCGGCCGTCCTTGAGCAGGTAGACGCCGGAGAACGGCAGCTCCTTGCGCGGATCGTCCTGCGCTTTCGGCAGGCCGAAGGGCGGATCCGTGAAGTAGAGGGCTCCGTCGGAGCGGTAGACGAGGTCGTTCGGGCTGTTGAGCCGCTTGCCTTCGAAGCGCTCCGCGAGCGGCGTGACGACGCCGTTTTTCTCCAGGCGCACGACGCGCCGGTTGCCGTGCTCGTCGATGGTGAGGCGCCCCTCGGCGTCGAGGGTGAGTCCATTGCTGCCCGGCTGGCCGTACTCGCCGATGTCGGCGCCGGCGTAGCCGCTCTTCGCCCGGAAGACCGACACCTGTCCGTCCGGCGACCAGCGGTAGATGGTGTTGGCGTTCGGATCGCTGAACAGCAGGTAGCCGTCCGGATGCCAGACCGGCCCCTCGGTGAACAGGAAGCCCGAGGCGATTCGCTCGATGGCGGCGTCGGGCGCGATGACCTCGTCCAGCCCCGGGTCGAGCCTGTGGATCTCCGCCGCGGTGCGGCGCGCACCGAACGGGACCTCCCCTGGATAGAACTCCAGCGTCGCCGAGCGCAGCCAGATGAAGTTGGCCGGCGGCAGGCTGAGCGGTCCGTTGGCGCCGAACACCGCGATGGTGTGGGTCTCGCCGGGGCGCAGGTCGCGCGACACCACCACCCGGTTCGGGGCGTTGTAGCCGCGCACCAGGCCTCCGCCCGACTGCCCGAGGACGAGCGGCAGCGCTCCGTCCACCCAGATCTCGGCGTAGTCGTCGACGACGACCTCGAGGACCGCGGACCCGCCCGCGAGGTCCACCTTCCCCAGCGATGCGGGGACGGTGAACTTGAGCCGGTACCAGTTGAAGGACAGCCGGCCGTGGCCACGCCGCGCGTCCAGCGTTCCCGGAGGGAGCACCTCCCACGTTCGATCGTCGAAGTCGGCGGCGCCGGCGTGCGGCGCGATGTCCCAGGTGCGGTTCACAGCACCGCTCGCCTTGAGGTCGGGGCCCGGCTCGCGGTGCGCCACTTCGACGATCTTCGCGTCGGAGTAGCGCCACTCGCCGCCCACGGCGCGCAGCCCCGCCGCGGTGTTCAGGTCGAGGACGGCGGCCGGCCGGATCGCCGGCGCGTCGCCGGTGACCGGGCTCACAGGCGGCGCCGCTTCCGCGCGCGCCGCGGCCGGCGCGCCCGCCAGGGTCAGCGCCGGCGCCGCCGCCATGAGCAGGATCCGCATGGCACCGCGAAGATTCGACAAGGGTCGTGGGCGCATCGTCGGCTCCTTCAGCGGACCTTGACGACGTAGTAGAGGAACGGCGCGTCCACGTCGCGGAACCAGTGCGGGACGCCGTGCGGGACGACCAGCACGTCCCCTTCGGCGAGGCGGCGCGTGGCGCCCCCTTCGATCGAGGATCCACGCTCCTCGTCCGGAGCGGTCGGCTTGCCGCCGATGACCGTGCCCCCGGTGACGATGGTCGCGCCGCCGTGCAGGACGTGGAGGATGTCGGTGTCCTTGAGGTGGACCTCCGCCATCCCCGCGGCATCGCGACGGCTGGCGTGCACCATGAAGGAGCCGGCGTCGAGAAGGACCGCGCCGTGGTCAAAGGCGGCCTGCACGTCCGAGGCCGGGAAGTAGCGGACCGGGTCCGGCCCGGAGGATGCTGCTGCCGCGGCCGGAGCCGCAAAGGCGGCGGCCACCGGCATCAGCAGCGCCGTCACCGCGGCGATCACCAGCGCCAGCCCGGTCGCGGCGAAGCAGATCGCGACACGCGCGCCCCGCGCGCTCACTTGCCGCTCCCCTGCGCCACCGCGGTCGAGCTGCCGAGCGTGGTCGCGGCGAGCTTGGCGATGTCTTCGTCCTGCTGGGCGCTGTTGGCGCCGGCGACCCCGATGCCGCCGACGACCTTGCCATCCACCAGGATCGCCACACCACCTTGGAGCGGCAGCAGCTCGGGATTGGCGAGGAGGGAGGTGCGGCCGTTCTTGATGGCGTCCTCGAAGACGCGAGTGTCGCGCCGGAAGTTCGCCGCGGAGCGCGCCTTGCCGATGGCGATGTTCGCCGCCGCGGCGAAGGTGCCGTCGAGCCGCTCGAGATACAGAAGGTTGCCGCCGTCGTCCACCACCGCGATGGCGCCTCCCGCCTGGTTGCGGCGCGCCTCGGCGGCCGCCGCGGCGGCGACCGACTTGGCCCCCGCGAGCGTCAGAACTTTCTTCTCCTCGACGAGCGTCGTCGGATCGGCGAGCGCGGGAACGGTGATCGCCACGACGGCGACGAGAGCCGCCGCGAGAACCGGCAGCGCGCGACGGGAAACGGTTGTCGAACGATTGTTCTGCATGAGCGTGACCTCCCTTGGCTGTCGCGTTTGATTCACGGACTGCCGGGAAGATTCACACTCCGTCGCCGAGGCGCTGAAGAGAGCGAAACTTTTCGTCCCGTCCGCACATCGAACCTCCACATCGCTCAGGGGAGGGGACATGGCTCCATCTGGAAAGTTGCGAAGATTCGGTCTCGCGGTCCTGTTCGCCGGCATCGGCGCTCCTTTCGCCGCGGGCCCAGCGGCCGGCTCGTCGGCGGCCGCGGAGGGCCCGGCCCGGTTCGGCCAGTACTACTCGGGCCCGCCGTGCGCCGTCACCAGCCCGGTCGATCGCACCTGGTCGCAATTCCAGGTGAACCTCGGGTCGGCTCCGATTCTGACGGCGGGGCGCCTGACCGCGACGACCGCGGGCGGGGCGATCCTGGTCGGCGGCGACGATCGCGACATCGAGTTGCTGACCAACGCCAGCCGGGCCGACTGGCTGCTCGACTACCCGCTGCTCGACGACGGTGTCGCCGTCTGGGGCCGCCCCATCCTCGGCCCCGGCTGCACCGAGGCCGACGGATCGCTTTACGTCGAGTCGCTCTTCCCCACGGCGCTGCTGGCGGACGCCATCGTCGCGCGCCTCGACCTGATGCAGCGCCCCGACGCCGCGGGACTTCAAGATGCGATTCGGCGCTACCGCTGGGCCCTGGCGCGCCACGACGCGACGCATCGCGCCTACGCCGAGCCGGCTCCCGCCGGCCACGCGGCGGATCGCCTCGAGAAGGCGATCTTCGAGCGGGACGCGGCGCGCGACCGCCTGCCCTGGCGCGTGCGCCTGATGGGCCCGGAGGATCCGCTGCCGGAGTTCGGCACGGTCGACCTCCTGCTCTCGGGCGGCGACGGTTCGGTCGGCGTCTTCGGCCACATCTCGGTCGGCGCCGGCGGCATCGTCTACAACATCTATCCGAAGGGATCGGAGCGCGGCGCCCCCGATCTCGTCCCGCTCGGCGACTACCTGTTCAACGCCCAGCGCGGCATGGCCCTGCGCCGCCCGACCTGGATCCTGCGCCTCGAGGGTCTCCCCGATCGCCTGGTGAACGACTTCGATCGCGAGATGCGCCAGCAGGTCGAGGACATCAAGGCGGGCCGGGTCGCCTATCACCCGACCCAGAACAACTGCACCGTCGCCAGCCTGAAAGGCCTCTCCGGCCTCGGGTTCGAGGTGGCGCGGGCGCGCTACTTCACCCGCCGCTTCCCCCGCCCCGCCTTCGCCGCCGTCCTGGACGACCTGCCCGGCCTCATCGCCTCCGGCCGCCTCCCCGCCTGCCGCGTCGAACTGATCTACGTCCCGCAAGTGCCCACCCGCGAGACCGAGGGGAGCGCGCCGAACCGCCCGCTCCGCGACCGCAGCCGGGTGGGCTGAGGCAGTCCATCAGGGTCCTTGCCTCGCACTCCATAGTTGCGCTCCAATCTGTCGGGAAGGGCGAAAGCTTTCGCCTTCACCTGGCTATTCGGAACAATGTCCGCAGTCTGTTTTGCGTTGGGCGCACTTCGATATGGGCATGAATCTGCTGCGTTGGTTGCATCGTCGTGACAAGTCGCCTGACGAGCCTGATCGAGAGGCAGAAGAAGTTCGACAGGCCTGGCGCGGCCGACGCTTGCGAGCCCTCCAGAGACCGCTAGCTGTCGCATCGTCCGAGATGATGGGTGCTGAGGTGGGGGCAGAATGCGAGGCCCGGGGCATTTCCTTAGTACCGAGTCAGTTCGAAGGCACGTTGTTCTGCCCACTCGACCAACGTTGTCCCCTATGCGGGCAACCTACCGTCCCAGGCACGCGACGTTCGATCTCGGTCGATTTCGCGTTTCGAGGTCAGAGAGGGTTGGCTGCTGGTGCATGGGCTCACAACCAGTGCGTAGAGGAGTGCGTCGAAACAGACGAAGATGCAGGCGTCCCGTGGTAGAACGGACGGCGCCTAACTACTGCATTCAGCGGACGGCGGGCCGGTTGTCCTCGGCAATTCCTGAGGCGGCGCTGGCCGGCCGCCGCTGATGCATGCGTTGGGCCGACTACATCGAGTGTTGGATGTCGAATAAACCCCATGACAGGTTGCCGATCTGGCTACGCGTCGTCGGGGGAATCGCGACTCCGGGTGTCGCCTATCTGGCCGGACGTCTCGTATATGAGCAGACGATTCTGACGTGGCGTCTCGGACCGCAGATGGTAGGGTTCGAGCTGGCACACTCCGGCCTGATGTTCCCCTTGTTCCTGAACGTCGTAGTCATGTTTCTTTGGTCCACGGCCGTACTCGTACGCAGCCTCTGGGTCATGTCGCGCGGCAAGTCCGTTCCCCGGTCGCGCTGGCTTGGGCTGATCACAGCCGTCGCGCTTATGCTGGTTCTCATGGTGCCCTATGGGGCATGGCAGCGCCTGTGCGCGCGCCGTCTCGCTTCCGGTCCCCATGCGGCCGAATTCTTCACGTATGCCGCGGCCACGGGGAATGTCGGCTTGGTGAAAGAATTCTTGCAACGCGGCATCGACGTCAACACCCGGAATGCCGATGGTTCTACAGCGCTGTATGGTGCCGCTGTTGAGGGTGAGGTGCAGGTTATTGAATGCCTGCTGCAGCGCGGGGCTGACGTGAATCTTCGGAACAAGTGGGGGCATAGCCCTCTTCACGGGGCTCGCGAAATGAACCGCGGAGACGCCATTCCGATTCTTCTTGCCAATGGCGCCACCGAATAGAATGGGCTCGCGGCCCAACTACCGCATCAAGCTGACGGTCCGTCATGCGGACACTCGACTAGGTACGGGTAATGAACGCGCCTGAGTTGCGGATGAGCGGAAGCGAGCACCTGCTATGGTCAGGTGCGCCTCCGACCGGCGTGAGATTCCAAGCGGGCGACGTATTTCTTGTCCCTTTTAGTGACTCTAGGCCGTCCGGCGCGCGCCCGGCTGCTCCGCGGAGCTCGCGGTGTTCTCCGCGGATGACACGGTGCGGGCCCGGGTCGTCTGGAACTGGACCAGGTCCTTCGAGAAGAAGACGTCGAGGGTCCAGTCGAGCGCCACGCGCAGCTTCTTCTCGAAGCGGGGCAGCTTGCTGAGGTAGATCGTCCGCCAGAGCCACCAGGCGAAGAAGCCGGAGAACTTCAGGCCGAACATCTTCGCGACACCGGTGCGGCGGCCGATGGCCGCGAGCTGCCCGAGGCTTTCGAAGTGGAAGGGGCGGCGGCGGCCCTCCTTCAGGTGCGCGGTGATGTTGTGCGCCACCACCGTCCCTTCGCGCAGCGCGTGTTGCGCGGTCGGCGGGTGGAACGCGCCGTTCTTCCGGTTGGGGATCAGGGCGCAGTCGCCGACCGCGAAGACGCCCGGGTAGCCGGGGACCTCGAGGTTCTCGTCCACCTTGATGCGGCCGCGGTCCTTGGCGCACGGCAGCAGGCCGAGCTTCGGGTTCGGAGTCGTGCCGGCGGTCCAGATGACGGTGCGGCTCGGGATGACGGTGCCGTCGCTCAACGTTACGCCGTTGTCGTCCACGGCGGCGACCTTCGACTTGCCGCGGATCTCGATGCCGCGCGCGGCCAGCTTGTCGCCGGCGTAGCGGCCCAGCTCCTCCCCCAGCTCCGGCAGGATGTGCTCCCCCGGGTGCACCAGGACGAAGCGCACGTTCCTTTCCCCGATGTTCGGATAGAAGCGCAGCGAGGCGAGGACGAAGTCGTGCAGCCCGGCGATCGTCTCGACACCGGCGAAGCCGCCGCCGGCGACGACGAAGGTCATGAGCGGCGAGCGCTGCAGCGCGCAGCACTCGGTGTCCGCCTCCTCCATCAGCGCGATCAGCCGGTTGCGCAGGTGGACCGCGTCGCCGAGCGACTTCATGGTCAGCGCCCGCTCTTCCAGACCCGGCAGGCCGTAGAAGTTGGTGATCGACCCGAGGGCCAGCACCAGGGCGTCGTACGGCATGTCGTGCGCGTGGGTGTCGAGCCCGTGCGACACCGTCACCGTCCTGCGGTCGAGGTCGATGCCCTCGACGTCGCCCTGGAAGAAGGAGACCCGCTTCAGGAGCGTGCGCACCGGGCTGACGATGTTCGACAGGTCGAGGTCGCTCGCCGCCACTTCGTGCAGCATCGGGGTGAACAGGAAGAAGTTCTCGCGGTTCACCAGCGTCACCTGGACATCCGGGTCGCGGGCGAGAGTCTTCTCGAGGCGCAGCGCCGCGTACAGGCCGCCGAATCCGCCGCCGAGGATCAGGATTCGCTTCGGCTGGGCGGGCGGCTCGGTCACGAGGGTCGGGGACGTTTCCTGTTTCATGCCTCACCTCCTGCGGCGCGCAGGAAGGCGCGCAACCGCGCGTGCACCTCTTCGGGAACCTGGTCGCAGCGCAGCCGGTTCACGGCGGCGCGCGTCGTCCTGATGGATTCGAGGAACCGGCCGCAGGCGACGCACCCTTCCAGGTGACGCGTCAACTCACCCGCCAGCACGGGCGGCAGTCCTCCCTCCATGTATTCGGTCAGCAGGGCGAGGACATCCCGGCAGGTCGGCGGGTTCCTCCGGCTCGGCATCCTCATCGGTATCGCGTCATGAGCATCGTCCCCACTCCTTGGATGCGCCCGGCTCGATCGGGATTCGCGACCGGCTTCAGGAAAAGGAGGTCGCGGCCAGGCAACGCTCCTCGCAGGCCTGCAGGAGCAGGTCCACGATGCCGCCGGAGCCGCACAGCCGCACCGCGTCGGTCTCGTCGAGGAACACCTCGTCGAGACGCGGCAGTTCGTTGGCGTGGGAGCGCGCCTGCGCCTGCGTCCGTGCACCCTCACTCGGGCCCGCGTCTCCCGGGGCGACCGCCGCGATGGCCTCGTCGAGCCGCCCCAGTCGCAGGGCGATGCTGCGGTCGTCCACCACGAGGAAGCGGGCCGCCGTCTCCCGCACCCGGGCCAGGAGGTACTCGATGAACGGGATCGACACGCGCCCGTCGCCACAGCGGGTGGCCCACACGGCCACGAGGTCGAGCTCGGGGAGATCGATGCCCAGGGCCACTCGCTCGCTCCGGAGCGTCCGGCTGGCGCGATCCGGCCAGATGGTTCCCTCGAAGCCGAGCCGGAGCAGGTCCCGGTAGAAGTGCAGGTGCCGTAACGCCACCATCGACGCCGCCACGTCGAGACCTTCCGGAGCCAGGGGCTGCGCGACCGCGAACGTCGCGCGTGCTCCCTGCGAGCCTGCCGTCGTCTGGAGCGCCTGTGCCTTGTTCATCGTCGCCTCCGCGTCGCGTTGTCCTTCCCGACTGCTGTCCTTCCGACTCGCCCGGTTCGATGCGTCACAGCATCCCGGGGATTCGCGCGCCGCCGGTGAATCCTTCCGGTGCAGCGGGCATCAGACGGACATGCGGCGGGGAAGCGTCTTCCCGGGCGCCGCACCCTGAGGAGGTTCACGATGGCCTTTCTGTCCCGTCTCTTGGCGCTCGAGCCGATGCTCGTGGCGCTGCGCACCCGGCTGCGCTTTCTGCCGCCGACGCTGGCCCGCCTCACCCTGGGCTGGGTCTTCCTTCTTTCCGGTTGGGGAAAGCTGCACCACCTCGACGATGTGATCGAGTTCTTCCGCAGCATCGGCATCCCGGCGCCGCAGCTCCAGGCGCCGTTCGCGAGCGGCGTCGAGTTCGTCTGCGGCGCGCTGCTGCTCGCCGGACTCTTCTCGCGCCTCGCCTCGGTGCCGCTGGTCGTCGTGATGATCGTGGCGATCGCCACGGCCCGCCACGAGGAGCTGACCTCCCTCGGAGATCTCTTCGGGTTCATCGAGTACCTCTACATCGTCCTCCTGTCCTATGTGGCCATCGAGGGGCCGGGTCCGCTGTCGATCGACGCGCTGCTCGGCGGCCGCCGGGCGTCGTTCTCGCCGGCGCGGCGCGCGGCGACGGTCCAGGCGTGAACCCGACAGAAGTGGACGGCGGGCGCGAGTGGCTCGAGACGGACGGTCTCGGAGGGTTCGCCTCCGGGACCGTCGGCGGCGTGCGGGACCGGCGCTACCACGCGCTGCTGCTCGCCGCGACCCGCCCCCCGACCGGGCGCTTCGTCCTGGTGAACGGGCTCGAGGCGCGGGTCGAGACGGCGGCGGGCGCGGGCGTGCTGCAGGCGCAGCGCTACAGCCCGGGCGACCTCCATCCCGCCGCGACGGCGCGCCTCGTCTCGTTCGAGGACGAGCCTTGGCCCACGTGGCGCTTCCGTCTCGAGGACGGCACCGTCGTCGAGCAGCAGCTCTTCGTGCGGCGCGGCGAGCCTTCGACGGCGATCTCCTGGAAGCGCGTCACAGGCGAGGGGCCGGCGTCGCTCGCCGTGCGGCCGTTTCTCTCGGGGCGGGACTACCACGCGCTGCACCACGAGAACCCGGCGTTCCGCTTCGCGGCGGTCCAGGAGGTTCCGGGGCGCGTCGTCTGGCAGCCGTACGACGGCGTCCCGGCGGTGCAGGCGCTCCACAACGGGGTGTACGAAGCGCAGCCGCACTGGTATCGCGGCTTCCATTACGCCGCCGAGCAGGAGCGCGGGCTCGATCACCTCGAGGATCTCGCCGCCCCCGGCCTGCTGCGCTTCGACCTGGCGCAGGGAGAAGCGGTGCTGATCCTCGCCGCGCAGGTTCCGGCCCCGGGCACAGACGCTGGCAGCGCGCTGAGGCGCCTGCGTGATGCGGAACGGGCGCGCCGCAAGCACTTCCCATCACGGCTGCACCGGGCGGCGGAGGACTACGTCGTCCGCCGCGGCGAGGGAGCGACGATCGTCGCCGGCTATCCCTGGTTCGCCGACTGGGGGCGCGATACCTTCATCGCCCTGCGCGGTCTCTGTCTCGCCACCGGTCGGCTCGACGCGGCGCGCGAGATTCTCGTGCAGTGGGCGGGAGCCGTTTCGGAGGGAATGCTGCCGAACCGCTTTCCCGACCAGGGGGACGAGCCGGAGTACAACTCGGTCGATGCCTCCCTCTGGTACGTGGTGGCGGTGCACGAATACCTCGAGGCTTCGGCGGCCGCCGGCCGGGCGGTGCCGCGCGGCCAGCGCGACGTCCTCGCGCGGGCGGTCGGCGCCATCGTGGACGGTGTCGCGCGCGGCACCCGCTACGGCATCCGGATGGAGACAGACGGCCTGCTCGCCGCCGGGACCGATGGCGTGCAGCTCACCTGGATGGATGCGAAAGTCGGCGAGTGGGTGGTGACGCCGCGGCGCGGCAAGCCGGTCGAGGTGCAGGCTCTCTGGATCAACGCGTTGCGCATCGCGTCCGCGCTGGCCGGCCGGCCCGAGGCCGACTGGCGCCGCGCGGCGGCGGCGTTTCACCGCCGCTTCTGGAATCCCGACCTCAACTGCCTCTATGACGTCGTCGACGTGGACCACCGGCCGGGCGAGGTGGACGACGCGTTCCGGCCGAACCAGATCCTGGCGGTCGGCGGGCTCCCCTTCCCGGTTCTGGCGGGGGAGGTGGCGCGCCGCGTCGTCGACGCAGTCGAAGCGCGCCTGCTGACGCCGCTCGGCTTGCGCAGCCTGGCCGAGGGATCGGCCGCCTACGCGCCGCGCTACGAAGGAGGGGTGCCCGAGCGGGACGGCTCGTACCACCAGGGGACCGTCTGGCCGTGGCTTCTCGGCCCGTTCGTCGAGGCGTGGGTGCGGGTGCGCGGCGGCACCGCCACGGCGGTGCGGCAGGCGCGCGAGCGCTTCCTCCTGCCGATGACCGCCCACCTGGCGGACGCCGGCCTCGGGCACGTCTCGGAGATCGCCGACGCCGAGGCGCCGCACCGGCCGCGCGGCTGCCCGTTCCAGGCCTGGTCGGTCGGGGAGCTGCTGCGCCTGTCGGAGCAGGTGCTCCAGCCCGGAGCGGCTCGCGCGTTGATGCTACGATCCGGACTTCCGGGCGACACGGGAGTCGCCTTCCCGAGCCCGTCGAGATCGCTGGCACATCTTGAACATCGAGCGCATCCACCGGAAGAACCAACTCCGTGATGTCGCCATCAGCGTCGGCTTCGGGCTGACGCTGGCGGTGCTGCTGGTCGGCGGTTTCATCGAGTATTCGAACCTCGAGCATCTGGCCGAGAGCGAACGGCTGGTGGCCCACACCCATCGGGTCATCGAGGACCTGGAGGCCCTGCTCTCCACCCTCAAAGACGCCGAGACGGGGCAGCGGGGGTACCTGCTCACCGAGGATGAGAAGTATCTGCAACCCTACGAGTCCGCCCTGCTGCGGGCGCGGAACATCGTGGCCCACCTCGAAGTGCTCACGGCGGACAACGCCGTCCAGCGCGAGCGGCTCGCCCAGCTGGAGCAGAAGGTCGACGAGCGGGTGGAGGAGCTGCACCGGACCATCGTGGTCATGAAGAGCGGCGACCGGGCCGCCGCCCTGGCGATGGTCCGCAGTGATACCGGCCAGGCCATGATGGACGACCTGCGAGGCTCGGTCGCGCTCATGGAGCGGACGGAGCGGGACCTTCTGCAGGGGCGCGACGCCAATTCCAGGGTGAGTTTCCGCGCCGTCGTCGTGTGGAACCTGCTGACCGTCGCCACGGGAGCGATGCTGGTCGTCGTCGTCTTCTACCTCGACCAGCGAACCCTCCGCACCCGGCGGCGAGCGGAAGAGGCCTTGAAGGACGCCGCGCGCCGCAAGGACGAGTTCCTGGCGATGCTGGCCCATGAGCTGCGGGGGCCGCTCGCGCCGCTCAGCAACATGCTGCAGGTCTTGAAGCGGGAGGACTGCAGCGGGGAGACGCTCCGCCAGGCCCGCGGCACGATGGAGCGGCAGCTGGGCCAGATGGTGCGGCTCGTGGACGACCTCATCGACGTCAACCGCATCACCCGCGACAAGCTGCAACTGCGCAAGGACATGGTCGAGCTGGCGCCGATCCTCCTCCAGTCGGTCGAGGTCTGCCGCCCGATGGCCGAATCCGCGAAGCACGAGCTCATCGTGACGCTCTCCCCCGCGCCGATCTTCGTGGATGCGGATCCCCTGCGGCTGTCCCAGGTCTTCGCCAATCTGTTGAACAACGCCTGCAAGTACACCGAGGAGGGCGGGCAGATCCGGCTCACGGCGGAACGGCAGGGCGGCGAGGTGGTGGTGAAGATCAAGGACACCGGGATCGGCATCCCTCCCGACATGCTCGGCGGCATCTTCGGGTTGTTCACGCAGGTCGATACGGCGCTGGAACGGTCCCGCGGCGGACTCGGCATCGGATTGTCGCTGGCGAAGCGGCTGGTCGAAATGCACGGCGGCTCCGTGGAAGCCAGGAGCGAAGGCGTGGGCCGTGGCAGCGAGTTCGTGGTGCGGCTGCCGGTCCTCGCCGAACAACCGACGGCCGGCAGGCCGACATCGACCTCCCCGGGTTGAGCGGCTCGCCGCCAATCTGACGGGACCCTCGCCAGGCTCGCCGCCGGCCCGGATGCGAGGGGCGCCGTCGTGAATCTTTCGTGCGGGCCTGAGCATCTGACCGGCATGACCGCGACGCTCAAGTCCCACTGGCCCGAGTACCTGATCGAGGCGGCGGCGCTCGGCCTCTTCATGGTGTCGGCCACCGGGTTCACCATGCTCCTCGAGCATCCGGCGTCGCCCGTGCACCAGGCCATCGCGGCGCCGATGGCGCGCCGCGTCCTGATGGGGCTCCTGATGGGGGGGACGGCGATCGCGTTGATCTACTCGCCGTGGGGGCGGCGCTCGGGGGCACACATGAACCCGTCGGTCACGGTGACCTTCCTGCGGCTCGGGAAGATCGACCCGGCCGACGCGGCGTTCTACGTCGCCGCCCAGTTCGCCGGCGGGCTCTTGGCCGTGCTGGTCGTCGCGCGGGCGGCGGGCAGGGCGCTCGGCCATCCCGCCGTGAACTACGCGGCGACCCTCCCCGGGCCGGGGGGCATCGGCGTCGCCTTCGCGGCCGAGACCGCCATCTCGTTCCTCCTGATGCTGACCGTCCTGACGCTGTCCAACTCGCGGCGCGCGATGCACCTGACCGGCATCGCGGCCGGCCTTCTCGTCGCGTCGTTCATCACCTTCGAAGCGCCGCTCTCGGGAATGAGCATGAACCCCGCCCGCACCCTCGCCTCGGATCTGCCGGCGGGGGCGTGGGGTTCGCTGTGGATCTACTTCACCGCGCCGCTGCTCGGCATGCTGATCGCGGCGGAGACCTTCGTCCGCGCCCGCGGGGCGCGCGCCGTGCTCTGCGCCAAGCTCGAACACGACTCACGCCTGCACTGCATCTTCCGCTGCGCTCACTGAGGGGACCATGGAGAACGCCAACCGCTACGACGTGATCATCATCGGCACCGGCGCCGGCGGCGGAACGCTTGCCTGGCGGCTGGCCCCCACGGGCCTGCGCATCCTCTTGATCGAGCGGGGAGACGACGTGCCGCGCGAGACCGACAACTGGTCGACGCGCGCCGCCGTCACCGACGGGAAATACAACATCAAGGAGGCCTGGCTCGACCCGCAGGGGAAGGAGTTCCACGCCGGGGCGCACTACTGCGTCGGCGGCAACACCAAGTTCTACGGCGCGGCGCTGCTGCGCATGCGGCGCGAGGACTTCGGCGAGGTACGGCACCACGGCGGGGTCTCCCCCGCCTGGCCGCTCTCCTACGAGGACCTCGAGCCGTACTACACGCAGGCGGAGCGGCTGTACCAGGTGCACGGCGAGCGCGGCGTCGATCCGACCGACCCGCCGGCGTCGGCTCCTTACGACCATCCCCCGGTGAGCCACGAGCCGCGCCTGCAGGGACTGTCGGACGACCTCGCGCGGCAGGGGCTGCGGCCGTTCCACGTGCCGCTGGCGGTGATGCTCGACGAGGGGAACCGGCGCAGGAGCCGCTGCATCCGCTGCGCCACCTGCGACGGGCACCCGTGCCTCGTCTACGCCAAGGCGGACGCGCAGGTGATCTGCGTCGACCCGGCGCTCGAGCACCCGAACGTCACGATGATCACCAACGCCACCGTGACCCGGCTCGCGACCGACGCTCCGGGAAGCTCGGTCAGCGCGGTGCACGTCGAGCGCGACGGCGGCGTCAGGGAGATCTTCGAAGGGGGCGTGGTCGTCGCCTCGTGCGGAGCGATCAACTCGGCGGCGCTCCTCCTGCGCTCGCGCAGCGACCGGCACCCGGAGGGGCTGGCGAATGGCAGCGGTCTCGTCGGCCGCAACTACATGTGCCACCTCAACTCGGTGATGCTGGCCGTCTCTCTCTGTCCGAACCCGACCGTCTTCCAGAAGACGCTGGCGATCAACGATTTCTATTACGCCGGGCGCGACTGGGATTACCCGATGGGGCACATCTCGTTCGTCGGCAAGACCGACGGCAACGTCCTGGCCGCAGGGGCGCCGAAGCTCGTCCCCGGCTGGACGCTCGAGAAGATGGCGCAGCACTCGCTCGACTTCTGGCTCACGTCCGAAGACCTGCCGGACCCGGCGAACCGCGTGACCGTCACCACCGATGGCCGCGTGCAGCTGCACTACAAGCCGAACAACGAGGAAGGGCACCGCAGGCTGCAGGCGAAGGTGAAGGAGTTCATGAAGAAAAGCCGCTGCGCCGCGCACGGCGAGCGCTGCGTCCAGGACCTGCTGCCACTTCAAGCCTACATCGGCAAGCGCATCCCCCTCGCGGGGGTGGCGCACCAGAACGGCACGCTGCGCTTCGGCTCGGACCCGAAGACCTCGGTCCTCGACCGCGACTGCAAAACGCACGAGCTGGACAATCTCTACGTCGTCGACGGCTCCTTCTTCCCGTCGTCGAGCGCCGTCAACCCGGCCCTGACCATCATGGCCAACGCCCTGCGCATCGGCGATCATCTCGCCGCGAGGCTCGGCCGATGACGCGCTTCCTGCGGCGCGCTCCGGCCGGCACCCTTCTCGTCCTCGCGGCGCTCGCGTTCGCGCCTGGCGCGGCCGCGGGCGGTGCCGCCACGACACCATCCGCGGTGCGCTCGCTCGTGGACGTCGGCGTGACCGTGGGGGATCTCGATCGCTCCATCGCCTTCTTCACCGGCGTTCTCGACTTCGAGAAGGTCTCCGAGACCAGCGCCTCGGGCCCGGCGTTCGAAGGGGTCGAAGCCGTCGCGGCGGCACGGGCGCGCGTGGCGCGGCTGCGGCTGGGATGGGAGACGATCGTCCTGACGCAGTACCTCCAGCCGGAAGGGCGGCCGGTTCCGGCCGACTCCCGCAGCAACGATCGCTGGTTCCAGCACGTCGCCATCATCGTGAGTGACATGGATGCCGCGTACCGGAGGCTGCGCGAGCACCATGTGACGCACGCCAGCTCCGGTCCGCAGACGCTGCCCGAGTGGAACCGGGCGGCCGCCGGCATCCGCGCCTTCTACTTCAAGGATCCCGACGGTCACGCGCTGGAAATTCTCCAGTTCCCGAAAGGCCTGGGAGACCCTCGCTGGCAGCAGGCGGAAGGCCGGCTCTTCCTCGGCATCGATCACACCGCGATCGTGGTGGCCGACACCGACCGCAGCCTCGATTTCTACCGCGGCGCCCTGGGCCTGCGGGTCGCGGGGGAGAGCGAGAACTACGGGCCCGAGCAGGAACACCTCAACGCCGTCTTCGGCGCCCGCCTGCGCATCACCGCGCTGCGCGCGCCGGCCGGGCCGGGCATCGAGCTCCTCGAGTACCTGGCGCCGGCCGACGGCCGGCCCGCGCCGGACGACGAGCGCAGCAACGATCGCATCCACTGGCAGACGCGGCTCGAGGCGCCCGACCCGGGCGCGGCTGCGCTGGCCGCCCTTCGGGCCGGCGGACGCAAGATCAGCGCGGCACCTTTGCCCACCACGGCTTCGGGGGCCGTCGTCCCCGCCCTTCCCGATGAACTGCTGCTGCGCGACCCGGACGGGCACGCGCTGCTCTTGACCCGAAAAGGAGAATGACGATGAAGGCGATCGCGGTTGTCCCCGGCCGGAAGGACAGCGTCCACCTGGCCGATCTCCCCCGCCCGGATCTGCGCAGCGTCCCGAATGGCCGCGGCGTCCTGGTGCGGGTGCTCCAGGTCGGCGTCGATGCGACCGACCGGGAGATCAACGCCGCCGAGTACGGCCAGGCGCCGCCGGGCGACTCGTTCCTGGTGCTCGGCCACGAGTCCTTCGGGATCGTCGACGAGGTCGGCCCCGCCGTGACCGAGCTGCAGAAAGGGGATTACGTCGTCGCCACCGTGCGCCGGCCCGGCTCGAGCCTGTACGATGCGATCGGCATGTCCGACATGACCACCGACGACACCTCCTTCGAACGCGGCATCTCGTCGCTGCACGGCTTCCTGACCGAGCACTACGTGGACGACGCCGACTTCATCGTCAAGGTGCCGCGCGGCCTGCGGCGCGTCGGCGTCCTGCTCGAGCCGGCCACCGTCGTCGCCAAGGGGCTGTCCCAGGCGCTGGAGATCCAGCGCCGGCTGCGCGTGTGGCGGCCGCGCACCGCGGCGATCATGGGGGCGGGGACCATCGGCCTCCTGGCGACGCTGATGTTCCGGCTGCGCGGCATGCAGGTGACCGTGTTCGCCCGCAATGCCGAAGACACGAAGAACGCCGCCCTCATCAAGGAGCTGGGCGGCCGGTACATCTCGACCGCCTCGACGCCGCTCCTCGAAGCGGCGCGCCGGTACGGGCCGTACGATCTCGTCCTCGAGGCGACCGGGTACTCTCCCATCGTCTTCGACTCCATGCAGGTGCTGGCGAAGAACGGCGTGCTCGTCCTGGCCAGCGTCACCGGCGGCGATCGCACCGTGGACGTCCCCGCCGACCGCATCAACCTCGACTTCGTCCTGGGGAACCGCGTCATGGTGGGAACGGTGAACGCCAACCGCGAGCACTTCGAGCTGGCGGTGTCGGATCTCGCGAAGGCCGAGCTGGAGTACCCGGGCTGGCTCGGGAAGCTCCTGACGCACAAGGTGCAGGGGCTGGAGAACTATCGCGATCTCTTCGGCCACCTGACGAACCCCGACGGCGTCATCAAGGCCTACTGCGAAGTGGCGGCCCTGTGAGCGGGCGCGCGCACCCGAAGCCGCCGCAGCCCGCCGGTCCGGGCGCCGGCGCGGCGGCGGATCTCCACGTCCTCCCGCCGCAGAGCGCCCGCGGCGAGAGCGACCCGGAGACCGTGCGGCTCGCGGAGGACACGGCGCGCGCGAAGAACTGGAAGCGGTGGGGTCCTTACCTCAGCGAGCGTCAGTGGGGCACCGTCCGCGAGGACTACTCGGCCAGCGGGAACTGCTGGGAGTACTTCCCGCACGATCACGCGCGCAGCCGCGCCTACCGCTGGGGTGAGGACGGCCTGCTCGGGATCACCGACCGCGAGTGCCGACTGTGCTTCTCCGTCGCGCTGTGGAACGAGCGCGATCCGATCCTGAAGGAGCGGCTCTTCGGGCTCACCGGCCCGGAAGGAAACCACGGCGAGGACGTCAAGGAGGCCTACTTCTACCTCGACTCGACGCCGACCCACTCCTACATGAAGGCGCTCTACAAGTACCCGCAGGGGGAGTTCCCCTACGCGGCGCTGGTGCGCGAGAACCGTGGCCGCGGCCGCGACCAGGGGGAATTCGAGATCGCCGACACCGGCGCGTTCGACGACGGTCGCTTCTTCGACGTCGTGGCCGAGTACGCCAAGGCCTCCCCTGACGACATCCTGATCCGTCTCACGGTGTCGAATCGCGGACCCGAGCCGGCGCCGCTCCACGTCCTGCCGACTCTCTGGTTCCGCAACACCTGGTCGTGGGGACGAAGCGGCGAGGGCTACTGGGAGAAGCCGTCGATCGCCGCGGACTCGCTCCCGCCCGGGCCCGAGGCGAAGCGAGCGAACGCCGAGCCGGCGGCGCAGCGCCTGCAGGCCGTGCACGCGACGCTCGGAACGTACGTCCTGGCGATCGAAGCGGGGCCCGCGGGCGCGCCCGATCTCCTCTTCACCGACAACGAGACGAATGCCGCGCGGCTCTTCGGCGGCGCCAACGCGGTGCCGTACGTGAAGGACGCCTTCCACGAGGCGGTCATCGCGGGCCGCCGGGGGGCCGTCAACGCCGCGCTGGCCGGAACCAAGGCGGCGGCACACCATCGACTCGTGCTCCCGGCGGGCGGGTCGATCGTCCTCCGCCTGCGCCTGTCGAGCCGGGAGGAGGCAAAGGCTGAGCCGTTCGGCGAGACGTTCGACCAGGTCTTCGCGCGCCGCATCGAGGAGGCGGATGCCTTCCATGCCGCGCGCACTCCGGCGTCGGTTCCGGAGGAGTCGCGGCGCGCCGTGCGCCAGGCGGACGCCGGCCTGCTGTGGTCGAAGCAGTTCTATCACTACATCGTAGGCGACTGGCTGGGCGGCGACCCGGCCCAGCCTCCACCGCCGGCGGCGCGCCTCGACGGGCGCAACCACGACTGGCCGCACCTGTTCAACCGCGACGTCATCTCCATGCCGGATAAATGGGAGTACCCGTGGTACGCCGCGTGGGACCTCGCCTTCCACACGCTGCCTCTGGCGCGCCTCGACCCGCACTTCGCCAAGGAGCAGCTCGTGCTCATGCTGCGCGAGTGGTACATGCATCCGAACGGGCAGATCCCCGCCTACGAGTTCGCCTTCGGCGACGTCAACCCGCCCGTGCACGCCTGGGCCTGCTGGCGCGTCTACAAGATGACGGGACCGCGCATGGATCGCGACCGCGTCTTCCTGTCGCGCTGCTTCCAGAAGCTCCTGATCAACTTCACCTGGTGGGTGAACCGCAAGGACGCCGAGGGGAACCATCTCTTCTCCGGCGGGTTCCTCGGGCTCGACAACATCGGCGTCTTCGATCGGTCGAAGCCGCTGCCCACCGGCGGCCACCTCGAGCAGGCGGACGGCACGGCCTGGATGGCGTTCTACAGCCTCACCATGCTGGGGATCGCCCTCGAGCTGTCGCGCGACAATCCCGCGACCGAGGACGTGGCGTCGAAGTTCTTCGAGCATTTCATCGCCATCGCCGACGCCATGAACAACCTCGGCGGGCGTGGGCTGTGGGACGAGGAGGACGGCTTCTACTACGACCAGCTCCACGTGGACGGCGTCTCGGTGCCACTGAAAGTGCGCTCGCTCGTCGGGCTCCTGCCCCTGATCGCCGTCGAGGTGCTCGAGCAGGAGGCCATCGACCGGCTCCCCGGCTTCCGCAAGCGCCTCGACTGGTTCCTGAAGAACCGCTCCGACCTGGCCGAGCGCATCTCCTACTTCATGGAAGGCGGCGATCACGAGGGCGGCCACCGGCTCCTCGCGATCCCGTCACGCGATCGCCTGGTGCGGGTGCTGCGCTACCTGCTCGACGAGAACGAGTTCCTCTCGCCGCACGGTATCCGCTCGGTCTCGAAAGTGCACGAGAACAACCCGTATGTCTTCCACGTCGGAGGGGAGGCGCACGTGGTGCGCTACCAGCCGGGCGAGTCCGACACGGGGCTGTTCGGCGGCAACTCGAACTGGCGCGGTCCGATCTGGATGCCGATCAACTACCTGCTCGTCGAGGCGCTCGAGCGCTATCACCACTTCTACGGCGATACGCTGCAGGTCGAATGCCCCGTCGGGTCCGGCCGGATGATGAACCTGAAGGAAGTCGCCCGCGAGCTCAGCCGGCGCCTGGCCAGCCTGTTCCTGCCCGACGCGACCGGCCGGCGTCCCTGCCACGGCGACGATCCGCGCTTCGCCCGCGATCCCGACTGGAAGGACCTCGTCCTGTTCCACGAGTACTTCCACGGCGACACCGGACGCGGCCTGGGCGCCAGCCACCAGACCGGCTGGACGGCCCTCGCCACGCGCCTCCTGCTCGAGGGCTAGGCTGCGGGAAGAGTCAGTCGGCGAGCGCGCCGATCGTGGACCCGTCGGAGCCGGCGCCGCGATTGGGACTGCCGGCCTCGAGGCGGAAATCGCCCGCCGCGGAGTCGACGAACAGGGGGTCCGCGAAGATCGAGTGGGCGTCGAGGCCGGAGAACTCGCGCCACGCCGCCATCGTCCGGAAGCGCTGGAACGGCGGGGGCTTCTGCTCGAAGTAGACGATCGCTTTCGACTGCGTGAACAGCTGGCGATCCTTCGGCCGCGGCTCGAGCGCCTTCTCGCCGGGTTCGCCCGGCTGCAGCGTCGCCCCGTAGTTGTTGTAGTCGCAGGTGAAGCGCCCGAGGCGCTCCTTCCCGTCCTGGTCCTCGACGATGGAGATGGCGTCGTTCGCCTGGTAGGCGAAGCTGTTGTTCGTGCACGTCGTGCCGTCGATCGATCGGATGAACACGGCGCCGCCGTAGAGGTTCGCGAGCGCGGTGTTGTGCGTCAGGGTCGCGCCCGGGCTCGAGATCAGGTAGAACCCGCGCTCCTGCCGGTACACCACGTTGCCGGTGGCGGTGAAGCGCGGCGAGTTCTCCACCTGCACGCCGCTGCCCACCGGCCACGTCCCTGCCCACGGGGCGTTCCAGATCCGGCAGCCCTGCACGCGCGCATCGGCGGAGCCGCGCACGCGGATGCCGGCCTCGCGGTACCAGCGGATCTCGAGGTCCTCGATGACGACGAACGGCGCCTTCTCGATCCGGATGAGCTCGTCGTGGCGGCGCCTGCCATCGAGGATCGCCTTCCACCGCTCCGCCGCACGCAGCGTGATCGGCCTTCCCTCGACGCCGCCGTGATCGAAGCGCACCGGCTCGATGTAGACCCCCGCTTCCAGGAGGATCGTGTCGCCCGGGCCGGCGCGATCCACCGCGTCCTGGATCGACAGGAGCGGAGATCCCGTTTCTCCCGTGGCGTCGTCGCGTCCCGCGGGGCTCACGTGCCACGCGCGCGGTGCGCGATCGGCGCCGCCCCGGGCCTCGGCCGCCGCGGCGGCGTGCTTTGCGGCCCCCTGCTTCGCCTCGTCGTCATGGGGACCGGCGCGGAGATCGATCCGTTCCGGGCTTCGGGCCACTGCCCCGGCCCCGATCTCCTTTCCATCCGTCGCTTCCCCCTGTCCCGGGGTCTTGTCTTCCCCGGCTTTGGTCAGGCACGGACTGTCGGAAGCGAGGCGATAGTCGCCGGCGCCGGCATCGACGAACTTCGGCTCGTCGCAATTGCCCTCGACCCTGGTGCCGGTGCGCGCGGATCCGAACGTCATCGGGACCTCGTAGCCTGAGACGACATTGCGCCGGAAGACCGATTCCGGGTGCCAGCGGGTCGCGATGAAGCCTTGCTGCTGTTCCGCGGCCACGAGCGTGTTCCCTTCCACCACCCAGGGGGTTTCGTCCGCCTTGATGAAGATCCCCTGGGCGAACCCGATCGCCAGGTTGCCCCGGATCGTCCCCGTGTCCGCCGGCGAGTAGGCCTCGATGCCGGTGTCGTCCTGGGGGTAGGTCGGAACGGCGAAGTCGTCGCGCGTCTTGAGGAAGCGGCAGCGCTCCACGCGCCCGCGCCGTCCCGCCATGTAGACGCCACCGCCGACGTCGCGCGCCGTGCTGTCGACGATCGCATCGTCGTCAGACAGCAGCTTGAAGCCGAACGAGGCGTTGGTGGCGTCGCACCGCTCGACGGTGACGCGCTCGGCGGCCAGGCTCACCGCGACGCTCCACTTGCCGCGGGCCGTGAAGTTCCGGAACCGCAGGCCGCGCACCGTCACGTCGGGACGGCGCACCTCGATGCCGAAGTCCTTGGCGCCGATGAGAACGCGATCGCCCCTGGGCGGCTTCCCGTCGGAGGTGTGGAAATAAAGCGTCCCGCCGGAGACGACGAACGAAGCGGGAAATCGCTGCACCGCGTCGAGATCGGCGGCGAGCAGGTAGCGCACCCGCGCTTCCGGCTCCCACAGCTTCTCGGGCTCGCCCTTGTATCCCCCGCCGGACGGGACGGAGAACACGCCCGGCCGGCCGGGCGCCGCCTTCGGCTTCGACAGCGGCTTGGCCCCGTCGAAGATCACCTCCGCCCCGTCGGCGGCGCGGATCAAAAGAGGATGCGGCGTCGCGTCCTCCTTCTCGAGCCGGGGGATCGTCCAGTCGCCGGGATAGGTCCCGGCCTGCAGGACGACCTCGCGGATCGACGCGTCCTGCGCCAGCCGCTGCCCGATCTGCGCGAGCGAATCCCCCGGCGTCACCGTGAGGACGCCGTCCTTCGCGGCGGGCCCCTGCTTCGCGGCGGGGTGGAACGACGCGACAGCGCTCAGGAGCAGGATGGTCGAAAGCATGGACCGGGCTTTCTCGACTCGACGGTGGCTACGGGTCCCTGGCGATCACCTTGCGGAACGGAGCGTCCTCGAGCAGCGGCGCGTAGCCCGGATCCACCCGGAACGTGTTCGGGGCGACTCCCCCCTGCATTTCGAGGAGCCGCGTGGCCACCTCGGTGGCGCCGTCGAGATCGCCGGTCATGACCAGCTCGAGCGTGATGAACAGGAGGCCGTCCGCCTCCTCGACCGAGTCCAGCGTGACGATGGAGGGTGCGCCCGACGAGATCCGACATGCAGCCGCCCCTGGGACGGAGGCGGCGATTCTATCGCGAGGCGCCCGGAGGAACGCGACGAGCCAGGGCGATCCCATCGCCCCGGCGCGGGATTTCAGCGGCGGAACGGCTCGACGCCGGCGAGGCGCATCTCGGGATCGTCCTCGGTCCGGTCGTGTTCGCGCGGCCCGGCGGTCATGTCGATCTTCCCTTCGAAGACGCCCCCCTCGTGGATGACGAGGTTCGCCTTGGAAATGGTGATGTCGCCGTGCACGCGTCCCTTCGGGTGGATCTCCACCTTCTCGCCAGCGTGAACGGTGCCGTTCACCTTGCCGCTGACCGACAGCGTGCCGACGCTGACCTCGGCCTCGACCTCGCCGGTCTCGCCGACCACGAGCTCGCCTTCCGAGACGATCTTGCCGCTCACCTTGCCGTCGACGCGCAGCAGGTCCTTGAAGCGGATCTCGCCCTTGATCTCGGTCCCTTCCGCGAGGAAGCCGCTGATGTCCTCCTGGCCCATCGGGTCGCGCATGGTGTTCTCCTTACTGAACGGCATCACGAATCCGCCCTTCATCTCGTCTCCCCCTTCCGCATCAGTGCCCGCGCACGATCGCGGTGAACAGACGATCGAGCTCCTCGTCGGAGTAGAACTCGATCTCGATCTTCCCGCGGCCGCCACGGCGCACGATGCGCACTTTGGTCCCGAGGCAGTGCTGCATTTTTTCCTCGGCGGCGCGGACGTTCGGGTCTTCCGCCTGCACCGTCGATCCGGCCGCGCGGCCGGCCTTCTCCTCGCCCTGCGACAGCAGCCGCGCGACCAGCGCCTCGGTCTCGCGCACCGACAGCGGACGTCGAATCGCTTCGTCGGCGACCCTAATTTGTGTCGCGGCGTCGGAGATTGCCACGATCGCCTTGGCGTGACCGGGGGTCAGACCTCCATCCTGCAGCATCTTCTGGATCGTCTCTGGTAACTTCAATAGTCTCAATGAGTTAGCGACAGATGAGCGCTCGCGTCCGACGCGCTTGGCCACTTCGGCCTGCGACAGGTTCATCTGGCCGATGAGCAGGTCGTAGGCGCGCGCCTCTTCGATCGGGTTCAGGTCCTTGCGCTGGATGTTCTCGACCAGCGCCAGCTCGAGCACCCGGTCCTGCGCCACCTTGCGGATGACCACCGGGATGCTTCTCATGCCGGCGAGCTGGGCGGCGCGCCAGCGGCGCTCGCCGGCGATCAGCTCGTAGCGCTCCCCTTCCTGGCGCACGACCACCGGCTGGACGATGCCGTTCTCGCGGATCGACTCCACCAGCCCCTCGAGTCCGGCGAAGTCCGTGCGCGGCTGGTACTGGCTCGGCTGGATGCGATCCACGTCGAGCATCAACAGGCCGGGTTCCGGCTTCGCCGTGGGTGCTTCAGGGATGAGGCTGCTGAGTCCTTTGCCGAGCGCTTGTCTTTTCATGGTTGCGGATCACCTCGCGAGCCAGATTCAGGTAGGTCTCGGATCCCTTCGAACGGATGTCGTACAGCATGATGGGGCGGCCGAAGGAAGGGGCTTCTCCGAGCCGGATGTTCCTCGGAATGATGGAGCGGTACACCTTCTCCTTGAAGTATTCGCGGATGTCGTTGACCACCTGGCGGGCGAGGTTAGTGCGCTCGTCGAACATCGTCAGGAGCACGCCGTCCAGGACCAGGTCGGGATTGACCGCCGCCTGGATGCGCTGGAGCGTCTCGACCATCTGCGAGACCCCCTCGAGCGCCAGGTACTCGCACTGCACCGGGATGAGGAGTCCGTCGGCGGCCGCCAGGGCATTCACCGTCAGGAGCCCCAGCGAAGGAGGACAGTCGATGAGGATGAACTGGAAGCGGTCGCGGACCGGCTCGAGCGCTTTCTTGAGCCGCGCCTCCCGCCCTTCGGAGGTCACCAGCTCCAGCTCAATGCCGACCAGGTCCCGGCTTGCGGGTGCCACCGAAAGGTGCTGCAGCTCGGTCGGTACCAGGATCTCCGCCAGCGGCGCTTCGCCGGCGAGGACGCTGTACATGTCCCCCGCCGGTCCCGCCTTGAGCCCGAGCCCCTTGGTCGCCGATCCCTGCGGATCGATATCAATGAGGAGGGTCGGCCGCTCCGCAATCGCCAGCGCCGCAGCAAGGCTCACCGCCGTGGTCGTCTTCCCGACCCCACCCTTCTGATTGGCGATGGCAGTGACGTGCCCCATGAAGCTCCCCGCAAACCACCCACGGCCCCGATGCGCGTGATCCGGAACGCCTCGGTTCGTCAAGCTCCGCGCCCGATGGTCTCGTTCGCGCCGGAGGTTAGCACAAGCCCCCACCTCCCCCGTCTCCCAAACTCGCCCCCCACACCACGGAACTGTTCCACGTGGAACACTTTCCCGACCACCTGCTGCCGGAACTTCCCCATTGAGAGATCGACCCTCGCAGGATGGCGCGCTTCGGCGACGGGAAAGAGTGCTGGTCGGCGGGTGAGGCGGTGGCTAAGAGTCTTTCCGGACGAAGAAGGCGGCCACATCACCCGGGGATGTCGAGAGGTCTCTCGCGGCAGCGAAGCGAAGCCCAGGCGGAGGATCACTCCGTAATTCTCCGCATTCATCAGCCGATATAAAAGCGATCAAGCCTCCGCCTGGCTCGAGAAGGTCCGGTCCGGGATCGACGAGGCAGTCGCGTCCCCGGATGGCCCGATAGGTGACCCAGCGCGAGGGAAGAAAATCGGCGAGGTCGGCGCGTCGACAAACGCGACGCGTCACGACCTGCGCGGCTTTGAGACCAAGCCCTCTCAAAATCATCCACAGGAAGGTCGCCTTCTTTTCGGACGACTCGACGAGAACCAGTTCCAGGCGCGGATGCAGAACGGCAAGCGGCACACCGGGAAATCCGTTCCCTGATCCCATGTCGATCAGTCTCCCCTGACCATCGATCAGGTCAGCTGCGAGGATGGGCTCCAGGAAGTGCCTCCGGAGAATGGCCCCCCTCTCCTTGAGGCCGGTGAGATTCATGCGCCTGCTCCATTCCCGCAGCAGCCGGTAGTGCTCGGTCATCCGGTCCGCCTGGTCTGACGTCAGCGGTCTGCCCAGCCCGGTCGCCGCCTCCACGAGATCGTGACGAAACTCCGCCGCATCCTCCTGACCGGATGGGCTTTCTCGGGTTACCATACGTCGCACCTTACCAGAAGGGAGCCGCTTGCGAGGCCGCGGAAACTGGAAGGCAGCCCTGATCACCGCCCTGGCACTGATCCTCCCGCAGGCCGGGGTGGTCCACAGCGCGACGACGAAGAATCCGTCGCTGCCCCCTCTGAAGGGATCCGAAGCGCCGGAGAATTTCGACCTCGACGCCCTGCTCTCGCAGCTGGCGGAGAAGTCGAAGGTGTACGAGTCGGTGGCTCTCCGTTTCGTCTGCCTCGAGGCCACGCATTCGTCCGAGGATCGCGGCGACGGGCGCCGCTACGACTACATGTACGTCGAGGCAGAGGCGCAGCGCTACCGGCCTTACCGCCAGAAGCACTCGGAGAACTCGACCCCGAGCACCCAGGAAGTGGACGTGGACACCGAGTTCCCCGACTCGTATTCCTGGACGCTGATGTTCGTCCCGAACCGGCAGAACCTCTTCCACTTCAAGTACGAGGGGGACGAATTCTTCTCGCTTCGCCACGCCAACGTCATCTCGTTCACGGCGCCGCTGCCGTACACGACGGGGAAGACGATCTACGAATGGAGCGGAAGGGTCTGGATCGACGCGGAAAACCTGAATTTCCTCAAGATCGAGGCCCAGCCCGCCAATCAGGAGGATCGCCTCAAGGAAACCCTCAAGACCTACCGGCAGTCGACAAAGTTCCTGGGAATGAACCTCGGGCACCGGCCGGCGGGGGCGAAATACGAAATCACCTTCCTCAACGAGTACCAGAAGCTGTCGCTGCCGGATGAGGCGGAATACCGGCGCTTCGTCCTGGATCTCGACGGCGACGCCGAGCTGACCGGCTTCCAGATGCAGAAATACAGCGACTACCAGTTCTTCGGCGTGCAGGTGAACGACAAGTTCCTGCAGCAGCAGAATCAGAAATAGCAGTTAAATAACTGCAAACACAAGACTTAATGATTAGTCGTCGGGCGATTTCCAGGCCTGCATGTCGCGTCGTGTCGCTCTTGCCGGCGCCATTCTCTGGTGCAGGGCGACGTTGAGCAGCATCAGTGCGGCCGGCGTCACCCCCGAAATGAGCCCGGCGTCGCGCAGCGTCTCCGGCCGCGCGCGTCCCAGCTTCTCGACGATCTCCCGCGACAGCCCGGCGATCCGGCCGTAATCGAAGTCGGCCGGGATGCGCCGCGCCTCCTCGCGCCGCAGACGATCGAGGTGCTTCTCCTGCCGCTCGATGTAGCCGCCGTAGCGGAGACGGTTGGCGACGGTTCTCTGCTCGTGCGGCGTCAGACCGGCCGGACGATCCTCTTCGAGGAAGCGTTCCATCGCCTCGGCCGTGACGTCGCTGCGGCGCAGCAGGCGCGCCGCCGTCGTCGGCTCGGTGAGCGCGATGCCGAGGATCCCCCGCGCCCGCTCCGCGGTTGCGGCGTTCGGGACGATCGCCCGGTTTTCGAGCTGCTCCGTGAAGCGCGCGATCCGATCGCGGCGCGCGAGAAAGCGGGCGTGCCGCGCGTCGTCGATGAGCCCGAGGGCGCGGCCCGCCGGAGTCAGCCGCAGATCGGCGCTCTCGATGTCGAGCAGCAGCCGGCATTCGGCGCGCGAGGTGAACATCCGGTACGGCTCGCTCGTGCCTCGCGTCACCAGGTCGTCCACCATGACGCCGGCGTACGACTCGCCGCGTGACGGAATCCATGCCGGGCGGCGCTGCACCGCGAGCGCCGCGTTCGCGCCGGCGACAAAGCCGAGCGCCGCGGCTTCCTCGTAGCCGGTGGTGCCGTTGATCTGCCCCGCGAGGAAGAGGCGCGCGACGCGCTTGGTCTCGAGCGTGTGCCGGCATTCGGTCGGCGGGACGAAGTCGTACTCCACGGCATATCCGGGACGCGCGACGACCGCCTCTTCCAGCCCGGGGAGGGTCCGCACCAGCGGCTGCTGCACCTCTTCCGGCAGGCTGGTGGAGAGGCCGTTGAGATAGAGCCACGGGTGATCGATCCCCTCGGGCTCGACGAAGATCTGGTGCCGGTCCCGGTCGGCGAAGCGGACCACCTTGTCCTCGATCGACGGGCAGTACCGCGGCCCGACCGAGCGGATCGCGCCGGTGAACAGGGGAGAGCGATCGAGATTCGCCCGGATCAGATCGTGCGTGGCCGGGCAGGTCCAGGTGATGTGGCAGTCGATCTGCTCGCGGTCGATGCGCCCGGTCTCGAAGGAGAAGGGGACCGGCTCGGCGTCCCCGGGCTGCGGTTCGAGCCGCGCCAGATTCACGCTGGTCGCGAGGATGCGCGGCGGCGTGCCGGTCTTCAGGCGCCCGAGCGGGAACCCGAGCCGCGCCAGCGCCCCCGAGAGCCCCTCCGCGGCCGCTTCGTGGATGCGGCCGCCGCGCTGCTGCGTGGCGCCGATGTGGATGAGGCCGCGCAGGAACGTGCCGCTGGTGATCACCACCGCCTGCGCCTCGACGAGACCCGCGTCGCGCAGGAGGACGCCGGCAACGGCCCCATCCTCGACGACGAGATCGCTGACCTCGTCCTCGACGAGGGCCAGGCGCGCGGTCGATTCCACCACGGCTCGCATCCGGCGCGAATAGCCTTCCTTGTCGGCCTGGGCGCGCGGCGCCTGGACGGCCGGGCCGCGGCTGGCGTTGAGCAGCCGGAACTGGATGCCGGTGGCGTCGATGGCGCGCCCCATCTCGCCCCCCAGCGCGTCGATCTCGCGGACCAGGTGCCCTTTGGCGAGACCGCCGATGGCGGGGTTGCAGGACATGCGCCCGACCGCGTCGCGCGCCAGCGTGACGAGGATCGTGTCGCACCCCATGCGGGCCGAGGCGAGGGCCGCTTCGAGACCGGCGTGTCCAGCGCCGACCACCAGCACGTCGGCCAGGCGCGGCGGCGCGGGCGGGGGAGAGAGGGTCATTTCCCGATGCAGAAGGCGCTGAAGAGCCGATCGTAGAGATCGTCGAGGCCGACCTCGCCGCTCAGCTCGCCCAGGCGGTCGAGCGCCTCGCGCAGATCCACGGCGGCGCACTCGGAGCCGCGCCCCTCGTTCAGCGCCGTGAGCCCGCGCTCGAGCGCCTCGCGCGCCTGCGCCACCAGGTCGCGCTGCCGCACACTGGTCAGGAACACCTCGTCCGGGCTCGCCGCTCCCATGGGAAGCACCCGCTCGCGCAGGCGCCGGCGGAGATCCTCGATCCCTTCGCCGGTGACGGCCGAGACCTCCAGGACGTCGTGCCGCTGCCTCAGGAAAAGCACGCGGTCGAGCCCGATTCCGCAGGGGCGATCCACCTTGTTCAGAATCACCAGTCCGCGTCCCGCGCCGGCGGCCTCGATCGTCCCGCGATCGGCGTCGCGCCATCCCCGGCTCCAGTCGAGGACGACGAGGACGATGTCGGCCGCCGCCGCCGCGGTGCGCGCCCGCCCGACCGCCTCGCGATCCGCTTCGTTGTCCGCCTCGTGCAGGCCCGCGGTGTCGGCGAGCGTGACCGGGACGCCGTCGATCTCGAGGGTCTCCTCCACGACGTCGCGGGTGGTCCCGGCGATCGGCGTCACGATGGCGCGATCGGCGCCAACGAGACGGTTGAAGAGGCTCGACTTGCCGGCGTTCGGCAGACCCGCGAGCACCACCGACGCTCCCTCGCGCAGCCGCCGGCCGCGGTCGAACCCGGACCGCAGGGTCTCGAGCTCGGCGGCGAGCCCCCGAAGGCCCGCGGCGACGCCCCCCTCGGGATCGAAGCGGTCGGCGTCCGGCTCCTCGGCGAACTCGATGGAGGCTTCGACGCGCGCCGCGAGATCGGCGAGCCGATCGCGCAGCGGTCGCAGCGCCCGCGACAGCGACCCGCTCTCCTGGGCGTGCGCGACGCGCGCCTGGTGCAGCGTGCGCGCCTCGACCAGGTCGCGAATGGCCTCGGCCTGGGTGGCGTCGATCCGTCCGTTCAGGAGCGCCCGGTAGCTGAACTCGCCCGGAGACGCGGCGCGCGCCCCCAGCGCCACCGCCGACTCGACGAGGGCGCGCAAGACCGGCGGGCTGCCGTGCGCCCAGAGCTCCGCCGTTTCCTCGCCGGTGAAGGACTGCCCGCGCGGGAAGAGCACGAGGTAGCCGCGATCGATCGCCGTCCCGTCGTGGAGCGCGAAGGTCCCATAGGCCGGGCCCGGCGGAGACACGGCAAGGCGGGCGGGGCGGAAAAGGAGAGAAGCGATCGCCTGGGCGCGCGGGCCGGACAGTCGCACCGCGCCGATGCCGCCGCGGCCGGGTGGCGTGGCGATGGCGACGATGGTGTCTTCCCGCGGCGGAAGGGTCACGATGCCGCCGCGTGGGTCATGCCGGGCTCGAAGGGATCAGTCCTCGGCGGGTCCGGTCTTCGGGCCCCGTGCCGCGGTGCGGAAGATGGCGACACGCTTCAGGAAGCCGTCGCCGATGCTGCGGGTGCCGATCCCTTCGATTTCGCCGAGGGCGATGTGAACGAGACGGCGCTCGTACGGATTGAGCGGGCTGAGGAGCGACTCCTGGCCTTTGGCCAGGACGCCCTCGGCGGTGCGGCGGGCCACCTCGACGATCTCGTCCTCGCGGGACTGGCGGTACCCTTCGCTGTCGAGGTGGATCTTCCGGCCGAGGCGCCCCTTGTAGACGATGCGGTTCAACAGGTATTGCAGCGCGTTGAGCGCCTCGCCCCGGTGATCGAGCATCAGGTCGCGGTCGGGCCCGGCGAGGTCCACTTCGATCGTGGCGCCCGCGTCGCGCGCCTTGGCCTCGAGCTCGAGGCCGAGCCCGTGCAGCACGTCGTTGGCGAGCGATTCGACGTCGCGCGGATCGGCCGGCGGCGCCTCCTCTTCGGCGGGTCGCGGCGGCCGCGTTGCGATGTTCTCGCGACGCCCTTCGTCTCCCGTTCTCATCGGCGTTCTCCTGCTGGGCCTGTCGAAGACGAGGCCTTACGAAGCGGGCGCGGCCGCAGCCGCGCGCGCCTGCGCGTCCGCTTCCTTGTTGACCAGGTACTGCTGGACGATTCCGAGGAGATTGTTGACGAGCCAGTATAGCACCAGCCCCGAAGGCATATTCACGAAGAAGATCGTGAACATGATGGGCATCAGGTACATCATGCGGCGCTGCGCCGGGTCAGGAATGGACGACGCGGTCATGAGCTGCTGCGCCAGCATCGACGCGCTCATCAGGATGACGAGGGCGATGTCCTTCTCCGACAGGTCGTGCACCCACAGGACGAAGGGCGCCTGCCGCAGCTCGATGCTGATGGAGAGGATCGTGTAGAAAGCCGCCAGGATCGGCATCTGCGCCAGCAGGGGCAGGCAGCCGGAAACCGAGGAGAAGGGATTCATCCCTTCCTCCTGGTACAGCTTCATCATTTCCTCGTTCATCTCCTGCCGGACCTTCTGGCGCCCGCCGGCCGTCCCCTTCTCCACCGCCTTCTGCTCCAGCCGGTGGTAGCGCTCCTTGAGCGACTTCAGCTTCGGCTGGATGCGCTTCATCTTTTCCTGCATCTGGCGCATCTTCAGCTGGCTCCGGTGCAGGAACGGGAAGAACAGAGCCCGGATGAAGACGGTCAGGAGGACGATCGCCCAGCCGTAGTTCCCCGTGTAGCGGTGCAGGAACCTGAGCGCCTCGAAGAGGGGATGCGCGATGAACCCGAAGAAGCCGAAATCGAGCAGCCGGTCGAGACCGAGCCCCGCCGCGCGCAGGACCTCGTAGCTCTTCGGTCCCGCGTACAGCGCGACCTGCGCCCCGGCCGCGGGACGAAGCGAGAACCCGAGATGCAGGTGCTCGCGCCCGTCCTCCACGAGACGCAGCGTCTCGGCGCGCATGCGCGCCGGCGCCCCCTGGGGCGGAACGAAGACGGCGGCGAAGTACTTGCTCTCGATACCCGCGAAGTCGATCGAGCCCTCTTCGGTCCACGGCTCCGCGGGCGTGATCTTCGACTGGAAGCGGCGCTCGACCTTGCCGCCGCGGCCGAGGAGGGCGCGCACGCCCACCCCCATCCGCTCGGAGGCTTCGGCGACCTCCTCCTCGAAGCCAGCGCCCCAGGCGATCGCCGGGTCGATCGCTCGTCCCTGCGCCGAGGCGCTGGCGGAGATCTCCACCAGGCCCGAGGGTCCGCCGGCGCGCAGCACCTTGGTCGCGCCGTCGCCGTTCCCGTTGCTCCAGCGGAAGGTCAGGACGGTGGTCGCCTCCGCACCAGTGGCGGTCTCCTGGCGCTCGACCTTGAAGAGGGCCTTGCGCAGGCGCTCGTCGAGCGCCGGGTCGTCGGTCAAAAGGTCGAGCGGCAGCCGATCGAGCTTCGCCGCGGCGGGGGAGACGAGGTCGAGCGGCTGGCCCTTGTGGTCGCGGTAGTTCTTCAGGATCCACGAGCGGACCCGGGCGCCGCGATTGGTCAGGCGCACCGTCGCCTGCGGCAGGTCGAGGGTGATCTCCTCGTCCGAAGCCGCGGCGATCGCCTCTGCGCCCGGTGCAGCGGCCGGCTGCAGCGCCGTCGCGGCCGTGCTCGTGGCGCCGGCGGCACCGGATTCGCCGGCGGTGGCGGACGGTGCGGCCCCGGCGGCCCCAACCGGAGCGGACCCGGGAGTTCCTTCAGCCGTCGCGCCGGGAGCGCCGCCCGCGGCAGGAGGCGGCGGCGCAGTCGGGAAGAGGTACGACCAGAGAATCAGGAAGCCGATACACAGCGCCACCGCGAGCGCCAGTCGCTTTTCCATGTCAGCGGACCGGGTCGAAGCCGCCCTGGCTGAAGGGCTGGCAGCGAAGCAGGCGAAGCACGCCGAGGACCAGACCGCGTCCGAGACCATGCCGGCGTATCGCCTCGGCGCAGTACTCCGAACAGGTCGGATGGAAGCGGCAGGCCCGCGGCAGCACCGGCGACACGAAGCGCCGGTAGCCCGCGATGAGGGCGAGGACGCCCCCCTCGAGCACGCCGCTCACGCCGGCCTCAGATAAGGACGAAGACAACCGAGCCATTCGGATTCGAGCCTGCGGTAGTCCGCCGCCGGGAGGGCGGCGCGTCCGTTCACGACGATATCCACGTCCTGCAGCTCCCCCTTGTGGCGACGGAAGATCTCGCGCATCAGGCGCTTGGCGCGATTCCGCTGCACCGCTCCGCCGATGCGGCGGGAAACGGTGATCCCGAGGCGGGGATGGCCGAGATCGTTCTTCCTCACAAAGAGGACGAAGCTCTTCGAGGGAATGCGGCGCGCCGATTCGTAGAGAGCCTGGTATTCGCTGCGCTTGCGGATCCGATCCTGGGGACGGAACCGCTCGTCGCGGGTCACACCGTCAGGCGCTTGCGTCCCTTGGCCCGGCGGCGCTTCAAGACCAGGCGGCCGTTCTTGGTGCTCATCCGGGACCGGAATCCGTGCACCTTGCGCCGGCGCCGGTTGTTCGGTTGGAACGTGCGTTTCATCGACGGCGTTCTCCTTCCTCGCTCGCAATTTCTCTCAAGGGAGCGCGGATTATCGTTCTGCATCGCGCACGGTGTCAAGTTACGCCCCCCCATACGCACCGGGGGAGCAACAGGCCCGCACCCCGCCGGGGACGGGGTCCGGTCTCGCTCGGTTGCTCCTCCAATCCGGATCGACAACCGCAGCACGGCACCGCGCACGACGAAGCACACTTCGCTCTTCGAACGAAATCGCGCGCGAGGATCGGGAATGGGAAAAGTGTTCGGGATCAGGACGCTCGAAGAAAACGGAATCTGCAGGGTGGGAGCGAGGCGCGATCGAGCGGGGAGGTCTCGCGACCGAACGGAAGCGAGACCGGACCCCGTACCCGGCAGATTCCTCTTTTTTCGAGCACCCGGTGGCGCGAGAATTTTTTTCCGTTTTCGATCGCGCCTGCTCGCATCGATGGTGGTACATTCCGCCGACCTTTCACAAAACAGTCACCGAAGCAGCGCTGGGGGCGGGACAATTTTTCCGGAACGTGGTCCGGGGGGGCCGTGGTGTCTCTGAACGTCGGTCGTCGGCTTTCCGCGAGTGCGCAGACCCTGAATATGGGGACGCGGAAGACGCCGGCCCATTCCGTAGTGGAGCCGCGGCAGGTTGACATAAGATCGCCGCGCCCTCTCCCCGACGCCCGCGCAAGTTCCCGTTTCTCAGTGGTTTGCAGGGGCTGGATTTTTCCACACCTGTGGAAAAGCTGTTGATGAGGGCGCGGGCTGTCGTGGCGCAAGGCCCGTGGGATGCGGATCGCAGACGAGCAGGGGAAACAAAGCCGAATTTCGTCGAGGAACCATGACCCTCTGGGATCGGATTTTGGATTCGCTGCAGAACAAGATGAACGCGCAGTCGTTCAACACCTGGCTGCGCCCCACGCACCAGCTCTCCTTCGGCGACGGAATGCTGCAGGTCGAAGTGCCGAGCAGCCTCTTCGTCGAGTGGATCGATCGCAACTACCGCCCTCTCATCCAGGAGAGCGCGCGGGAGTGCGACGCTCCGGGGCTGACGGTGCACTTCACCAGTCGTGACCTGCCGCCGGCGCCACCGCCCGCGCCGCGCGCCGCGACCCTGGCACGCGACGGGATCATGAACCGCGTGCTCGGGACGCGCCGCCACGCGGCGTCCGCCGACGGCCATCCCGAGGTCCGTCCGTTCCAAACGATGTCGGACGGCCCGCCCGCGACGGTCCCGGCTCGCCCCTTGGCACTGGCCGTGGCGCCTGTGCCCATGGCGTCACTCCCGGGCAGCGGGCTGACCCCGCGCTACACCTTCGACACCTTCGTCGTCTCCTCGTGCAACCAGTTCGCTCACGCGGCGGCGATGGCGGTGGCGGACCAGCCGTCCGGGGCCTATAACCCTCTCTTCATCTACGGGGGCGTGGGACTCGGCAAGACGCACCTGATGCACGCGGTCGGGAACCGCATCGTCCGCTCCCTCCCCGGGCTGCGGATGCTCTACATCAGTGCCGAGACGTTCATGACCGAGCTCATCAACTCGATCCGCTACGAGAAGACCATCGACTTCAAGGAGCGGTATCGCGGCGTGGACGTCCTGCTCATCGACGACATCCAGTTCCTGGCGGGCAAGGAGCGGACCCAGGAGGAGTTCTTCCACACCTTCAACGCCCTCTACGAGTCGCAGAAGCAGATCATCATCACCAGCGACTGCCCGCCGCGTGACATCCCGACGCTCGAGGAGCGGCTGCGCTCCCGGTTCGAGTGGGGGCTCATCGCCGACATCCAGCCTCCGGATCTCGAGACCAAGGTCGCCATCCTGCGCAAGAAGTCAGAGGCCGAGCACATCAACCTGCCGGAGGACGTGTCGCTCTTCATCGCCAGCCGCGTCCGTTCGAACATCCGCGAGCTGGAAGGTTCGCTCATCCGGCTCGTCGCGTTCGCCGCGCTGTCCGGCCGCGCCATCGATCTGGACATGGCGCGCGAGACGCTGCGGGACCTCATCGACGACCGCGGACGCGGCGTCGGGGTCGAGGCCATCCAGAAGGCGATCGCCGCGCACTACGGCATCAAGCTGACCGAGCTGAAGTCGCGCAACAACTCGAAGCACATCGCCTTCCCGCGCCAGGTCGCCATGTACGTCTGCAAGCAGCTGACCGACAAGTCGCTGCCGGCGCTCGGAGACCTCTTCGGCGGCAAGCACCACACGACCGTCATCCACGCGATCCGCAAGATCGAGGGGATGCGCTCGAAGGATCGCGACTTCGATCA
>DASYQE010000120.1:0-19721 GCA_036005805.1 Candidatus Polarisedimenticolia bacterium | reverse complement strand
GCCCTCGCGACCACTTTCACGGTCGTGGCCCTGGCCCTGCGCATCGATTTCACCGACGGCCGCCTGACCACCTTCCGGTTCCTGATCGCCGACCATCCGGTGCCTTTGGGCACCTGCCTGCTGGTCGGAGCGGTCCTGTGGGTGACCTACTTCACGATGCGACGGCGCGCCGGGAGCACGGGACTGGCCTGAGACAGGCCTTTCAGGGTTTTCCGGCGGCGGCTTCAGGCCCTTTCCGACGGGCCGATTGCTCAGGGCGTGCGATAGTCAGCCGCATGGAGATCCGCGAGAGCGTGGCGCGCGTGGGTGTCGCCGGAACCCTCTACGATCTGGGTCTGCGGGCGGCGAACAAGGTCCTGCTGATCAAGATCCTCAAGTGCATGGAGATCGAGCGGGTCAACCCGGCTTTCGTCGACTGCCCCGCCCCCTACCGTGCCCGGTTCCTGAGCGAGCCGATCCTGCGTGCGTTCGGGCGGGATCCCGGGAACGAGATGCCCGCGGCGTTCCTCGACGAGGCACTGGCGAAGGGGGACGAATGCTTCGGCCTGCTCCAGGGCGATGCGCTGGCCGCCTACGGCTGGTATGCGAGCGGACCGACGCGCATCGACCCGCCGGATCTCGTCCTGCACCCGGGCGGACGGCACATCTACATGTACAAGGGATTCACTCACCCCGCGCACCGCGGTCGCCGCCTGCACGCCATCGGCATGACCCTGGCGCTGAGGGACTACCTGGCCCGGGGCTTCCGGGGGCTCGTCTCCTATGTCGAGTCGAACAACTTCAGCTCGCTGAAGTCGACCGTGCGCATGGGATACGAGATTTTCGGCACCATCGCGGTGCTGCAGGCGTTCGGTGTCCACTGCACGCGCGCCAGCGCGGGATGCCGGGCGCGCGGCATCCGCGTCGAGCTCGCGACCCAGCTCGTCCCCGTCGTCTGATTCGGAGGCTTCAGGCCTGGCGGGGAGGCTCCCGGTCCATGTCGCAGGCGTGCTGGAACAGCGCCGCCGATCCCAGCCACACGAAAGCGAACATCCAGTTCAGGAGCATCGGCGACTGCCAGCCCCTGACCTGGATGATCACGGCGAGAAGGCCCTGGGCCAGGGCCGTCGCGAACAGCGCGCGCGCCATGCCCTTCGCGCGGAAGCGGGCCAGGACGGCGCCGACAAGCCCGACCGCGAGCACCCCTCCATACAACAGGTTGCTGTGGTTCCCCACCTCGCCGATCATCCCGACAGCGAGGTTGATCCAGACGAGGAAGAAGGCCGCCGCCATCGCGGCTCCGGCCCCCGCGTGATAAGCGAGATTGGTCGTCGTGCGACGCAGCAGCTCGTACGCGAGGATGGCGCAGAGCGCCAGGCCGCCGGCGACGATGAAGTCGAACGGTCCCCAGGCCATCTGGTCGGCGAACTGCAGGGCCACGAGCGGCACCAGCAGCAGGGCGACCACCACCATGACGATGCGGACGATGTTCCGGTCGCTCAGGAGAGCCTCCGTGTGCCGCGCGATTCTAGTGGAACCGGTTCGGGCGTATCATGGGGGCCAATCCGGGGTGACCGATCACGATGAGCGACTGGTCGAAGGACGACACTCTTTCGCAGCCCCCGCCCCCGAGGACGACCCCGGGACCCGCTCCTGATCCATCGCCGACGACGGCGGTGCGTATCGACGTCGCCGGTCTCTCCGACAAAGGGAAGGTCCGTGAGGAGAACCAGGACCACTTCCTGATCGTGCGCGCCGGCCGGTATGCCGAGACGATCATGACCAGTCTGCCCGCCGGATCGATCCCGGCACGCTCCGAGGACCAGGGCACCTTGATGATGGTGGCCGACGGGATGGGTGGACAGGCGGCCGGCGAAGTCGCCAGCCGCACCGTGCTCGTCACCATGACCCATCTCATCATCAATCACCCCGAGTGGGCGCTGCGGGTCAACGAGAAGAGCGCCGCCGACATCCAGGACCGCGTCGTGGCGCGCTACCAGGCGCTCGACGGCGCGCTCGCCGACGCCATGCAGGCGGACCCGAGCCTCAAGGGGATGGGGACGACGCTGACGGTCGCCTACAGCCTCGGCCGCGACCTGTTCATCGCTCACGCCGGAGACTCCCGGGCGTACCTGTGGCACGACGGTGCCGTCCGTCAGCTCACCCGCGACCACACCTACGTGCAGCGGCTGGTCGACGCGGGCATGCTGAGCACCGAGGCCGCGGCCGGGCACCAGCTCCGGCACGCGCTGACCAACGTCCTGGGGGGCGGAAAGCGATCGGTCGACGTCGAGCTGCAGCAGCTGCAGATTTCCGCGGGGGACCGCCTGCTCCTCTGCAGCGATGGCCTCACCGGCACGATGAAGGACGAGGAGATCGCCGTCCACCTCGGGGCGGCCGGGTCGGCCTCCGACACCTGCCGCCGTCTCGTCGATCTCGCCCTCGAGCGCGGCGCCCCGGACAACGTCACGGTGATCGTCGCGGTCTACGCCCCTTCCCAAAGGGCGTAGGCCCGCGCCCGCCGCCGGGCCTCTCTGCGATGGCGCGCGATCAGTGGGTCTGCAGCGACTGGGCGGAAGACTTCTCGGCGTCCGCGGGGGCCATGGCGCTGGCGGCGTCCTGGTACTTGTCCATCTGCTCGGGCGTCAGGACCGTCTTGAGCTTCGCGTCGGTCTCTCCCTGCAGGGTCTGGAGCTGGATGCGCATCGCCTTCTGCGCCGCGACCGGATCCTTCGCCTCCGAGGGGGCGTCGGTGAACAGCTGCAGCCGCTTGTCGAAGCTCTCGGTCAGGATCGGCCGGACCTTCTCGGACTGGGCGGCGTCCACACCGACGGCGTCCTGAAACCATTTCAGGCGCGCGTCGATGAACGCCTTCTTCATCTCGGCGTCGAACTCCGCGCGGATCTTCATGAAGTCCTGGCGCTGCGGCTCGGTGAGAATCGGATCGACCTTCGCCTTGAAGTCGGCCCGCGTCGCCTGGTACTCCTTGAGGAGAGCCGGCGCGAGGTTGATGCTCCCCCCGGCGTAGCTGTCGAACAGGGAGCGCATCTTCGGCAGGTGCGCGCGCAAAAGCGGCCGGATCTTCTGGACCTGGTCGTCGCTCAGCCCGTACTGCGCCTTGACCGCGGCGAGGGTCTGGTCGGTCAGCTTGTCCCAGTCGGGCGCGGCCGGCTTGACCGCCGCCATCTGCGCCAGGACGGGCGCCGACGCGCCCGCGACGGCGCCGGCCGCCAGCACGACGACGAGGGGGAAAAGGAACGCGACCGCCTGACGCATCCGCATGGAAGCCTCCGGAAATGGACTGTTTCGAGGCGCGAAGCATAGACGAGCCGCCCGCGGACGGGCAAGGGCGGGCCGCACTGGTCGCTGGATTCGGGGCAATCCGGCAATCGGGGGAAGCAAGGGGGGCCGGGGAAAAAGGGTCAAGGCCGGACAGCTGCTCCGCGCAGAAAGTCCGTTGACAGGTGCATTATCCGGGCGTACTTTCCGCGCCAACTTTTCTGCCTTGAACCGATATCTCTGAACGCGGGGGGCTGGATGATCTGGTCGCACGCAAGATCGGCGGTCGTGGTCGTGTCGTTGCTGGGCGTGGGTCTCGCCGCGCCCACGAGCGCGGTGGCGGGCGCCTCGAAAGGCGTGACCATCTGCCACATCCCCCCGGGCAACGCCCTCAACGCGCACACCATCGAAGTCCCCAGCTCCGCCGTCAGCCCCCATCTCGCCCACGGCGATTACCTCGGAGCGTGCCGGCCCCTGGTCTGTTCGCCCGGATCCGCCATGGCCTGTTACGGCGGACCCACCGGCACCGCCGGGGTCGGAGCGTGCCAGGAGGGCACCCAGACCTGCAACGCCGACGGGACCGCCTTCGGACCGTGCGCCGGGGAAACGTTGCCGGGGGCCGAGGTGTGCGGAGACGCCGCGGACAATGACTGCGACGGTGTCGTCGACGAAGGCTGCGTCTGCACGCCGGGGTCGACGGCGTATTGCTACGACGGGCCGGCGGGCACCGCCGGTGTCGGCGCGTGCCAGGGCGGACTGATGACCTGCAACGAGTCCGGGACCGGTTTCGGCGCCTGCGCCGGCCAGACCGGGCCCGCCGCGGAAGTCTGCGGCGACGCGATCGACAACGACTGCGACGGGGCCACCGACGAGAGCTGCCTCTGCACGCCGGGCATGACGGTCCATTGTTACAACGGCCCTCCCGGCACCGCCGGCGTCGGCGCGTGCCAGGGCGGACTGATGACCTGCGACGCGTCGGGGACCGCCTTCGGCGCCTGCGTCGGCGAAATCGGGCCCGCCGCGGAAGTCTGCGGCGACGCGATCGACAACGACTGCGACGGCACCGTGGACGACGGCTGCGTCTGCACGCCGGGTGCGACGGCGCATTGCTACGACGGCCCGGCGGGCACCGCGGGCGTCGGCGTGTGCCAGGGCGGACTGATGACCTGCAACGCGGCCGGGACCGGCTTCGACGGCTGCGCCGGCCAGGTCGGGCCCTCGGCCGAGTCGTGCGGGGACGCGCTCGACAATGACTGCGACGGCACCGTGGACGAGGCCTGCGTCTGCACGCCGGGCGCCACGGCCGCGTGCTACAGCGGTCCGCCGAGCACCGAGGACGTCGGCACCTGCGCGAGCGGAACGAAGGCGTGCAATGCCGACGGGACGGCCTACGGCAGCTGCCACGGCGAGATCCTCCCCGCCGCCGAGGTCTGTGGGGACGGCCTCGACAACGACTGCGACGGCGTGTCCGACGACGGCTGCGTGTGCGTGCCCGGATCGGTGGCGCCGTGCTACGGTGGCCCCCCCGGCACGCAGGGAGTGGGCGTGTGCGCGGCGGGCGTGCAGGTGTGCAATGCGACCGGCACCAGCTACAGCGCGTGCGCCGGCGACGTCATCCCGTCGGCCGAGGCCTGCGGAGACGGCCTCGACAACGACTGCGACGGGGCCGTCGACGAGGGCTGCATCGGCGACCGCGTCTGGAGCGACCTGGACAGGAACGGCGTCCAGGATCCGGGGGAGCCGGGGGTGCCCGGCGTCGTCTTTCTCCTGCGCAGCAGCGCCACCAGCGCGCTCGTCGCCGTGACCGCCAGCGACCTGAGCGGGACCTATGCGTTCGCAGGGGTCCCCGCCGGCAGCTACTACATCGAGGTCGTTCCTCCCGCCGGCTTCGCCGTCACCACGGCGGACGCGGGCTCCGACGACGCGCTCGACAGCGACTTCGACCAGGACAATCTCGTGTCGCCGTCTTTCACGCTCGTCGGCAGCGACTTCGACATCGATTGCGGACTGATCGTCTCCAACCCGGTTTGATCCTCCCGCCCCACTGACAGCGAGGCGGCCGACGGCGCGGCCGGAGGCGCGGAAGCCTGTAGACTTGCACCCGTGATCACCGTCGAAGAGCTGGCGGCGCTGCCGCTGTTCGCCCAGGTGCCGCGCGCCGAGCTGGCGCGCCTCTCCGAGGCGGCCGCCGACATCCGCCTCGCGACCGGAGAGTACGCAGCGCACGAGGGCGACGAGCGTGCGCTCTACGTCCTCCTGTCCGGGAACCTCCACATCCTCAAGCTGGTGGACGGGGTCCCGAAGAGAATCGGCGAGCGCACGCCGGGGATGATCTTCGGGGAGATTCCGATCATCTTCGGGGTTCCCTTCCAGGGGAGCTTCCGCGCCACCGAGGCGTCGCGGGTGATGCGGCTCGAGCCGAAGCACTTCCACGCGCTCGCGGCGGCGGTTCCCGCCGTGCTCACCGACGTCGCCGCGCAGGCGAACAAGCGCATCGGCGGACTGAGGGAGATCTTCACCGAGCCGAGAAAGCCGCGTGCGATCGTCGTCGCGCACCGCGACGACGCGGGCAGCGCCGGCCTGCGCGCCTTCCTGACGCGCAACCAGGTCCCCTTCGAATCGACGACCCCGGATGCTCCGGACCTGGCCGCGCGCTGGGAAGGCGCTCCCCCGGCCGAGCTGCCGGCCTGGCGCTTCGAGGACGGATCGACCCTCGTGCGACCGCACGTGCGCGAGGTGGCCGAGCGCCTTGGCCTGCAGACGCAGCCGCGGCGCGCGGAATACGACACCGTCGTCATCGGCGCAGGCCCGGCCGGCCTGGGCGCCGCGGTCTACGGCGCGTCGGAGGGGCTCTGCACCATGGTCGTGGAGCGCGATGCGCCCGGCGGGCAGGCGGGAACGTCGTCGCGCATCGAGAACTATCTCGGCTTCCCGGCCGGCGTTTCCGGTGAAGAGCTGGCCCGCCGCGCGCTGCAGCAGGCGCAGCGGCTCGGCGCCGAGATCGTCGTGACGCGCGAGGTCGTCCGCCTCGATCCCGAGGAGCGGACCGTGACCTTCGACGGCGGCGACACGGTGCGCGGGAAGACCGTGGTCATCGCCACCGGGGTCGCGTGGCGGCGGCTCGCCCTCGACGGGGCCGATCGCCTGCTCGGCAGGGGGCTGTACTACGGCGCGTCGCGCAGCGACGCGGCCGCGACGCACGGGCTCGACGTCCACCTCGTCGGCGCCGGCAACTCGGCCGGCCAGGCGGCGCTGCACTTCTCCGGCCACGCGCGCACCGTCACGCTCGTCGTCCGCGGCGCCGCGCTCGAGAAGAGCATGTCGCACTACCTGGTGGATCAGATCCGCGCCAAGTCGAACATCAAGGTCGAGCTGAACTGCCAGCTGAAATCGGTGCACGGCGACCAGCAGCTGAAGGGATTCGACTTCGTCGATCGCAGGAGCGGCGCGGTGGAGCAGCGCGACAGCGGCGGCGTCTTCGTGTTCATCGGCGCCGACGCCGAGACCGCCTGGCTGCCCGACGCCATCGCCCGCGACGCGCGCGGCTTCGTCCTCACGGGCGACGCCGTGGTCAAAGCCGGGCGCTGGAGCGAGGAGCGCGATCCCTACCTGCTGGAGACCAGCCTCCCGGGGATTTTCGCCTGCGGCGACGTCCGCTCCGGACCTGTGAAGCGCGTCGCCGCCGCCGTCGGAGAAGGCGGCATGGTGATCGCCTTCATCCACCAGTTCCTGCAGCACACCGTCTGAACGGACGGACGCGGGCCGGCGCGCCGGGGAGAACGGCCGCGCTCTTCAGCGGCGGAGGTCGCCGTTCAGTGGCCGCACGTCCCCGTGCGGGGGTTCCCGGACGAGTCGGTCCCGAGCGGACCCACACCTGAAGGACACGCGTTCCGGGCGCGGACGAGGTAGAAGAAAGCCTTTCCCTCGGTTGGGACCGCCGCGTCCGTGATGCTGTTGAGCGTCGGGTTCTGCGTCGCCAGGCACGTCGTGGCGAGATCGAAGTCCCGCGGGTCGTCGAAGCGGAGCGTGTCGTAGATCGGCGCGCTCCCTCCGGGCACGTCGGGAGGGAACCAGGTCAGCTTGGCGGACGTCCCCCCGGCGGGCTTCACCGTGAGGTCGTGCACCTCGCCGGGGGTGGCCCAGATCTGCCCGTTGGTGTCATCGCAGTCGCAGCTGACGTAGAGGTCGCCGTCGCCGTCGAGGCCCGAGCAGGAGGCCGCGGTGCAGCAGTCGGTGTCGAGGCAGTCGGTCTTCATGTCGCAGTCCTCATCGATCCCGTCGCTGCAGGACAACTCCACGGCGCCGACGCTGCACTGCAGGCAGCTCTGACCGGTGTATCCGGCGTCGCACACGCACGCGCCGGTGGCGGCATCGCAAACGCCGTGACCGCTGCACGTCGTCTGGGCGTTGCAGAAGACGCAGGCGGGATAACCGTAATGGTCGACGGCGCACGTGCCGCACCCGGGACCGCCGTACGCCGGGTCGCAGGCGCAGAACCCCGAGGCGTCGCACGTTCCATGGCCGGCGCAGGTCGTCTGGCTCTGGCAGAAGCGGCAGGTCGGATACCCGTAACGATCGGTCGCGCAGGACCCGCAGTTCGGACCGGCGTACTCGCTCCCGCAGACACAGATCCCCGCGGTGCTGCACGTGCCGTGACCGCTGCACGTGATGGAGTCCTTGCAGAACGTGCAGGCGGGATAGGCGTAGTAGTCGGGCGCGCACGCGTTGCAGGCCGGGCCGGTGTAGCCGACGTTGCACAGGCACGACCCGTTGGCGGAGACCGTGCCGTGGCCGTTGCAGGTCACCTCGTTGCTGTACTGGCAGGCGACCCCGTTGTAACCCGCGGCGCAGGTGCAGGTGCCGTTTCCGGCGATCCCCTCGCTGCAGGTGCCGTGGCCGTTGCACGGGTTGCCGGCGCCGCCCGGACACGCGGTGCAATCCGGCCCCCACCTCCCGGGAGCGCAACCGGCGCACGTGCTCGTCTTCTGGAGCCGGCTCGTCGAGCAGGTGTAGGTCGGCGACAGCGGGAAGCAGGATGAGCTGCTGATCTGGCTGTAGCCGGCGGGACAGCCCGAGGCGCCGCATCCCGTGTCGCAGGTGCAGGAGACGGGCTGCGAGGTGCAGGAGGAGCAGACGGTCGGGCACGTCTGATCCGCGGGCGGGCTGCAGGGACAGGTCGCCGCCTGCGACGGCGCCGGCCACGCGGCCAGGACAGCGAAGAACACGACGCCGGCGAAGATGTGAAGAAGCGTGCGCGCACTCCATCGCGCGCGCACGGTGGCCATCGAAGTCTGGGACATGGTTCCAGGGATTCCCGTTGATTCCCAGGTACGACCTGGATCGCGGTGGTGCAAGGGGAAAGTGGGCGTCAAGCCCTTGTCAGCGTTCGGCCTCGCCGCCATGAAACCGACGCTTCTGGCGGCCTCCCGTCGATGGACTTAAGTTTCGCGCCATGCAGAGCTTCAGGGCGCTGCTCGAGCTTCCCTGGCCGCGGATCCTCGGCACGGCGATCGACCTGGCGGTGCCGTACGGACTTCTCGCCTGGGCCTGGGCGCGGGTCACGCGCGACCCGCATCGCGCCACCGTGCCGCGCTGGCAGGAGGCGCTCATCCTGCTGTCGCTCGCGCTCGCGTCGGCTGGTTCCGTCATGTTCGCGCTGCGCATCGCCTGGAGAGTGCGCCCCGGTCTCCTCGACGAATACCTGCAGCTGTGGTCCCGGCCGTTCCTGATGTACACGCTGGACGTGCTTCTCGGCGGGCTGGGACTCTCGCTCGTCTTCGCGCGGGGCCTCCTGCGCTTTCTCGTCGCCGCCGCCTGCGTCTGGCTGAGCCTGCTCTGCCTGGTCTCGTGCTGCGGCCTGATGGAATACATCCAGGGCTGGCTCGACCGCCTCAGCGCCATGTAGCGCCGGCTTCCGGAACGGCCGGCGCCGCCCTTCAGGGATTGCGCACGCAGTCGTAGGTCAGCGGGATGCGCGGCCCGGCGTCGATCATCTCGAAGTCGGTGACCTGGATCGCGGCGAGCCCGGTCGAGCCGCTCGGCAGGACGGCGCCCCACTTGGCGCTGGTGAAGCGATCCGAGGCGGCGGTGAGCGCGATGTTGCCGCCGTCGGCCAGGATCATCCCGTAGCGCTGCAGGGCCCGGGCGATGATGCGGGTCCCCTCGTCGGGCAGCGTCGCCAGCGGGTAGTCGGACCGCAGCCGCAGCCGGGTCCCGTACGGCGGCATCCCCTGCCCGCTCGGCGCGCCGGCGTGCGTGGCCGGATGGACATAGACGCCGGACTGGATGCGGGCATTGGGCAGGATGAAACGGATGGCGTGCCGGATCTCCCCCGCCTGCAGCTCATCGGCGGAGAACAGCAGCGGGACGATCGGCATCCCCGCCGCGTCGGCGCTGGTGCACTGCTCCCCCCGGCCCGAAGGCGGATACACCCGGTTCAGATCCCAGATCGCCAGGCAGCCGCCCTGGAAGACACCGTTGAAGATGTCGGCGCGCCACATCTCGTACAGCCGGTTCGTCGGCTGATGGAGCACCAGGAGATGGCAATCCCCGTCCCCGGCGCAGTGATAACCGGTCTCCCCTTCCAGCGCGCCGCCCGGCGGAACCGGGACCTGCGCGAGGTCGCAATCGGGCGAATAGAAGTCGCCGGTCGGAGTGAACGGCTGGAACGGCACCGCGGCATCCGCCGTCAGGACGTTGATGGAGAAATCGATCTGCAGTCGTCCGTTGCCGAACCCGCCGGCGGCGGCGAGGCTGGCGATGACGGCGCTGGACGCGGGATCGACCGGCGCCGTCGAAATGTTCCGCCTCCAGAACGGCCCGGGCAGGACCCGGTAATAGGAGATGGCGGACCCGGGGGGCGGCGCATCGTTCCAGGACAACGCGCTCGTGGTTCCCACGAGGTTCGCTTCGCTTTTCTCCGGCGGCCCGCTGCTCGATCGATAGATCGCGTCGGGACCGCCGTCATCCGCCGTCCAGGTCAACGTCACGGAACCCGGCGCGCCAGCGCTCGTCACCGAGAGGATGATTCCGTCCTGCGGGTCGGTGGCCGAGGCCGGCGTCACCAGAAGGAGGAACAGCAGACACAGCCGGACGGGGAACTTCGAACTCACCTCGGAATTCTAGTGAGGGAAAGAGCCGGCGGCGAACGCGCGTCCGGAGGGGATCCACCTTTCGCCGGCAGCGGCGCCCGGATCGACCTCCACTAGAATGCCCGAAGGGCCGCCGCTGTCGCCGGCGCGGCCGACCACCGGGGCACAACCTGGGACTGAACGCAGGACAGACCCTCGGCCACTACCGCATCGAGCGCCTGATCGGGCAGGGCGGGATGGGAGCCGTCTACCTCGCGGAGGACACGAAGCTCCACCGCAAGGTCGCTCTCAAGATCCTGCCGCCGGAGCTTTCGTCGAACCAGGACCGCCTCGTCCGCTTCGAGCGCGAGGCGCAGGCCGTCGCCGCCCTGAACCATCCGCACATCGTGACCATCCACTCGGTCGAGCAGGACGCGGGGATCCACTTCATCACCATGGAGCTGGTCGAAGGCGCGAGCCTCGACGCGAAGCTCGCGCCCCCTGGGCTGCCGCTCTCCGAGGTGTTCGAGATCGGCGTGTCGCTCGCCGACGCCCTGGCGGCGGCGCACGACCAGGGAGTCATCCACCGCGACCTCAAGCCGGCCAACATCATGGTCACGAAGGACGGGCGCGTGAAGGTGCTCGACTTCGGCCTGGCGAAGCTGGCGCACGCGACCGCGGCCGAGTCGGGGCCGCGCACCGACCATCTCTCGGCGATGCCGACCAGTCTCGTGCCGGGCGACTCCCTCACCAGCGCGGGCCTGGTGATGGGGACCGCCCCCTACATGTCGCCCGAGCAGGCGTCCGGCGACGTCGTGGACGCGCGCACCGACATCTTCTCGCTCGGCGTCGTGCTCTACGAGCTGGCGACCGGGCGCGCTCCGTTCCGGGGGAAGAACCGGGTCGAGACGATCACCTCCATCCTGCGCGACACGCCGCCTCCGGTGAGCGAGACCCGGCGCGACGCCCCGCGGCATCTCGGACGGATCATCGAGCACTGCCTGCAGAAGGATCGCGACGCCCGCTTCCAGACCGCCCGCGACGTCGGGAACGAGCTGCGCGTCCTGAGGCGGGAGGTCGAGTCCGGCTCCGCCACGACGCGCCGCGGCGGAAACCGGGTCCTCGGGCTGTGGCTCGCGGGCGCGGCGGTCGTCGCCGCCACGGTGATCGTCCTCCTCGCAAGGAATCGTCCGCCGCGGGCCCCCGGGACATCGGTCGCCGGGGTGGCCGCCGCCACCGCGGCCGGGACGGTCCTGGGCACCGGGGCGGCCGCGAGCCCCGGGAGCGTCGCCGGCGCCGCGGCAGAAGCGGATCCCCGCTCCATCGCCGTGCTGCCGTTCGTGGACATGTCCCAGGCGAAGGACCAGGAGTACTTCTCCGACGGCGTCGCCGAGGAGCTGCTCAACCTGCTCTCGAAGGTCCCGGAGCTGCGCGTCGCGGCGCGCACGTCGTCCTTCTCGTTCAAGGGGAAGCAGATCGAGATCCCGGAGATCGCGCGGCAGCTCCACGTGGCGCACGTGCTCGAAGGCTCGGTGCGCAAGAGCGGCGACCAGGTGCGGATCACGGCGCAGCTCATCCATGCCGCCGACGGGTTCCACCTCTGGTCGCAGACGTACGACCGGCGCCTCGACGACATCTTCAGGATCCAGGACGGGATCGCCGCCGACGTCGTCAAGCAGCTCCAGGTCAAGCTCCTTGGCGCCGCGCCGCAGGCGCGCACGACCGATCCGCAGGCCTACGCGCTCTACCTGCAGGCCCGGCAGCTCGGACAGCAGTTCACCGCCGAGGCGTTCACGAAATCCGACGCGCTCTACCGGCAGGTGCTGCAGATCGACCCGCGCTACGCCCCGGCCTGGGAGCGCCTCGGCGTCAATGCCGTCAACGAGTCGGTCTTCGGATCGGCCTCCAACGCGGACGCCTTCGCCCGGGCGCGCGAAGCCGCCGACAAGGCGCTGGCGCTCGACCCCGATTTCGCCCTGGCGCACGGGCTGCTCGGCTGGATCGCCATGACCTACGACAATGACCTCGCCGGCGCGGCGAAGCACTACGAGCACGCCCTCGCTCTCGACCCGTCCGACGTGACGCTGCTGCGCGCCTCCGGAGTGCTCCTGAGGAACCTCGGCCGCCTCGACGACGCCATCGCCCTCATGGAGGCGGCCGTCCGGCGAGACCCGGTGAACGCGACGTCGCTCGGGAACCTGGCCACGTGCCTGGTCTCCGCCGGAAGGTTCGACGAAGCGATCGCGCTGCACCGGACGGCGCTGAGCCTGAGCCCGGGGCGGAGCGGGTCGCATTCCGGCATCGGCCAGGCCCTGCTCTTCCAGGGAGACGCCGCCGGCGCCCGCACCGAGATGGATCGGGAGTCGGGCGAGCTCCTGCGGGTGCTCGGCCTGGCGATGGCCGATCATGCTCTGAAGCGCGACGCCGACTCCGACGCGACGCTCGCGACGTTCATCCCGAAGAACGAGAAGGACTGGGCCTACAACATCGCCGAGGTCTACGCGTTCCGGGGCGATGCGGACAAGGCGTTCGCATGGCTCGACAAGGCGATCGTCTACGGCGACCCCGGTCTCTCGGAAATCGTCACCGACCGGGTGTTCGATGGCATCCGCGCCGACCCGCGCTTCCTTCCGTTCCTGCGCAAGATCGGCAAGGCCCCCGATCAGCTCTCGAAGATCGAGTTCAAAGTGACGCCGCCCCGTGACGCGCCGGCGAATCGCATGCCACGCCGGTCGTTAACCCGCCGTTAAATCGAAGACCCCCTTCGCGCCGTTCCCTTCCTCCGCGGGTGGCCCGGCACGCGCCGTGAATCCTCCCGATGGGCGCTTTTCCGCGTCCCGCAAGGTTTTCGCCCACTTGCGCCGGGGGGCCAGTGGAGCGATCATCGCGTCGCTCCCGACTCCACAGACAAACGCAGCACATCCCCCGGGAGAAGAGGCAACCGCCATGATGGCCGGTCTGATGAACTGGATCGCCATGAACCCGATTCACGCCCTGGTCTATGCGCTCGTCGCCGCGCTGGTGCCGCTGGTCCTGTCGATGTGGATCCGGTACATCCCGAACACCCGCGTCGGCGTCGTCGAGAAGCTGATCAGCGGCAAGGGTTCGGTGCCGTCGGGCCTCATCGCCCTGAACGGCGAGGCGGGCTTCCAGCCGCTCATCCTGCGCGGTGGGTGGCACCTGCTGACGCCGTTCCAGTACCGCGTGCACCGGATGCCGCTCGTCACCATCCCGCAGGGGAAGATCGGCTACGTCTTCGCGCGTGACGGCCAGGATCTGCCGCCGACCCAGGTGCTGGCCTCGAACGTGACGGCGCGCGACTTCCAGGACGTCGTCGGCTTCCTGCGCGGCGGCGGCCAGAAGGGGCCGCAGCGGATGATCCTGCGCGAGGGAACCTACGCAATCAATTTAGCGGAATTCGTGGTGATCACCGAGGACCAGATCTACTACCTGCCCCTCGACCGCAGCGAGCAGGCGGTGTTCACGAAGATGGCGCAGGTGATCGCCTCGCGCGGCGGCTTCGAGCCGGTCATCCTGCGCGGCACCGACGACATGGTCGGCATCGTCACCGTGCACGACGGGCCGTCGCTTCCCAGCGGCGAGATCATCGCGCCGACTGTCGGCGAGGACCCCGCCGCCGCCGACACCTATCACAACAAGTTCCAGGACCCCGACCGCTTCCTGCGCGCCGGCGGGTTCCGCGGCCGGCAGCTCCAGGTGCTGGTCGAAGGCACCTATTACATCAATCGCCTGTTCGCGACCGCCGAGATGATCCCGAAGACCGTCGTGGACGTCGGCAACGTCGGCGTCGTGGTGTCGTACACCGGCGTCACCGGCGTCGATCTCTCCGGGACGGACTACCTGCACGGGGAGCTGGTGGCGCGCGGCCAGCGCGGCGTCTGGAGCGAGCCGCTCCTCCCCGGCAAGTACGCCTTCAACACTTACGCCGGCAAGGTGATGACCGTCCCGACGACGAACTTCATCCTGAAGTGGACGCGCGGCGAGACGGGGTCGCACAAGTACGACGAGAACCTCGCCGAGGTGAGCCTCATCACCAAGGACGCCTTCGAGCCGAGCCTGCCGCTGTCGGTGGTCGTCCACATCGACTACCGCAAGGCGCCGCTGGTCATCCAGCGCTTCGGCGACGTCAAGCGGCTGGTCGAGCAGACCCTCGACCCGATGGTCAGCGCCTACTTCAAGAACGTCGGCCAGACGCGCACGCTCATCCAGCTCATCCAGGAGCGCTCCGAGATCCAGAAGCTGTCGAGCGAGCAGATGAAGGAGAAGTTCGCGCACTACAACCTCGAGCTGCAGGAAGTGCTGATCGGCACGCCGACGAGCGGCCAGCCCGGTGGGCAGATCGAGCAGATCCTCACGCAGCTGAGGAGCCGGCAGATCGCCGTCGAGCAGCTCGAGACCTACTCGCGCCAGCAGACCGCCGCCGGCAAGGAGCGTGAGCTGCGCGAGGCGGAGGCGCGGGCGCGCCAGCAGCAACTGCTGACCGAATCCGAGATCAGCATCCAGGTGCAGTCGAACCAGGGGAAGGCCGACTACGCGCGCGCGCAGCAGCAGGCGGCGCAGATCCAGACGCTCGCCGGCGCCGAGAGCGAGAAGACCAGGCTCCTCGGCGAGGGCGAGGCGAAGAAGATCCGTGTCCTGGCCGAAGCCGAGGCCGAGCGCGCCGCCCGCGTCGGCGTGGCGCAGGCGCTCGCCATCGACGAGCAGGTGCGCGCCTACGGCGGTCCGCAGTTCCAGATGGCCCAGCAGGTCATGGGGCGCTTCGCCGAGGCGATCGAGCAGTCGCGCGTCGACGTCGTGCCGAAGATCAACTTCCACAGCGGCAACGGCTCGGGAGGCGGCGGCTCGCTCCTCGACAGCCTGCTCGGCGTGCTGCTCAGCGAGAAGCTCAGCGCCATGGCGGGCGTGGCCACCACCGCGCCGCGCGACCCCGCGGCGGAGGACATCCGCAAGGAGCTCCGCAAGAAGATGGACGCGAACGGCGGGAAGTGACCGCGCTCGGAGGCACCGATGCCTGATCGGGACACGTGGCCCGCCCTGCCTTTCGAGGCGTGGGAGAAGACCTGCAACACGCTCCACCTGTGGACGCAGATCGTCGGCAAGTCGCGCCTGGCGCTCGCGCCGATGCAGAACCACTGGTGGCAGGCCACGCTGTACGTGACCGCCGCCGGCCTGGGGACCTCGCCGGTCCCCGCCGGCGGCCGGTCGTTCGAGGTCGAGTTCGACTTCCTCGAACACCGGCTCTCCGTCCGCACCAGCGACGGCGGCCGGGCGGCGCTGCCCCTCGAGTCGAAGAGCGTGGCGGATTTCTACCGCGACTATCTCGACACGCTGCGCTCGCTCGGCCTGCCGGCGGAGATCCGGTTCCCGAGCCCCAATGAAGTCGCGACGCCGATCCGCTTCGACGCGGACACCGTGCACGCGACCTACGACCCCGAGGCGGCCGGGCGCTTCGGGCGGGCGCTGACCCAGGCGGACCGGCTCCTGAAGGAATTCCGCGGCCGGTTCCTCGGCAAGTGCAGTCCGGCGCACTTCTTCTGGGGGTCGTTCGACCTGGCTTGCACCCGCTTCAACGGACGACCCGCACCGCGACATCCCGGCGGCATCCCCCACCTGCCGGACCGGGTGACCCGCCAGGCCTACTCGCACGAGTGCATCAGCGCCGGCTGGTGGCCCGGCAACGGTGGCGGGCCGGTGCGCGAGCCGGCGTTCTACGCCTATGCCTATCCCGAGCCGGTCGGATGTCCGGAGGCGCCCATCCGGCCGCCCGAGGCCTCCTATCACCCGGCCCTGCACGAATGGATCCTCCCGTACGAGGCGGTGCGCCGCTCCTCGACGCCCGACGACCTGGTCCTGGATTTCTTCCAGAGCACCTACGAAGCCGCGGCCGGGCTCGGCGGGTGGGACCGGGGGGCGCTGGAGACGGCTCCGACCCGACTTGCTTAATGCCGTTGACGGAATGCACCGGCTCCGGTAGGATTCCCCATCCTTCGAACACTGCTCCGCGGGTTGACCACGACGTGCCGCTTGGACGTTCCGCGAACGGTTCCGGTGCTGGACATGGCCGGTCGAGGATCGAAGAGGGGCAGCGTCCCCTCGTTTGCATCGGCACACATTAGGAGAGAAGCACATGGCGACTGGTAAGGTGAAGTGGTTCAACGACGCGAAGGGCTTCGGATTCATCACCCCGGATGACGGGTCGAAGGATGTCTTCGTGCATCACTCCGGCATCAGCATGTCGGGCTTCAAGACCCTGGCGGAAGGCCAGGCGGTCGAGTTCGACATCACACAGGGCCAGAAGGGCCCCGCCGCGCAGAACGTCAAGCCTGTCTGAACGCGGCATCCCACCGGAATAACCTTCAACAATCCTTCGAACGAAACGGGGTGGCCGTCCGTCCGTCGCCCGACGGTGGACGGCCATCATCATTTTTCCCTTCGTTTCCCAGCCTGAGAAAGAGACAATGCCTTTCAGTCATTTGAAGCTCCATCCCGATCTGCAGAAGGGGATCAAGGAGCTCGGCTTCACCCGTCCGACTCCGATCCAGAACGACGCCATCCCGCCGGCCCTCGCTGGCAAGGACGTGCTCGCCTGCGCCATGACCGGCAGCGGCAAGACTGCCGCCTTCCTGCTGCCGATCCTGCATCACCTGATCCACCGGAAGCGCGGCGCCACCGCGGCGCTGGTGCTCACACCGACCCGCGAGCTGGCTGCGCAGATCCTCGAGGACCTCAACGACCTCGCGGTGCACACGCCGGTCAGCGCCGCCGCCGTCATCGGCGGGGTCGGCATGGGGCCGCAGGAGCACGCCTTCCGCAGCGCGGTGGACGTCATCATCGGCACACCCGGCCGTCTGCTCGATCACTTCCGGTTCCCCTACGCGCGTCTCGCCGGGCTCGAGTACCTGGTCCTGGACGAGGCCGACCGGATGCTCGACATGGGCTTCCTGCCCGACATCCGCCGCATCCTGCGTCACATCCCGGCGCGCCGCCAGACGATGTGCTTCAGCGCCACGATGCCGGAGCCGATCGTCGCCCTGACGCGCGAGATGCTGCGCGACCCGGTGCGGATCAATCTCCAGCGCCAGGCGGCGCCGGCCGTCGGCATCACCCAGGCGGTCTACCCGGTGCCGCGCGATCTCAAGTCGGGGCTCCTGACGAGCCTGCTGCAGAGGGGCGAGATGCAGGATGCGCTCGTCTTCACCCGCACCAAGCACCGCGCCAACCGCCTGGCCGAGCACCTGAACCGCAACGGCATCCAGGCGGAACGGATTCATGGCAACCGCTCGCAGTCGCAGCGCACCGCCGCGCTCGCCGGATTCAAGAAGGGCCGCTTCCGCGTGCTGGTGGCGACCGACATCGCCGCCCGCGGCATCGACGTCGAGGCGCTCGGTCACGTGGTCAACTTCGACGTGCCGGCGGCCCCCGAGGACTACATCCACCGCGTCGGCCGGACCGCGCGCGCCGAGGCGACCGGCACCGCCTTCACCTTCGTCTCCCCCGATGAAGAGTCGGACCTGAAGGGCATCGAGCGGGCGGTCGGCAAGCGCCTGCCGCGCGTCCTCCTGCCCGATTTCGACTACAAGGCCAAACCGCAAGAGCGCCCTCAAGGCCGGCCCGCCGGCGATCACCGCGCCTCCCATGGCGGCGCAACCCACGGGCGCGCTCATCAGACCGGACATTCCCAGGGGCGCCATCACGAGGGCCGGCCGCATCGGAGTCGGTCCCACCAGGGCTCGTCGCATCAGGATGGGTCGCACCAGCCGCGCCATCACGGCCCGAAGCGAAAGCATCAAGGCCAGCGACACGGCGGTGGTGCTCATCGCCAGTCGGGTCACGATCGACCGGCGGACCAGCATCGCCACGGGAACGGACAGGGCCGCTCGAGCGCCGGTGTCCCCAGCCAGACTCACACCGGTTCGGGCGGATCAGGAGCCGGGTCGGGTGCCGGTTCAGGCGCCGGGCACGGCTCCGGCCAGCCCGGTCATCACGACAAGCGCCGCATGAGCCGCTGGGGCCGCCCGAGACGGTAGCTCACGATCCCGATGGCGCGCCCGCGCGGGCGCTGATCCAGTCGCGGATCAGCCGCTCGAGCACGGGGAGCGGCACCGAGCCGTGCCCGAGGATCTCGTCGTGGAAGGCGCGCCGGTCGAAACGCTCGCCCAGATCTTTCTCGGCCTGGGCGCGCAGCTCGCGGATCTTGAGATAGCCGATGTAGTACGACAGCGCCTGCCCCGGCCAGGAGATGTAGCGATCGGTCTCGGTCGTCGCTTCGTGGACCGGGAGCGAGGTGTTCGCGACCAGGTAGTCGATGGCCTGCTGGCGCGTCCAGCCGAAGGCATGGATGCCGGTATCCACGACGAGCCGGCTGGCGCGCCACGACTGGTACCCGAGCCGCCCGAACTCGCTGTACGGATCGGTGTAGAAGCCCGCCTCGATCCCGAGCCACTCGCAGTAAAGCCCCCACCCCTCCCCGTAGGCCGAGATGTAGCTGTAGCGCCGGAACGGCCGGAGGTCGGTGTTCTCCTTGGCGAGCGCCCCCTGCAGATGATGGCCCGGCACCGCCTCGTGGAGCGTCAGCGCCTCGAGGTTGTAGAGCGGCCGTGTCTCCAGGGCGTAGGTGTTGACCCAGTACCAGCCGGGCTCGGTCCCGTCGATCGGCGATCCGGAGTAGCGCCCCGAGGTGTATTTCGGCGCGAGCGCCGCCGGCACCGGCTGCACGCCGTAGGGCTGGCGCGGCAGCCGTCCGAAGAGCGACGGCAGCTTCGCATCCATCCGCTTGGCGATGTAGGACGCCTCCTTGAGCAGCGCCTCGGGGGTCTTCGCGTAGAAGCGCGGGTCTTCGCGCAGGAATTTCTGGAACGCGGCGAGATCCCCCTTGAAGCCGGTCTTCGCGATCACCTGCTCCATCTCGGAACGGATGCGTGCGACCTCCTTCAATCCGAGCTCGTGCACCTCTTTTGGATCGAGGTCGAGGCTGGTGAAGGTGCGAATCTCGTGGCGATAGAACGCGTCGCCGTCCGGCAGGGCCGTCGCGGCAATGGTGTCGCGGCAGCCGGGGACGTAGTCCTTGCGCATGAACTCGAGGAACCGCGCGTAGCCCGGGATCACCTGCTCCGCGATGACCTGCTTCGCGCGCGCGGCGAGCCGCGTCGTGTCCGCCTCCGCCAGCGTCGCCGGGAAGGCGGTGAAGGGCTCGTAGACCGGATGCTTCCCGGGGGGGCCGGACGCGAGCGGCGCGATCGAGGTCTCGATGCCCGCCATCGTCGCCTTCGGCACCGTGATGCCGCGCTTCAGCCCTTCGCGCATGCGCTCGAGGTTCTGGTCCATCCACGCCGGGAAGGCGGCGAGCCGCGCCAGGTAGTTCTCGTAGTCCTT
>DASYQE010000119.1:0-18800 GCA_036005805.1 Candidatus Polarisedimenticolia bacterium | reverse complement strand
GACCGACCATCCGGTGGCCCTTCGTCGCGCCTGATCGATCTCGAAGCTGAGCACCCCCGCGTAAATCGCGACGAACGCGACCAGGGCGATGTCTTCGTGTCCCTTATGAACCAGATCCGAGAAGTGGAAGAAGACGATGCGTTCCGCTCCGACGAGCATGCCGGCGACCAGCCCGACGCGCAGCAGCGCGGCCGACCACCGCGCGACGCGTTCGCTGCCGCCACGCGCGGCGCGGACCGCGTTGGTGATGGGCCACTGGAGCGCCAGGGCGAGCGCCAGCGCTCCCGCGAAAAAGAAGCTGCCGCCGGGATTGTGTTTCCTGGACGCCAAGGCGGAGATCACCGTGTGGGTCCAGTCGAACGGCTCCGGGAGTGTGCGCGTGGCCAGCACCACCCCCAGAACCATCGTCGCGACGCTCAGTCCGTAGGAGACCCAGGCGAGCCGGAGACGCAACCGGGGGATCAGGCCTTCCGACCGGGCGCGAGCGCGTTGTCGGCGCGGATCATCAACGACTTGATCGGCAGGTCGTAGGCGCAGGCCTGCTCGCAGTAGCCGGCGCAGTGCAGGCAGTGGGCGGCGCGCTCGGCTTCGACGAGGCGGCCATAGGCTTCGAGACCGCGCTGCGTCTGTTCGTACTCGTGGAAATACATCGAGAAACGCAGGATGTCGGCGATGCGCACGCCTTCGGGGCATGCCGGCAGGCAGGCGCCGCTGTAGCGACAGACCTGGGTCGAGAACGCCGCCGCGTAGTCATCGAGCAGGCCGCGATCCTCGGCGGTCAGAGGCTTCCCGGCGGCGGCGATGTACTCGTCCACCTGCCGCGTGCTGTTGATCGAGATGATGAGGTTCGAGACCTCGCGGTTCGACAGCACCCACTTGAGGGCGGCCTGCTTGAAGGTGACGTGCCGGTCGCGGAACCGATCGAGGTCCGCTCCCTTGGCGCCGGCGAGCGTCTTCATCGCGATGACGCCGACGCCCGCAGCGTGCGCTTTCGCGACCAGCGCCTGCTGTTCCGGGTAGTCGAGGAACGAATAGCGGCACAGGATCACGTCGAACGGTCCGGCCTCCATGGCGTAGTCGAGGATCGGCATGAGGTCGGCGTCGTGGCCGCTCATGCCGAGGAAGCGCGCCTTGCCGGCCTGCTTCGCCGCGGCGAAGGCCTCGAGCATCTCCGGGTTCTTCAGCCGATCGACGCCGATGCCGTCGGAGTTCTTCCCGACCTCGTGGTTGAGCAGGACGTCGACGTGATCCGTCTGCAGCCGTTGCAGGCTGGTGTCGAGCTGCTTCAGGAACGCGGCCTTCACCGGTTTCTCACCGAGGTGATGAGGACACCACTTGGTCGTCAGCGTGACCTGGTCGCGCCGCCCCTCGAGCGCGCGCCCGATGGTCGTCTCGCTCGCCCCGCCGCGATAGCAGTTCGAGGTGTCGACGTAGTTGATGCCGTGGTCGAGGGCGTAGCGGATGACGTCGGGGTCGTCGATCGGGAAGCCGCCGAAGCCGATCTCCGAGACTTCGAGCCCGGTCCGTCCGAGGGTGCGTTTCGGCATCGCGGCGGCAACCTGGGCCGCCGCGGCCCCGGGCCGATCGCCGCGCCGGCAGGCGGTCGCGGCCGCGGCCGTGACCGCTCCGGTGAGCAGGATGGAATCGCGCAGGAACTTCCGGCGGTTGAGGTGACCCGGAGGGCGCATGGGCCCTAGAATCTACCCCAGATTCCGCATCCGCACAGGAGCCGCGATCTCAGGCGGGCCGCCGGCGCAGCAGCGCGCCGAGGAAGAGGCAGAAGAACCCGAGCACGTAGATCTTGTTGGTGAACCAGAGCAGGCGCCAGAAGGTCCACTCGGGCGCCCGCAGGAAGAGCACGAACTTCACCACCACGATGGCGATCTCGATCGACGCGATGGCGTAGCCTGCGGCGCGCGCCAGCCGGTGGCCGTTCCACAGCAGCCACGCGAGCAGGAGGTGCGCCACCCACCAGAAATCCCACAGGATCGGCGCGGCGATGCCGCGCCCGGCCGAGCGTTCCGCCGCGGCGTAGAGCAGGGGCGCCAGGTACTTGATGACGAGCGTCCAGGTCGCCATCACGATCAGACCGAACACACTCGCGGTCACCCAGCCGGGGCGCGTCGCGCGGGTCCAGTCGGCGCGGACGGGCAGCCCGAGGCCGGTCCGGGTCATTCGCTCGCCGCGCGGCGCGCGGTGGCCCCTCCTCCGGCGACTCCGGCGTCCGACGCAGAGGCAACGCCGCGGCGGCAACCCCAGACCACGAGAAGCAGCGCGGCCACGGCGGTCGCGGCGCGCAGCAGGTAGAAGCGCGGCTCGCTCGTGGTGTACTGCGCCAGAGGCAGGAACAGGCTTTCGACATCGGTGATGATGCGTCCCTCGAAGAACATCAGCAGGCCGCGGCCCAGCCCGGCGAGCGGCAGTCCGCCGCCGCGCAGGTAGATCAGGACCAGGCCGATCTCGCGCACCAGCGCGACCGCCAGGCTGGCAGTGACGAAGGCGGGGTCGCCGAACTCTCCGGCCCCCACGAGCGCCGGCACCGCGAGCGCCAATCCGGCCGCGACCGACAGCGTGACGCCGGCGCGCAGGCCCCATCTCCGGGCCGCGCCGTCGAGCACCCCCGACCGCAGCGCCCGTTCCGTTCCGAGCGAGCCGAGCAGCAGGCACGCGGGCACGCCGAGGAGCACCGTCTTCAGCGGGTGCGCCGCCAGGTTCTGGTCGCCGTAGGTGAACGAGACCCAGCCGAGCACGTGCGCGATGCCGATGAAGGACTGATCGAGGACGAAGGCGCCGGCCATCCACGGCACCAGGCGCAGGGCGGGGGAGAAAAACGGCGCCGCGGCCGATGCGACCCGCCGGGCGTCCCGCGGAGGCAAAGACGGTCCGAAGAACGCCAGGAGCAGCGCGAGCGCCGGGAGCCCCCAGAGGACGACGGCGGGGAGGCGACCGGGTCCGATGGCGCTGCGGATCGGATCGAGGGACAGCAGGAGCGCCGCCGCCATGAGCGGCAAAAGGATGACGAGGGCCGTCCGGCCGGTCGGCATGCCGCCGCGGGTCAGGACTGCATCGCCGCGAGCGATTCGGCGATGGTCGGGGTCAGGCCCCGTTCGACGTCGCGGCGGCGCACCGCGTGGAAGGCCGTCAGCACTTCGTTCGCCTTCGCCAGTTCCGCCACGCGCGCGGTGAAGGCGGCCAGGCGCGACTCGGGGATGGCATAGAGCGCCACGTCGGACTTGAGGACGTCGAGGTAGGCGCGCGCGCCGCAGCACCCGAGGCTGAGCGCGGTCCGCTGCGAGTTGGCGGCCTGAGGGACGACGGCGCAGGCCGGGCGTCCCATCGCCGGCGGCGTCCCCGCCTCGGTCTGCTGCGACGCCTCCGACAGGATGAGCGCCTGCTCCGGACGCGCGAAGAGCAGCACCACCGCCGGGCGGATCGGCATCCGGTCGAGCGGCCCGTAGATCACCAGCTTCGGGCGCTGCCTGAGGACGGGGATCTGCGGCAGGTCCTCGGGCCGAACGTAGCCGAGCGATGCGAACACCTTCAGGGCCTCGGCGCGCTCGGCGTCGTGCGCCGGGCTGGTCTCGAGGTTGTGCGTCCAGGTGCCGATGGCGCACAGGTCGTGATCCACCGGCACCGTCGCGAACAGAGCGCGGCTGCCCTCTTCCCAGAAGCGGCAGCCCGCGGGGACCTGTCCTTTCCACATCGGCACCCCCGCCGGCACCTCGTCGGCGAAGGCGATCGCGACGGCAGGCTGCCTCAGGTGCAGCGCGGCGGTCAGGGTCGCGGCGTGTGCGCTCCAGTCATTCGACATGCGTTCTCCTTGCGGCGATTCCCGTCGTCCGTCAGGACGTTTTGCGGCGGCGCTCGGCGCGCAGCGACTGGTAGAGGTCGAGCGCTTCCTTCGGCTTCATGTTCTCGTGCACGACCTTGCGCACCGCCTGGAGCATGGCGGCCGGCGCTTCCGACTGGAAGATGTTGCGGCCCATGTCCACACCGCAAGCGCCTTCCTGCACGGCGCGGTGCGCCATGGTGAGCGCCTCGATCTCCGGGAGCTTCTTGCCGCCGGCCATGACGATCGGCACGGGGCACGACGCGGTCACCGTCTCGAAGCCCTCCGCCACGTGGTAAGTCTTGACGAAGTGCGCCCCCAGCTCCGCCGCCATGCGGCAGGCGAGGCGGAAGTAGCGCGCGTCGCGGACCATCTCCTTGCCGACCGCGGTGACCGCGAAGACCGGCACACCGAGCCTGTTTCCCAGGTCGACCAGCCGCGTCATGTTGTGGATGGAGCGCGTCTCGTGAGGCCCGCCGACGAAGATCTGCACCGCCAGCGCCGCGACGTGCAGCCGGCAGATCTCGTCCGCGTCCACCGCGATTTCCTCGTCCGACAGTTCTTTGAGAAGCGATGGCCCGCCTGAGGCGCGGAGCACGATCCCCTTGCGGAAGGTCGGCGGGATGCTGGTGCGCAGGATGCCGCGCGTCACCATGAGGGCGTCGCAGTACGGCAGCAGCGGCACGATGGAGACATCGACGCGCTCGAGGCCGGTCGTCGGTCCCTGGAAGTAACCGTGGTCGATGGCCAGCATCACCGTGCGGCCGCTCTCCGGGTCGAAGATGCGCGACAGCCGGTTCTGTGTTCCCCAGTCGAGCGCGCCGCTTCCCTTCAGGAAGAACGGGCGGTTCTCGGCCGCGATGTCGAGATGGAATTCCTTGGACTCCTTGCCGGCGTCGACTTCGGGCATGACCTCGGTCCTCTCAGATGTCGGGCGATCCGATCGCGCTGAAGTGCCTGAAACTGGCGAAGCAGAAAGGTTTTATCAGAAGGGCGGCGATCCCATCAACTAATAGCCCTCGCCGTCGGCGGCCGCCTGCACCTTGCCCCGGTGCAGCCGCCAGACGACGATGGAATAGGCGACCGCGAGCGGGAACGCGAGCGACCACCAGGCGAGGGCGATGCGCAGCGAGGATTCGGCGCTGGCGGTCCCCGGAGCGGTGAGCGACAGGGCCGGATCGTTCCGGGCGCGCAGCAGCACCGGGTACATCGCCGCCGCCGTCGCCGCGAGCAGACCTCCGAGGAAGAGGGTCGAGCCGAGGAAGGCGCGCCCATCCCGGCCAGTGCGCAGATCGAGATTCAACAGGACCAGACCGGCGGCGGCGACCAGCGCGGCGAGCCAGGCGGCGGGTCGCGACGGCACGGCGCCGAGAAAGCCCGGGGTCACGAAGGCGGTCGCCACGGTGACGACGGCGAAGAGTCCGGCCACGGCGGCGGCCAGCGGCCGGCCGAAACGGCGGGCGCGCTCCTGCACCGGGCCCGACGTCTTGCAGGCGAGGTAGGCCGCGCCGTGCGCCGACAGCGCCGCGAGGGTGAAGACGCCGACGAGCACCGTGTACCAGTCGAGGATGCCGATCTCGCCTGACGTGCCGAAGTCGGTGAACAGCGTCAGCGCGAACCAGCCGTCGCGATCGATGGGCATGCCGCGCACCAGGTTCCCGATGGCCGCGCCGAGCACGACGATCAGGCTCGTGCTGGCGACGCCGAAGACGACGTCGCCCGCCTGCCGCCACAGCGGCAGCTCCAGATGGCTGCGGAACTCGATCGACAGCCCGCGCAGGATGAGGGTCCAGAGGACCAGCATCATCGCGAGGTAGAAGCCGGACAGTCCCGACGCCAGCACCTGCGGGAAGGCGACGTAGGTGAGCCCACCGGTGGCGATGAGCCAGACTTCGTTGCCGTCCCAGTAGGGGCCGATGGCCGCGAACACCTGCCGCCGCTCGACGTCGGTCTTCGCGACGAAGAGGTGCAGCGCCCCCGCTCCGAGGTCGAACCCGTCGAGGAGCACATAGAGGGTGACGGTCAGCGCGACGATGGCGAACCAGATCTCAATCACGGCGGGTCTCCCCGGGAGACACGTCAGTCATGGCCGGTCTCCGTCGTGCCTCCCCTGACGCTCCCGCGCGCCGCCGGCTCCGCCGGCCCGTGCAGGATCTCGCGACCGACGAGAAACAGGAAGGCCAGCCCGATCACCAGGTACAGCCCGCAGAAGCCGATGAGCGTGAACAGGGTCGAACCGGCGTGCACCATCGGGCTCGCTCCCTGGCTCGTCCGGAACAGCCCGTACACCAGCCACGGCTGGCGTCCCAGCTCGGCGGTCATCCAGCCGGCGGTGTTGGCGATGTAAGGGAACGGCGCCGCCAGCATCAGCACCCACAGGAGGGGCCGGCTGCGGAACAGAAGGCCTCGCCACAGGAGGAGCGCCGCGAGGCCGGTGACGCCGATGAAGATCGTCCCGAGCCCGACCATGATGTGGAAGACGTAGTAGAGCAGCTCGATGTTGTCGGGCCAATTCGAAGGTGGGAATTCGTTCAGGCCGTGCACCTCGGCGGTGATCGCGCCGTGCGCCAGGAACGACAGGATGCCGGGGACGGCAATCGGGTTGTCCATCTTCCGCTGCGCCACGTCCGGCTGGCCGATGATGGTGATCTCGGCGCGCGGGCCGCTCTCGAACCGCCCCTCCATCGCCGCGAGCGCCGCCGGCTGGTGCGCCGCGACCAGCTTCGCCTGGTGGTCGCCGGTCGGGAAGGCCACGAGCAGGCTTGCCGCGAAGCCGGACACGACGCCGACCTTCAGGAAGCGCCGCGCCGCGTCCGGGTGCCGCCCGGTCAGCACGTAGAAAGCGCCGATCGCCGCGACCACGAAGGCGCCGGTGACGACCGCCCCCAGCATGGTGTGCACGTAGGCGGCGACGGCCCACGGGTTCAGCAGGAACGTCCAGAAGTCCACGAGGCGCAGGCGGCCATCCTCGCCGACGGCGTGGCCGACCGGGTGCTGCATGAAGGAATTGGTGCAGACGATGAAGTAGCCCGAGACCCAGGAGCCGACGAAGAGCGCCTGCGCCGCGAGGAAGTGCCCGATGCGGCCGACGCGCCGCTCTCCCCAGACGAGCAGCGCCAGGAACGACGACTCGAGGAAAAACGCGAACATCCCTTCCATCGCAAGCGTCTGGCCGATGACGCCGCCGGCGTAGGTGGCGAAGCGGGCCCAGTTGGTGCCGAACTGGAACTCCATCGGGATGCCGGTCACGACCCCGACCGCGAAGTTGAGGCCGAAGATGCGGATCCAGAAACGGGCGGCGTCGTTCCAGCCGTCGGCTCCGGCGCTGCGGCGCAGCCCGAGCCCCTTCATGACCGCGATGAGAAAAGCCAGCCCCATCGTCAGCTGCGGGACCAGGTAGTGATAGATGATGGTGAAGGCGAACTGGATGCGGTGCCACAGGAGCGGGTCGGTGGCGCCCGCCGCCGCCGTGTCGGTCGCGCTCATCACGGTTTCGCGCTGACGGGGGCGAGCGCCAGCAGGATCCATCCCGCGATGAACGCCAGCCCGCCGAGCGGCGTGATCGCCCCGAGGCCGCGGACGCCCGTGAGGACGAGGGCGTAGAGCGAGCCGGAGAAGAGAACGATGCCGGTGACGAAGAGCCACCCGGCGGCGGTGGCGCAGGCGCCGGGGAAGCGCTCGGCGACCCAGGCCACCGCGACGATCGCCAGCGCGTGGATCAGGTGATAGCGCGCCGCGGTCTCGAAGACGACCAGCAGATCCGCCGTCACGCGGCTCTTCAGGCCGTGCGCCCCGAAGGCGCCGAGCCCCACCGCCGCGGCGCCGAGGATGGCGCCCGTCGAAAGCCAGCCGGACGATGTCATGCGGGCAGGGCCGCGTACGCTTCCATCTCGCACAGCCACTCGGCGCGGCACACCTCGGCGACGCAGACGACGTGCGGCACCTCCGCGGGGAACCCGGCGCGGGCGCAGGCGGCGGCGATGGCGGGGGCGTCCCCGGCGCGCTTGACGTAGGTGACGGCGTGCGCGAGGGACTCGAACCCGGCGCCGGCCGCGTGCAGAAGCCGATCGACGTTCTGCAGCATGCGATCCGCCTGCATCTCGATGTCGCCGGTGTGCAGCACCTCGCCGCGCCGGTCGATGCTCGCGGTGCCCGAGACGAACACCAGCCGGCGATCGGCGAGGCGCACCTCGAAGCCGCGCGAGAAATCCGAGCCGTAGGAGGGCGCCTCGTTCATCGTCGGCGCGCTCAGCGGGCGCATGGCGTCGCGCGGCAGGCCGTCGAAGGCGATGAGGTCGAGCGCGATGAGGCGCCCGGCGGCCGCGGGCCGCCCGCCGATCCCCGTGCTGGCGGGAGCCGGCCGCACGTCCGAGGCCTCGAAGAAGGCGCGGCGCGCCCGGTTCAGCGCGGCGTAGTCGCGGTCGATCGCGGCGAGGAAGATCCAGGTGCGCGCCACCTGCCGGAACGGAATGCCCTCGCGCATCAGCACGGAGCCGGCGCGCGCGAACAGGCGGGCCGCCTGGCCCTCGAAGTCGAGCCGGTCTCCGGGGTCGCCGCCGACGATCCCGGTCAGGAGGACGCGGCGGGCGCCGCCGGCGTGGGTCTCGATCCCCGCGGTCCCTTCCGGCAGCCCTTCGAGCCGCCGCGCCGCCGCGCCGCCGGCCGGCCCAGCACCCGGGAGGGCGTGGGCCAGGACGGCGAACGGAACAGCGGGATCCGCAGGCGGCTGCCCCACGATGGAGACGATCGGCGGCGTCGCGACGCCGGCCGCTGCGTACGCGAGCGCCCGTCCCGAGCGGATGGCGTCGAGAGGTCCGGGGTCGCTGAAGAAGATCCGCTCCACCAGGATGTCGCGCGCTCCGGCGCCGCGGCCGCGCAGGTCCTCGAACAGCCGGACCCAGGCCTCGTGCGCCGCCGCCTCGACCGGAACGGCAGCCGTTCCGGTGGCGGCCGCCGAAACTTCGATTCGCGTGCCTTCCATGGGCCGCTCAGCCTATCATCCGCGGGACCGACAACGGTTTCCGGGGAGCCCCGCATGCGTCTCGCCAAGAAGGCCGTCCTGCTCTTTCTCGTCCTGGCCGCCCTGTTCGTGGGTGTCGGCCTCCTGCTGCCGCGCCAGGTGCACGTCGAGCGCTCGGCGGTCATCGGCGCCCGCCCGGCGACGGTGCACCTGCTCCTGACCTCGTTCCGCCACGCCGACAAGTGGCTGCCGTGCTACGACCTCGACCCGCAGGCGAAGTACACGATGTCGGGGCCCGATTTCGGCGTCGGCGCAACGTTCCACTGGACCAGCGAAAACAGGATGGTCGGCTCGGGGAGCCAGACCGTGGTCGAGAGCCGCCCGCCGGACTACGTGAAGCGCACGATTGACTTCGGCACGATGGGGACGTCCGAGGAAACCTTCCACCTGACCCCCGAAGGCGAGGGCACGCGCGTCGTCTGGGGCGTCGACTCCGACATGGGAGCGGGGCCGACCGGGCGGTGGTTCGGCCTGGCGATGGACAGCCTGGCCGGGAAGGATTTCGAGAAGGCCCTCGCCAACCTCGACCGGTTCGCCGCCACCCTTCCCCGGGAGGACCTCGGCGACCTCGTGGTGAGCCGGGTCGAGGTTCAGCCCGTGACCATCGCCTACGTCCCGGCGACGGCGGGGCACGACGAGGCGGCCTATGCCGCCGCGCTCGGCGCCGGATTCGGGCAGGTGGCCCGGTTCATGTCGAAGCACGGCGTCCGGCAGGTCGCGCCCGTCCTGGCCATCAACAATAAAGAGGATGCGGAAGGGTACCAGTTCGACGCCGCCATCCCGCTCGACCGCGCGCCCGACAAGCCGGTCGGCGGCGACTCGAACGTGCAGGTGAAGCAGACCTATGGCGGCCCCGCTCTGAAAGTGGTGCACAAGGGCTCGTACCACGGCCTGCCGGCGACCTGGGCGAAGACGATCGCCTTCATGAAGACGGCCGGTTACGAGCCGGCGGGGGCGGCGTGGGATGAGTTCGTCAGCGACCCGGGGAACACGCTGGAGTCGGAGCGGATCACCAACATCTACGTTCCCATCCGCTGAGGTCGAAATGGCGCGACCCGACCCTCATTCATTTTTCGAACCGGAGCAGCCGCGCACGAAGCACGTGCACCTCGAGCTCGAGGTCGATTTCACGCGCCGGGTCCTGGCGGGAACCGCGCGCCTGACTCTCACGTCCGCCTCGGCGGGCCGGCTCGACCTCGACACAAAAATGTTGACCGTGCGCGCGGTCGCTGGCGCCGACGGGCGGCCGATTCCGTTCGTGCTCGAGGACGAGCAGCCGATCCTCGGCCGCCGGCTGCGGCTCGATCTTCCGCCCGGCACGCCGGCGATCGTCATCGCGTACGAGACCTCTCCCGACTCGACGGCGCTGCAGTGGCTCGAGCCGCGGCAGACGTCGGGGCGGCGCCAGCCGTTCCTCTTCAGCCAGTGCCAGGCGATCCACGCGCGCGAGGTAGCGCCGGTGCAGGATTCGCCGGGGGCGCGGCTGACCTACTCGGCGGCGCTCACCGTCCCCGAGCCTCTGGCGGCGGTGATGTCGGCGGGGCCGGCGGGCGACGGGCCCGGGCCGCGTCCCGGCACGCGCACCTGGCGCTTCGAGATGCCGCAGCCGATCCCGCCCTACCTGCTGGCGCTGGCGGTCGGCGAGCTGGCATCGCGCGACCTGTCTCCCCGCTCGCGTGTCTGGGCCGAGCCGGGCACGGTCGAAAAGGCGGCGTGGGAGTTCGCCGGCATCGAGGACATGCTGCGCACGGCGGAGCGCCTGTTCGGGCCGTACGACTGGGAGCGCTACGACATGCTGGTCCTGCCGCCGTCGTTTCCTTTCGGCGGCATGGAGAACCCGCGCATGACGTTCCTGACGCCGACGCTCCTGGCGGGCGATCGGTCGCTCGTGGACGTGGTGGCGCACGAGCTGGCCCACTCCTGGACCGGCAACCTCGTCACCAACACCAGCAACGAGCATTTCTGGCTCAACGAGGGGACGACGGTGTACGCCGAGCGGCGCATCCACGAGGCGCTGCACGGAGCGGAAGCGGCGGCGCTGGCGTGGGCCATCGGCGAGAAGGTGCTGCACGCCGAGTTCGAGCGCTTCGCGGAGCGGCCGGAGATGACGCGGCTGCGCCTCGATCTCGACGGCGTCGATCCCGACGAGGCGTTCTCGTCGATTCCGTACGAGAAGGGGGCGCGCCTGTGGGCGCTCCTGGAGCGCAGCGCGGGGCGCGAGCGCTTCGACCCGGTGCTGCGCCGCTACATCGAGCGCTTCCGCTTCACCTCGATCACCACGGAGGAATGGGAGCGGTTCATCGCGGCGGAGCTGCCGGGTCTCGGCGAGACCATCGGGCTGCGCGCCTGGCTGCACGAGCCGGGGCTGCCGGCGAACGCGCCGCGCTTCGCGGCGCCGGCGCTCGATCGGCTCTCCACGCTCGCCGCGGGCTGGACGAAAGGGATCCGTCCGACGGCGGACGCGATCGCGGCGTGGGGCACGAGCGAGACGCTCGTGTATCTGCAGCGGCTGCCGCGCCCGCTCGCGGCGGCCGACTGCGCCGCGCTCGACGGCGCGCTCCGGCTCGGCGACCGCGGCAACTACGAGATCCTCGTGGAGTGGCTGACCATCGCCGCGGCCTCGGCGTACGCTCCCGCGTTCGATCGCCTGCGCGAGGTCCTCACCACCGTCGGACGGATGAAATACCTGCGGCCGATCTACACGGCGCTCGGCCGCACGGAGACGACGCGCGCGCTGGCGCGCGACATCTTCGCCGCGGCGCGCGACGGTTACCATCCGATGTCGCGGCGGACCGTAGAATCGATTCTGGAAAAATACTGAGAAGCCTGTCCTTGAATCGCCGGTCGCGGATCAGCGTGCTAGCATGCGTCTTGCTTGCGGGAACGACTCGGGATGTTCCTGTTGAGACGCAGTGAATGCCCCCTCCCAAATTCATCAAGGAGGCGTTCATCATGAAGGCAATTCGTATTCTAGCCATCGTGGCCATCGCGGCGCTCGTGCTCGCACCCGTGGCGACCGTTTACGCTGGAACCGACAAGGACAAGGCGGCCACCTCGACCACCGGCAAGAAGCAGGAAAAGGTGGTGACGGTGGTTTCGGTCGACCCGGACGCGAAGACGATCACCGTTCGTGACCTCGGCGGCAGCGCCGGCACGGGCAGCGCGACGACCCCCAGCACTCCGGGCAGCCCGAGCGGCAGCACGGGCAGCGCCACCGCCAGCGGCGACGAGAAGACGCTGAAGGTGACGGGGCAGGCGATCAGCAAGCTGAACCAGGTTCGTCCGGGCCAGCAGATCACCGTCGTGTTCAACAACGACAACCAGATGGACACCATTTCGGACCTCAAGTTCGACACGGCGTCCACGGGCACCACGCCGCCGGCCTCCCACTGAGGACCGCCACAGCGTGAAGCCGTAGGAAACGGGGCGTTCGGGTTCAGCCCGAACGCCTCTTTTTTTGTCCCAATGGGGGGATCGGTACAAATGCGGATCAAACGGACGGGGGCATTGATCGGGGCGTTTGTGGCGATGCTGGGAGCGGCGGATTCGGCTCGCGCCGCCGCGGAGACGAGCGCTGCGGATCAGCCGGCCGCCGCCGAAGCGACCCCGCCGGCCGCGGGCGTGTCCGCTCCGGAGGACGCCGAGGCGCTTCGCCGGCGCATCCAGGCGCTCGAAGAGGAAATCGCCCGGCTCAAGAGCGAGTCCGTCGGCATGGCCGACATCCAGAAGCGCCTCACCGCGCTCGAGGCCGAGCTGGGACGCCTGCGCCAGGAGCGGACCGGAGGTGTTGCCGCCAGTGAGACCCACAGCGTCAACGGCCTCGCACCCTCCGCATCGCGCGTCTATCTCACCAGGCGCGGCCTGGCGGTCGGCGGCTACGGTTCGGCCCTGTACCAGCGCTTCACGGCGCACCGCGACAACGACACGGACGCGAACGTCCCCGACCGGGCCGACCTGACCGAGGCGTTCGTGTACGTCGGCTACCGCTTCGACGACCGGCTGCTCTTCAACTCGTCGTTCGGCGTCGAGCACGCGCTGGTCGAGGACGGCTCCTCGGGCGACGCCACCGTCGAGTTCGCCTACGTCGACTTCCGCCAGCGCAAGGAGATCGGCTGGCGCGGCGGGTTGATGCTCCTGCCGGTCGGGCTGGTCAACGAGAGGCACGAGCCCTCCGATTATCTCGGCACCATGCGTCCCTTCGTGGAGCAGCGCATCGTCCCTTCGACGTGGCGCGGCGTCGGCGCCGGCGCCTACGGCGAGGCGGGGGCGGTGGAATGGCGCGGCGACGTCGTCGAGTCGCTCGACGCCGCCGGCTTCACGCCGGTCGAAGGCATTGCGGGAGGCCGGCAGCAGGGAGAGAACTCGCTCGCCGAGGACATGGCGCTGACGGCGCGCGTCGACTGGCGGCCGCTGCGCGGCAAGGGAATCGGCGACCTCATGGTCGGCGCCTCGGGCTTCGTCGGCCGCACCGGTCAGCAGCAGCCCGGGTTCCCGGGAGGCCGCCTGACCCTGTGGGACGCGCACGCGGAGTACCGCTGGCGCGGCTTCCAGGCGCGAGCCCTCTACGCCTCCGGCATTCTCGGCCAGGCGGGGGAGATTAGCCTGGCGATCGACCCGGCCGGGCTGACGGCGATCGGCGAGCGGAGCGACGGGCTGTACCTGGAGATCGGCTACGACGTGCTGAGCACCTGGCCGAAGTCGAAGCAGGACCTCGTGGTCTTCTGCCGCTTCGAGAACCTGAACACCCAGCAGGAGGTGGCGTCAGGTCTTCCGACCGACCCCCTGGCCGATCTCACGGCCAAGACGTGTGGCCTGCAGTACGCCCCGATCAAGCAGGTCGTCATCAAGGCGGACGCGACGAACTTCACCGACCCCGGGGAGCAGTCGGTCGACCAGGTGAACCTGGGGCTGGGCTGGAACTTCTGACGGGTTCGCCGTCCTTCAGACGCGCCGCCGGCGCTCGGGCCGCGGCGTGGCGTAGACGTGGGCCGGGACCGGCTTGAGGTCCCACACCAGCCCCATCCACGACATGACGACGAGGATGTACCAGGTGATGTCGATCTGCCACCAGTGATGTCCCTGGCGGACCGACGCCTGGTAGAAGTGATGGTTGTTGTGCCAGCCCTCGCCGAAGGTCAACAGCGACAGCGCGAAGGAGTTGCGGCTGTTGTCGGTGGTAGGGTAGCGCCGGCGGCCGAACCAGTGCGCGATCGAGTTGATGCACACGGCCGAGTGCAGCAGCACCACGGTCGAGACCAGGCTCCAGACGAACATCTGCGGTCCCGTCGTCCCGAGCCCCGGCGCGAAGTGGTGCAGCACCGAGCCGATCGCCCACATCACCGCCCCGGCCAGCACCGGGATGAGCGTGTCGAACCGATCCAGGAAGCGCAGCTCGGGGAACCTCACCAGGTCCTTCACCAGCTCGAGACGCGGCGCGAAGTGGGCGCGGGACATGAACCAGCCCATGTGGCTCCACATCAGCCCGAAGCGCACCGGGGAGTGCGGGTCCTCGTCGGTGTCCGAGACCTTGTGGTGGTAGCGGTGGTGCGAGGCCCACCAGATCGGCCCGCGCTGCACGCAGGTGTTGCCCATGACGCCGAACAGGAACTGCATGAAGCGGGAGGTCTTGAACGAGCGGTGCGAGAAGTAGCGGTGGTAGAAGCCGGTGACCGCGAACATGCGGGCGAAGAAGAAGAACGCGGCCATGCCGACCGCGATCGGGCTCCAGCCCACCACGAAGACCAGCAGGCAGGCGGCGTGCAGGCCCAGGAACGGCGTCACCCGCATCCAGTCGATCTCCCTCGGCTGGTTGCGCGCCGCTTCGTGGTTGATCCCGGACCAGGAATCGAACCAGCGCACGACGGACAGGATGAACGGTTCCCGCTGGGTGGCTTCGCTCAACGTATTCTCCCGAAAGGTGTTACCGCCTGGCGGTGACGCCCCTCGCAGGGAGCGCCGCCTCGAGGTGCGCGCGACCGCGCCTCGAGGACAACGCATCGTACCACAACGTAATGCCGGGGTCCTTCCGGCGCCAGCCCTCCCGGGTGGGGGCTCCCGCCCCTATTTGGCGGCCTTGAGCGGCCGCGGGGTGATCGGCGGCATCGGGGCCAGGTCGCGCGGATCCTTGGCGATCTTGTCCATCAGGTCCTTGATGGCGAAGTCGAGCTGCTCGTCCACGCCGTCGAGGAAGCCGTCGGCGCTCAGGTCGAGGACGACGTCGGGATCGACGCCGTGGCCCTCGATCTGCCAGCCCTTGCCCTTCGGGTCCCAGCCGCCGAACTCCGGCTGCGTCGTGACGCCGCCGTCGCGGAAGGCCTTGTCGCCGCGGATTCCGACCCAGCCGCCCCACGTGCGCGTGCCGATCACCTGGCCCATCCCGAAATCCTTGACCTCGAGGGCCAGGGTCTCGCAGTCCGAGCCACCCTGCCGGTTGATCAGCACGTCGAGGTGGCCGTGGAAGGCGCGGTCGGGCGCCGTCTGCCGCGTGTTGCTGTAGCGGTTGCCGGCGACCGAAAAGAGCTTGCGGTCGAGGTGCGAGATGATCATCGTCGCCACGAAGCCGCCGTGGTTCCAGCGGTCGTCGATGATGAAGCCCTTCTTGTTCCACTGCGGCGGATAGTCGCGGGCGAACTGCTGCAGCCCGTAGCCCCCCATGTCGTAGAGGTGCAGGTAGCCGATCGTCCCGTGCGACATCCTGTCAACATACGCGCGGTTCTCGCGGATCCAGTCGGCGTAGCGCAGGCGCGTGTCGGCCGCGACCGGCTTCACGATGATGCGGCGCGACCCCTCGTACTTCGGCTGGTCGCTGACCGACAGCTCGACCTCCTGGCCGGCGCGGTTGGCCAGGCGGCGCATGTAGTCTTCCCCCTTCATCAGGGGGCGGCCGTCGATCGCCACCAGCCACATGCCCTCCTTCACGCGCAGATCGGGACGGGCGAGCGGCGATGACACCTTGGGATCCGGGTAGTCGGCCTTGTAGATGTGGCCGATCTTCCAGAAGCCCGAGGCGTCGTCGTAGGTCAGGTCGGCGCCGAGAAGCCCCGTGCCGATCGGCTTGCCGCGGCGCAGGTCGGTGGCGAAGTGGTAGGCGTGCCCGACGCTCAGCTCGCCGAACATCTCCCCGATGACGTCCTCGAGGTCGTCGCGGCTGGCCATGCGGTCGGCGAGCGTGCCGTACTGCTTCCAGACGCCGTTCCAGTCCACACCGTGCATCTGCGGGTCGTAGAAGAAGTCGCGCTGCAGCCGCCAGGCCTCGCGCAGCTCCTGCTTCCACTCCTGGCGCGGGTTGACGCGCACCGTCCAGCCGGAGAGATCGATGCGCGGATCGTCGGCGCCCCCCTGCGGGCCCTCGGCCTGCGGCGTGGACATGGTGCCGGCCTCCGCCCGGATGAACTGGTCGCGCGTCCGATAGACGAGGACCTTGCCGTTCATCGACACGTCGTAACCGCGCACGCTCTGCGCCAAAGGCAGCATCTTCTCCTTGGCGATGTCGAAGGTGTAGAGGGTGCCGCCGCCACCGGGACCGTCGTCATCATCGTCGTCGCCGTCGGGCGGCGTCATGCCGCGCGGCTCGATGCCGATGAAGTGCAGTTTCCCCTCGACCGCCTTGAGGCCGAAGTAGCGCCCCGGCGGGACCGGCGCCTGCACGATGCGGTCGGCGAGGCCGTCGAAGTCGATCTTGATCGGCTCGACTTTCTCTTCTTTCTTCTCGTCTTTCTTGTCGGCGTCCTTCTTCTTGTCCGACTTGTCGGCGTCCTTCTTGTCCGCGTCCTTGTCGTCGTCCTTGTCCTTCTTGTCGTCCTTGGAGTCGATGTCGCCGCGCGGCGCGAACGGCAGCTTGCCGTCGGCCTGCAGCGCGACGACGATCGGCAGCGCCGACTTCTGCACGATGAAGCGCGCCTCGAACCGGTCGAGGTACGGGTTGATGAAGCGATCGGACAGGTAATAGAGGTACTTCCCCTTCGGGTCCCAGGTGGGGGAGTACGAGTTGAACATCTCGCTCGACACGTTGTAGTTCTTCTTCCCCTGCGCGTCATAGATGCGCACCTGGCTGAAACCGTTCTCGATCGGGATCTCGTACGCCAGGTAGCGGCTGTCCGGGGACCACTCGTAGGTGTCGGTCTCGAACACGCCGGTGTCCACGACCGTGGTGGCGCCGCTGGCGGCGTCGGCCATGATGACGCGGTACTTCTGGTCGCTCCACGCCAGCCGCTTGCCATCGGGGGACCAGATCGGCGCGTAGTGCCACCCCGGATCCTGCTTGCCGACCTGCTTGAACGGCTGACTGTTGTCGGCGGAATAGAGGATGAGCTGCTCCTCGCCGTCCACTTCCGTCCAGGCGGCGACCGAGTTGCCGTCGGGCGCGAAGGCGGGGCCGCGGGTGCGCGCCGCCGAGTTCTCGGTGAGACGGCGGATGAGCCCCTTGCGCTTCGTCCGCGTGACGAAGAGGTCGCCGCGGGTCTCGAGCACGATCCGCTCGCCGTCCTTCGACAGCCCCCAGCCGCGCAGGTTCGACATCGGATCGACGAAGCGGTCGCGCACCTGGAGCCGGTCGCTGGGCAGCGACACCGGGATCATCGCCGCCTTCCCCGAGGCCATGTCGAACGACCAGAGATCCATCTTGTGCTGGAAGACGATGGTCTTGTCTCCCATCGAGGGCCAGCGGACGTCGTAGTCGTCGAAGGTGGTCAGCCGCTTCACATCCGAGCCGTCCGGCTTCATCGACGCGAGGTTCGGGCGCCCCCAGCGATCGGTCACGAAGTAGATGCGGCCGTCGGTGGCCCACATCGGGAAGGCGTCCTTGCCGTCCCAGTCGGTGACCTCCTTGATCGCCATCGGATCGACCGTGCCGACGTAGATCTGCTCCGCCTCGCCGCCCTTGTAGCGCTTCCAGTTGTGGGTCTCGAGGCCGATCTTCTCGAAGGCGACGCGCTTGCCGTTCGGCTCGAAGGTGATCCAGGCCGCCGGCTCGAGGCGGATGAGGGTCGGGATCCCGCCTTCGCGCGGCAGGGTGTAGACGCGGTTGTCGTTGTGCGGCGTGTCGCGGCGGCTGCGGAAGACGGTCTTCCCGTCGGCGGTCCAGCCGATCACCTGGTCGGGCGACGGATGGAAGGTGAGTCGCGCCGGCTCGCCGCCGGATGCCGACATGACGTAGACATCGTCGTTCCCTTCGTACTGCGCCGTGAAGGCGATGAAGCGCCCGTCCGGCGAGAGGGCCGGCCACTTCTCCTCGCCTTCGTAGGCCGTCAGCCGCTGCGCCACGCCCCCCGTGAGCGGCACCTTCCAGAGATCCCCTTCGGAGGCGAAGACGACCATCCCCTTGGCCACAGTCGGGTAGCGGTAGAAGCCGTCGGGAAGCGTGTCCTCGGCCGCGCGCGCGACGCCGGCGGGGCCGGAGGCCGGCAGGAGGGAGAAGAGAAGGCCGGCCGAAAGGACGGCGGCGGACAGAGCGATGACGCGCAGACGTGACATGGGCTCCCCCCAGGTCTTCAGAAGGTCGTTGACGGAAGGCCGGATTCTACACGACCGCCGGGCGGGGCTTCCCCAGGCCGGTGGCGTTGCTCTACGTGGGAGCCGGTGGGAAGGTTCCGGATCCGGCTAGGGCTGGGGCGGCGCCTGCTGGGTCAGCTTCTTCATGACCTCGTCGATGTACGGCCGGTCCTTGAGGGAGGCGTACTCGCCCGGAAAGCAGGTCGTGGTGAGGTCGGCGTTGGTCTTCGACCAGGCGCTCATGGTGACGGCGCAGCGCAGGCCATTGGCCAGGCGGGTGTTGTCGATGAGCGGGAAGTCGTAGAAGCCGACGCTGAACATGGCGCGCGAGTCGGTCAGCTCGGTCTTCCCGTCGGGGGCGCTGACCGTCAGGCGCACGAAGACCTGCTGCTGCCGGCGGTAGACCTCGAGGACGCGGAGGGAGACGAGGATGCGGGTGTTGTCCACCTGGACCTCCTCCGG
>DASYQE010000118.1:0-3664 GCA_036005805.1 Candidatus Polarisedimenticolia bacterium | reverse complement strand
CAATGCGATGACCGTGGGATTCGCCCGCGCCTTCGGCCCCAAGGTGCGCGTCAACTGCATCCAGCCGGGCCCGTTCCTCACCGATATCTCCAAGGCCTGGGATCTCGAGAAGTTCCGCGAGCGCGCCCGCGCGACGATCGCGCTCGGCCGCGGCGGGGAGCCGGAGGAGGTCGTGGGGGCGGCGCTCTATTTCGCTTCGAGCGCGTCGAGCTTCACGACGGGGTCCGTCCTCGCGATCGACGGAGGGGTGCCCTGACCGGCTCGGAGGCCCAGGGAGACGCAACGCCCGAGGTCGCGCCGGTCCGTGCAGGTGAGCGCCTGGACTGGTCGGCGCTCGAGGCCTGGATGCGCCCGCGACTCGCCGAGGTATTGCCTGCCGCCGCCGGCCCCTTGACGGTGCTTCAGTTCCCGAACGGCTCGGCCAACCTGACGTACCTGCTGCGGCTGGGCGAATCCGAGCTGGTGCTTCGCCGGCCGCCCATGGGCCAGATCGCCCCCGGCGCCCACGACATGAAGCGCGAGTACAAGGTGCTATCGCACCTCTGGCGCCGGTTCGACCGCGCGCCGCGCGCCTATCTCTTCTGCGACGACCCGGGCGTCCTCGGCGCCGACTTCTTCGTCATGGAGCGGCGGCGAGGCGAGGTGGTTCGCGAGGACCTGCCCGAGTCGATGCGCGCGCATCCCGAGGTGGGTCGTCGCATCGCCTTCGCTCTGGTCGACGCGATGGCCGACCTGCACGCCCTCGACCCCTCGGCCTGCGGCCTCGCCGACCTCGGCCGGCCCGAGGGCTTCGTCGAGCGCCAGGTCTCGGGGTGGGCCAAGCGGTGGGAGCTGTCGAAATTCGACGATTCGCCGCCGGCGATGGACGAAATCCACCGGCGCCTCGTCGGCCGCCTGCCCGCCATGAGTCGCGTGTCCATCGTGCACAATGACCTGAAGCTCGACAATTGCCAGTTCGATCCCGCGGATCCGGACCGCGTCGTGTCGATCTTCGACTGGGACATGACGACGCTCGGCGACCCCCTCATCGACCTCGGGACCCTGCTCAACTACTGGCCCGACCCGGGCGACTCGGAGGCGACGTCGCGCGGGACGCGGCCGGGCCTCGCCCGGATGGGCTTGCCGCCCCGCGCCGAGATCGCCGCGCGCTACGCCGCGAGGAGCGGCGGCGATGTGGCGGCCGTCCCCTGGTGGGAGGCGTTCGCGCTCTGGAAGACGGTGGTTGTTGTCCAGCAGCTTCACCGCCGCTGGGTGCGCGGGGAAAGCACCGATCCCCGCATGGCCCGGATCGCCGACCGCATCCCGTCCATGATCGCCGCCGCCCGCGCCGTCCTCGACCGCGGCGGACTGTGAGCCGAAGGACGCGACTGTTCCCGCCTCGGCCGCGCCCGACGGCAAGACGCGTGTCGGAGTAACCGCCGTTCGAGCGCCGGCTTCGCCGGCGCAACCCGGTTCTGGGGGAGGCTCGAAGGGGGCCGTCGAGGCCCCCTTCGATGATGTACCTGGTATCATGCGCAGGCGTGGAGCGCTGTGTATAAATGCGCTCCCGGATCTGCTCACTTCTGCCGAGGAGACAGACAATGGTGTCACGTCGAGAGTTCTTGACCATCGGAACCGGCGGCCTCGCGGCCGCTTCGCTGACTGCCCGCGCCTGGGCGCAGGCCCCAGCGCAGACGCCCAAGCGCGGCGGCACGCTATCCCTGCGGATGTGGGATCCACCTCACTTCGATCAGATCCTCGCCCATGCCTACAAGACGCACGTGGTGATCAGCTTCACCCACAGCCGGCTCCTCAAGCACAAGGCGGGGCCGGGCGTGCGGCCGGGCGCGTTCGAGATCGAGGGCGACCTCGCGGAGTCCTGGCAGCAGACGAGCGACACGACCTACGTCTTCAAGCTCAAGAAGGGGGTGCGCTTCCACGGCAAGCCCCCGGTCAACGGGCGCGAGCTGACGGCGGACGACGTGCGCTACACCTTCGAGCGCATCCTGACCGACAAGGGCAGCGTCAACGTGTCGATGTACCGCTCCGTCGCGAAGGTCGAGGCGGTCGACAGGTACACCGTGCGGTTCACGCTGAAGGAGCCGTTCGCCTGGTTCCTCGACATGATCGCCAACCCGATGGCGGGCGCCATCATCGCCAAGGAGTGCGTCGAGAAGTTCGGCGACCTGAAGAAGCCGGAGGCGGTGATCGGCACCGGCCCGTGGATGCTCGACACCTACAAGCCGAACGTCTCGATCACGCTGGTGCGCAATCCGACTTACTTCGTTGCCGGCCTGCCGCATATCGAGCGGGTGGAGATGTTCGTCGACGAGGACAATGCCTCCCGCATGGCGGCGTTCCTCGGCGGCAAGTACGACCTCGGCTACGAGAACCCGGGCACGATCACCCGGACGGACTGGCTGCAGATTGCCGAGTCTCTCAAGAAGCGCCGCCCTGGCCTGAAGATCGCCGAGTATCCCTCCAACGTCATGAACACCATCGACATGCGGACGGACAAGCCGCCGTTCAACGACGTCCGGGTGCGGCAGGCCATCTCGCTGGCGATGGACCGCAAGGGCATGATCGACGCGGTGCTCGAGGGGCAGGGCGCGATCAACGGCCCGATCCCCGCCGCGCTCTCGGAGTGGGCGCTGCCCATCGGGGAGCTCGGCGAAGGCGCCAAGTACTACCGGCACGATCGCGCGGAGGCCAAGCGGCTGCTCGCCGCTGCCGGCCACCCGAACGGCTTCTCGGCGAGCGTCTGCTTCTCGACGTACGGGTCCACGGTCCTCGTCGACAGCATGCAGCTCCTGCTCAAGGACTTGAAGGCGGTGGGAATCGACGCCAAGCTGGACCAGAAGGAATACGGGGCGTACCAGGCGACATGCCGGGTGGGGAAGTTCGACTCGATGGTGTACGGTCCGCTGACGCCCTTCGTCGAGCCGGACAGCTTCCTCTTCGGCCAGTACTACACGGGGGAGCCGCGCAACCGGAGCCACGTGAACGACCCGGCGCTCGACGACCTCCTCGTCCGCCAGCGCCGTGCCAGCGATCCGAAGGCGCGGCGGGACGTCCTGAACCAGATCGAGCGTCACCTTGCCAAGCAGCAGTACTACATCCAGGCGCCGTCGGGCACCTATATCGGCGTCTGGGACCCCGCGGTCAAGAACTACGGGCCCAACATCAGCTTCGACTACGGCGGGCGGCTCGTCGCCGCCTGGCTCGACCGGTGACGCCGCCGCCACGCGTCCCCCAGAGCGGCGCGCATTGACAGGGTGCGCTTATAGGGTAGGATTCGGGCGCGGTTTTCCACTCCAGGGCCGGAGGGCATGTCGATGAGCGGATGGGTGGGGCGTCGGGGCTTTCTCAAGCAGGCGGGAGCGGCCGCGCTCCTCGCGGCGGGCGGCCCCTTCGTCCTTCGCTCCCGTGCCTCGGCGCAGAGCGATCGGCTCGTCGTCGCCGTTGGCCAGTGGGGCACCGAAACGCCGCTGCCCTGGCGGAACACGCAGGCCGAGAAGCCCTTGTGGGATCACGTCTACGATCCGCTCATCCAGCGCGATTCGAAGACCTTCGCGTATCAGCCCGGCCTCGCCACCGAGTGGAAGCCCTCGAGCGAGATGCGCACGTGGACGTTCAAGCTGCGCTCCGGCGTGATGTTCCACGAAGGCTTCGGCGAGATGACCTC
>DASYQE010000117.1:0-23666 GCA_036005805.1 Candidatus Polarisedimenticolia bacterium | reverse complement strand
GTCCACGAGGACCATCTCCGAGTCGGTGCGGTTGTCCTCGTAGTTGGGCCGCGACACGATGACGACGATCGATCGACCGTCGGGAGAGATCTGCGGGTCGCTCACCCGCGTCAGGCGGGCGAGCGTGTCCAGGTCGAAGCGGCCGGCGGAGGCGGCCGTCCCCGGCAGGAGCAGCAGCCCCGCGATCAGCGGCAGCAGGGTGGAGACGGCGAACGCGGTCCGGGACCGGAAGGGTCCGGGGCGGTTGGACATCATCGGGCATCCTCCTTCCAACGGCATGCGCCGGCCTGGCGCGCTTGCTTGATACGGGAAGCCCGGATTATAGGTTGAGTCCGACCTGGAAGGGGCGGGTCATGAGCGTCGCCCCGTCAGAGAGGGCGGAGGGTGACGAGCGTCGCCCCCCAGCCCCCTGCGTCCTCGCCGGCCGTGCGGCGCTCGGCCACCTCCGGCAGGCGATCGAGGATGGCCTCGACGCTGCGGCGCAGTTCACCGATCCCCTTGCCGTGCACCAGGCGGACCTGCAGGATGCCGCGCTCCCGGCAGGCGTGCAGGTACTCCGGAACGAGATCTCCCACCTCGGCCGGATCGAAGAGGTGCAGGTCCAGGGTGCCGTCGATGGGGAAGTCGACGGCCGCGTCGCCGGCCGTCTCCGCGGGATCTTCGGACTCCGGATCCGAAGCGTCGCCGCGCGTCAACGCGGGCGCCGCTCGTAACTGGCGGTGACGACGGTGGTCCAGGCGCCGCCGCGCAGCTGATCGACGACGCGCTTCTGCTGGTCGCCCGCGACGCGCGACAGGCGCACGCGACCGTCGGCTCCGACGAACTCGCAGCCGCTGCGGTCGGCCCGGGTGACCGTGCTCTCGCTGAAGCCCCCACCCGGCTTCAGGTTCCAGAGCACGATCTTTCCGGGCTTCGCCTCGAAGAAGACGATGCCGTCCACGGCCGAGGCGTCCTTCGCCGACGCCGCGGCGTTCCGGGCCCTGAAGCGGATCGAATGCCGCTCGGGTCCCCAGCGGTAGGTCTCCTCGACGTGCAGCGTGCCCCCCTCCGGCAGCGCGCCGCTCCCTTCCCACCGGCCTCCCACCAGCCACGCGATTGCGTCGAGGCCGGCCGGCGGCGCATCCGGAGCCGTGGCCGGGAGAGGGCTGGTGCGTCCCTTCGACCGGGCGATCTTCTCCTTCAGCTCGGCGGCCTGCGCGGCGGGATCGGGCGGCGGGGGCGGCGGCTCGTCCGGCGGGAAGACCATCCCCGCACACTGCGCGGCCCGCGCCCGGTCGAGCAGGCCGCGCGCCTGCGCCAGTCCGTCGCGGTTCTCCTGGCCGATGGCGAGGATGTGGTCGAGGTGCTCCACGGACCACGCGGCGACGTCGTCGCCGAGCAGCGCCTGCACGGTCAGATCGTCGATGAGCCGCTGCGCCACGCTCGGCTCGAGCGTCCCTGTGCGGGTGAGCTGGCGCACGCGCCCGAACAGGTCCTGCCTGCGGCTCTCCGGGACATCGACGGCGCAGCGCGCGTCCCGCTCGGCGCATCCCTCGGGGCCGCAGGCCACGTTCGACCGGGTGATGGGACTCCAGCCGTACTCCCCGCCTCCCTCGCGCGGGAGCAGGCTCTCCCAGGTCAGCTCGAACCCGCGATCGGGCACCGCCTGGACGCGCACGTGCAGGGAGTCCGACACCGTGCTGAAGACGGGTTTTTTCGGCGTCGGCGACTCGGGCTCGTGGATGGCGACGGCGCTCGCCACGAGTCCCGTTCCCTCCTCGGATTCGGTGTCGGCGCACAACACCAGCAGGTGGCCGGCCGACTTCGCCATCGCCAGCGGCGCATGGCCTCCGTTCGGTCCGCTTTCGGGGCACAGGAACGGCGCGATGACCGGGGCGTCCGGCGCGGCCGCCGTCGGCGCAAGCGCGGCGGTCCACACCGCCAGGGCCAGTACGATGGGCGGAAAACGGGCGGGACGCATCGACGGAATGATCGGCGGGCGCCCGCCGGGAGTCAAGGAAGCGGTGCGGGAAGGACCGGGGGCACGTACGGGAGCGTCCAGGTGAACAGCCACGACATCAGGAGCACCAGCGGCACGTGGAGGACGAGCTGCAGCATGGAGTAGCCGGCGAGATCGCGCGCCTTCACGTTCAGGATCCCCATCAGCGGCAGCATCCAGAAAGGGTGGACGAGGTTCGGCAGGGCCTCGGCGGAATTGTAGATCTGCACCGTCCAGCCGAGGTGGATGCCCCAGGTGTTCGCCGCCGCCATGACGTACGGCGCCTCGAGGATCCACTTCCCTCCCCCGGACGGCACCAGCAGCCCGAGGACCGCCGAGTAGATCGCCACGACGACGGGGAAGGTGCCGCGCGTCGTCACCCGGACGAACAACGCGGCCAGCGCCGGCGCGATGGCGGTCTTCGAGATGAGGCCGAAGATCCCCGCGTAGAACGGGAACTGGATCAGCACGCCGGCCGTCGCCGGGACCGATCGCGCCACCGCGCGCAGGAACGACGAGGGACGCCCGTGCAGGAGCATCCCCGCCGCCAGGAACGCCATGTTGAAGTTGTTCAGGTCGAACGCCGCGACGAAGCCTTTCTCCGTGACCTGGATCCCGAGCCAGGTGAAGAGCAGGAGCGCGACGGCGATCCCGGGCCACGGCAGGCGGTCGAGCCGCGCCGCCAGGGTGAGGGCCGCCGGGGCAGACCGTGCCGGCTCCGGGGGCTCGGGCTCGAAGCGCACTCCCATCGAGGCGGCGCTGCGGGCCCGCGACGGATCGGGGTGCGACCACCAGGCGACGGTGACCGACACGGCGATGAGGACCGCCGCCATCGCCAGGCTCTGCCACAGGAAGACGGTCTGCGACAGCGGCAGCACGCCGGTGGTGGGCAGGAGAGCCGGGGGAATCGAAGCGGGGCTCGCCTGCAGGAGCGCCGCCGACGAGGAGAGCCCCAGCGCCCAGACGCTCCCGAGCCCGAGATAGGCGGCGGCGCCGATCGCCCGGTAGTCGATCCCCTCCACCCGCTGCACGACCGCCCGCACCAGGAGGCCGGTGAAGACGAGCGACAGACCCCACGACAGAAGCGACGCGAGCATGGCGAAGAGCGCCACGAGCGCCACGGCCTGGCGCGGGGTCCCTGGCAGGCGCGCCAGCCGCTCGATGAGGCGGGCCACCGGCGGCGCGCTGGCGACGGTGAAGCCTCCGACGATCACCAGGGCCATCTGCATGGTGAACGGGATGAGGGACCAGAACGAATCGCCGAAGGCGCGCACCAGCGCCACCGGCCGCTCCCCGAGGCCGAGGCCGGCCGCGAAGGCGAGGAGGACCGCCCCGAGGGCGAAGACGAACGCGTCCGGGAAGAGACGCTCGCAGGCGGCCGCAAACGATGCGCCGAGCCTCTCGAGCGGCCCCTCCTTCACTTGGGAGCCTGTCCGAGGATCACCTGGGATGGACCCCGAGCCCGATCTCCTGGGGGAGCGTGATCATCCCGCGGTCGACCTGGGCGCCGGTGAACGGGTCCTCGGCGATGAGCAGGTGCCCGTCGAGGTCGGCCCGGTCGGCGAAAGGGGCCAGGTGTGCCGCGGCGGTGATCCCGAGGGACGACTCGATCATGCAGCCGATCATCACCTGGAACCCGAGCCGGCGCGCCGCCTCGATGAGCCGCAGCGCCGGACGCAGGCCGCCCGATTTCTGCACCTTGACGTTGATGCCGTCGTAGGCGTCCACGAGCGCCGGCAGGTCCGCCGGGTGGAGCACCGCCTCGTCGGCGAAGACGGGCAGCACCGCCCGGGCCCGCACCTGACGGGCCCCCTCCAGGTCGGCTGCCGGCAACGGCTGCTCGACCAGCATCACCCCCATCCCGGCGAGCCAGCGGATCATCTCCACCGCCTCGGCCGGGTCGTGCCAGGCCTCGTTGACGTCCACGACGAGCGGCCGGTCGGTCACCTCGCGGATCCCCTCGACGATGGTCCGGTCGTCCTTTCCGTCGAGCTTGATCTTGAGAACGGGGAAGCCGGCCGCGGCACGCACCTTCTCCTGCATGACCGGCACGATGTCGAGGCCGATCGAATAGGAGGTCTCCGGCACGCGCGCCGGGTTGGCGCCGATCAACCGGTGCACCGGGATCCCAAGCCTTCGGGCGGCGAGGTCGTGGATGGCGATGTCGAGCGCCGCCCGGGCGGCCGGATGCCGGGGCTCCGCCTGGGCGATGCGGTCGAGAAGGCCCGACCAGTCCCGCAGGCCCGCCTTGAGCAGCGGGGACAGGCGTTCCAGGGCCGCCTGCACGGTGTCGGCGTCCTCGCCGTAACGGATGTTCGGGGCCGCCTCCCCGAGGCCGTTGTCCTCTGGCCCGCCCTCCCCCTCCAGGCTGACGAGGACGTTGGACTTCAGGGTGCTGGTGCCGCGGGCGATCCGCCACGGCTCGCGCAGCTTCAATTCCAGGGTCCGGCTGGACAGGCGGGGGGCCTGCCCGCCAGCGGGTTGACGCACGTCCGGCACGACTCTTCCTCCCGGATGCCTCGACCGGACGCGTCCCACGGGCGTGATTCTCGGGGAAGCCGGGTAATGGCGCAAGCCGCTTCGGTCGGGGATTCCGGGGCAGGATGAGGCGATTTTCTGTTGCGTCCAGCCCTTTTCATCGCATAATCGCTCTTCGCCCCATTGCTGTTGCGGCATCCAGTTCCCCCACGAAGCAACCGGGAGGTTTGTGCTGATGAAGCGCGTGATGCGTTGGGCGGTCGCCCCTGTGGCCGCGTGTGTCCTGATGAGCTCGGCGGCCCTGGCCGCGACGGTGACGACCTACACCGACGAGACCGCCTTCCTGGCCGCCCTCGGGTCCCAGGCCCAGCGTTTCAACGCGGACAGCCTGGCGTCGGGCACGCCGCTCTCCACCCAGGTCTCCGGCATCACGTTCTCTTCGGCCAACGCGGCGCTGGCGGGGTCCATCCCCGTCCAGGTGCAGTCGTCATCCGGCGCGGCGAGCAAGCCCAACCTGGTGGCGGGCGGGTACTCCTCGGGGTCGCCCGGGATCCCGCAGTCGATTGCGCTGACGTTCAGCCCGGCGGTGACCGCCTTCGGCTCCGCGCTCTCCTCGCTCACCCCCGACTCGGTGAACGCTTCGCTCGTCGCGACCTTCCAGGACGCCACGACCCGGACCTATGCGCTGAAGACCAACGGCAAGCCGGCCTTCCTCGGGCTGAAGTCCGACACCGCCATCACCCGCATCGAATACATCGCGACCAAGGGGAGCGGCGGGCAGACCGGCTTCAAGAACTTCGGCATCGACAACCTCGACTGGCTGCCCGGCGACGGAAGGCCGCCGGTCTGCTCGGCGCAGAAGGCGATCGAGGCGGGCGTGCTCGGCTTCAACGGCACCTCGACCGACCAGGCGCCCGGAGACACCGGCATCGCCAGCGTGACGCTCCAGGCCGGCGCGACCAACGTGTCGCTGACCTGCTCGTCGCCCTTCCCCGCCGCCTGCGGCACGGGCTCCCTGCCGGCGCCGTCGGTCTCGTGGCGCATCGCGCCCACGCTGCCGGGAGCGGACGGCGCGGGGACGGTGGTGGCGAGAGACACCCAGGGACAGACCTGCACCTTCGAGGTGACCTTCACGGCCTTCGGCGGCGGCGAAACCGACGACTACGTCGTCTGCCGTGACACCGGGCTGCTGCTCCTCGTGACCAACGGCAACATCGCCACGCCCGGGCAGATCGTCTGCGGCAGCACCGACCCCGGCCCCGCCGAGCCGCCCTTCCCGGCCGGCTACGAGCCGTCGCCCGAGACCGATCCGTTCCCGTGCAAGGTGTTCACGATCAAGAGCCCCATCTCCGGCATCACCCAGATGACGCTCAAGAAGGACGGGGACTTCGATCCGCGCCTGCGCCTGCTGTTCTCCCGCTTCGACGGCTCCGTGTTCCCGCCGTTTTTGGACATCACCAGCTCCGTGGACCAGATCGACACCATCGTCCCCGACCCGACGCGCGTGCAGGGCAGCGGCACCTGGTCGCAGGTCAAGGTGGCGTGCGCGGTGCAGGCGGAGATCTGCAACGGCCTCGACGACGACGGCGACGGACAGGTGGACGAGGGAATCCCGCAGGGCGCGCAGGCCATCGATTGCGACCATGACGGCTACCCGCTGTGCGCCACCGGCGCCTCGACCGCGATCGACTGCCAGGGCAACACCGTGCCGCTCATCGGCGGGGCGGCCGCCGACTGCAACGACAACCTGGCCGGCGTGCACGCCGGGGCGGATGAGATCTGCAACGGCCTCGACGACGACTGCGACGGCTCCGTGGACGAAGGACATCCGGCGGGCGGCGCGGCCTGCGTCGTGGCCGGCGTCCTGGGCGCGTGCGCCGAGGGCGTGACGTCATGCGCCAACGGCCCGATGGAGTGCGTGCAGACGCACGTCCCGACGGCGGAGACCTGCAACGGTCTCGACGACGATTGCGACGGCTCGGTGGACGAGGGGAATCCCCCGGGCGGAGCCGCCTGCACCATTCCGGATGCCGTCGGTCCGTGCGCGGCCGGGGTCAACTCGTGCGCCAGCGGCAGCATGACCTGCGTCCCGACCTTCACGCCGTCGACGGAGACGTGCAACGGCGTCGACGACGACTGCGACGGATCGACGGATGAAGGGTTCGCGGACCTGACCTGCGGCGTCGGCGTGTGCTCGCGCACCGTGCCGGCCTGCAGCGGCGGCGTTCCGCAGACCTGCGTCCCGGGAACGCCGGGCGTCGAGACCTGCAACGGGCTCGACGACGACTGCGACGGTGCGGCCGACGAAGGGTTCGCGCCCCTGACGTGCGGCGTCGGCGCCTGCTCGCGCACCGTGCCGGCCTGCTCGGCCGGCGCGCCGCAGACCTGCACTCCGGGAACTCCCGCCCCCGAGATCTGCAACGGCGTCGACGACGATTGCGACGGCCGGACGGACGAGGAGTACGCCTGGAGCGGCCTGCTGCAGCCCGTGAACCAGGACGGCAGCAGCATCTTCCAGTCGAAGAGCACCATCCCCCTGAAGTTCCGGCTGACCAGCTGCTCGGGGACGGCGGTCACCACGGCCGTCGCGACCCTCGAGGTCCTCCCGTACGCCGATTCCATCGTCGGGACGGTGGACGAGGGGACCCTGGCCAGCGCCCGCGCCGACACCGGCAACCTGTTCCGGTTCGACGCCAAGGCCGGTCAGTACATGTTCAACCTCGGGACCAAGGGGCTGACTCCGAGCGCGGCCTACATCCTGCGCGTCCGGATCAACGATGGGTCGGTCCACGACACGATCATCTCGCTGAAGTAGGCCTCCCCCGCCGGGGGGAAACAGTCCGTCCCAGGGGGGTCCCCCCCCGTCTACAATGGGCGGTCATGGTCTGCCCGGCGTGTGGTCGCGACAACCTTGCGGGGGCCGGGAGGTGCTCGGCCTGCTTCCGCCTGCTGCCGGAGACGACTTCCGGCGGCGCCGGATCCCCGCCGCCTCCCGTCACGGGCGCCTCCGCAGGCGGCCCGGCGTCCGAAGCGCCGACCGATCCGGGGCTTGCCGCGCCGACGTCCGGCGGGCTGCCCGCGGGAGCGACCGGAGTCACCAGCCTGACCGGCGCCCCTTCGTCCGGCGGGGCGTCTCCGCGCATCGCCCCGGGCACCCTCATCGGCAGCCGCTACCTCATCGAGGCGGTCCTCGGTGAGGGCGGGATGGGCGTGGTCTACCGGGCGCGCGACCGCGAGCTGAACCGCACCGTCGCCCTGAAGGTCATCCGCCCCGAGCTGACCTCGCACCCCGAGATCCTCGAGCGCTTCAAGCGCGAGATCCTGCTGGCGAGCCAGGTCACCCACAAGAACGTCGTCCGCATCCACGATCTCGGCGAGACCGGGGACCTGCGCTTCCTGTCGATGTCGTACATCGAGGGGGAGAGCCTGCGGAGCCTCATCGATCGCGAGGGAGCGCTGTCGCCCGAGCGGGGCGTGCCGATCCTGCGGGGCATCCTCTCCGCCCTGCAGGCGGCGCACGAGGCCGGGGTCGTGCACCGCGATCTCAAGCCGCACAACGTGCTCGTGGACAAGGACGACCAGCCGTACGTCGGCGACTTCGGCATCTCCCGGTCGATGACCGCCGGCGGCGGCACCATGACCGAGACCGGCGCCATCCTCGGGACGGTGGACTACATGTCGCCGGAGCAGGCGCGCGGCGACGTCCCCGACCATCGCAGCGACATCTATTCGCTCGGCGTGATGATGTTCGAGATGTTCACCGGCAGCCTGCCGTTCCATGCGGCCAACCCGCTGTCGGTGATGGTGAAGCGGGTGCACGAGGATGCCCCGTCCCCCACCCGCATCCGCCCCGGGATGCCGCCGTGGCTGTCGGCCATCATCACGCGCGCCCTGGTCCGCGACCCGAAGGTGCGCTACCAGAGCGTCACGGAGGTGCTGCGCGACATCGATCGGCAGAGGGCGAGCCGTGCGAAGCGCCAGCTCCTCGGGAAGCGCACCCTGGTCGCCGCGGCCGGGATCGTCCTCGCGGGCCTGCTGGTGCTGGGGACGCAGCGCTTCCTCGCGTCGCGGGTCGTGGCGGCGCCGCCGGTGAAGTCGTCGCTGGCGCTCCTGCCGTTCCGCAACGAGACCGGCGACGCGAAGCTCGACTGGGTGCCGGCCGGTCTCACGAGCGTGCTCCGCTCGGGGCTTCTGCAGGCGCGCGCCCTGCGGCTCGCCGGCGACGACCGGGTCGGGGAGATCCTCGACGTCCTGAAGCCCGCCCCCGGCGAGGAAGCGCGCCCGGCGAACGCGCAGCGGCTCGGCCGCCTCGCCGGTGTCGATCACGTCCTGGCCGGGAGCGTGGTGCGCATGGGCGATCGCCTCCGCCTGCAGGCGAGCCTCATCCCGATCGGCGAGGACGGGGCCGGGACGGCGCGCGACATCGTCGTGGACGGCGAGCCGGGCCGCGGCGCCGACGGCGACCAGGCGGCGCTCCTCGGCATGATCGACCGGCTGACGCGCGAGGTCCGCACCGCGCTCGGCGTGGCGCGATCGTGGGGCGAGGAGGAGCACCTCGCGGCGCAGCTCTCGTCGAAGTCGGTCGAGGCGCTGTCGCTCTACGGCGAAGGACTGTCGCTCCGGAGCGCCGGGAAAACCGACGAGGCGGCGGAGAAACTCAACGCGGCGGTGAAGAAAGACCCGGACTTCGCGGTGGCGTGGGCGCTGCTCGCGGAGACCGAGGACGAGCGCGGCCGCGCCGAGCCGGCGAAGGCGGCCGCGCAGAGTGCCGTCGCGCACCTCGCGGAGGCCTCGCCCTGGGAGGCGGCCCGCATCCGCGCCACCCACGCGCGCATCACCGGGGATCTGGCGGGCGCGGAGTCCTCCTACCAGTCGCTCGTGGACGCGGCGCCGAACGATCCGCAGTCGCTGCTCGACCTGGCCGGCGTCCAGGAGGAGGCCGGGGATCTCGCCGGCGCGCGCAAGTCGCTCGAGCGCGCGGTGGCGCTCGACCCGAAGAGCCCGGGCGCGCAGTTCGCCCTCGGCCGGATCCTCGCCCGCTCGGGCGAGTCGACCGACGCCGCGCAGGCCCTGAACAAGGCGCTGCTCCTGTTCGGCGAGCTCGGCAGCGACGCCGGGCGCGCGCGGGCGCTCAACGGGCTCGGCAACGTCGCGCTCGACCTCGGCCAGCACGAGGAGGCCGAGCACCAGTTCCAGCAGGCGATCGACATCCGCCGGCGGATCGGCGACCAGCGCGGCGTCGCGGTGGGGCTCGGCAACCTGGCGCTGACCGCGGCGCGCCGCGGCCGCATGGACGACGCCATCAAGCTCGAGAAGGACTCGATCGCCGCCGCCCGCACGCTCGGCGACCCGGGCGTGGAGGCCAAGGGCCTGCTCGATCTCGGCGATATTCTTCAAAAGGCGGGGCGCACGGACGAGGCGCTGGCCACCTACCAGGACAGCCTGCGCATCCTGCGCGAGGCAGGCGACGAGAACCAGACCGCGAAAGTGCTGTCGAGCCTCGGCTACCTGAACGCCACGCTCGGGAAGTACGTCGAGGCCTTCTTCTTCATGAAGGAGGCGCTCGCCAAGGCGCGGGCGATCGGCGAGCAGACGAACCTGGTGCGGACGCTCGGCGACATCGGCGGGCTCGAGCAGGTGCAGGGGCGCTACGACGAGGCGCTCCGGTATTTCGACGAAGGTCTGCGCCTGGCGCGGCAGGTGGACAACAAGGGGGCGGCCATCGCGCTGCAGATGAACACGGCGCAGGTGCACGAGGCCCAGGGAGAGTACGGCCCGGCGCTCGAGCTGCTCGGCGAGGCGGAGAAGGCGGCGCGCGACGCGCGCGAGGCGTCCTACCTGTCCCCGGTGCTGACCTACCTCGGAAGCGTGCGGATGCGCTCGGGGGATCTCGCCGGCTCGGCCAAGGTCCTGACCGAGGCCATCGCGCTCTGCCGCGACCAGAGCAACGACGCGCTCCTGGCCGAGGCGCTGGTGTACGACGGCGAGCGGCGGCTGGCCCAGGACGACCGCTCCGCCGCCGCGACACTGAAGGAAGCGGTCGCGGCCGCGACGCGCGCCGGCGATTACCGCGTCCAGCGCATGGCCCGCCTGGCGCTGGCCCGCGCCGAAAAATCGCCCCGCGATCTGCAGGCGGTGCTGAAGGACGCGCGCGCCTCCGGCCTCGCGCCGCTCGTGGCGCCCGCGCTCGCCTCGCTGGCGGCGATCGACCTGCAGGCGAACCACCTGGATGAGGCGGCCGCGCGGGCGCACGAGGCGGCCGACAGCGCCACCCGGCTCAAGGAGCGGGACTGGATCGTGCAGGCCCGCCGGATCGAAGGGAGCGCGCTGCTCAGGCAGGGGAAGTCGGAGCCGGCCGCCGCGGCCTTCCGCCAGGCGCTGGCGCCGTTCGAGGAGATGCGCTCCGGTCTCTCCGGCCCCGCGCTCGCGGCGTTCCTCGCGCGTCCCGAAACGGCGGCCCTCGGCCGCGACGCCACCGCGGCCCTCGCGGCCGTGCCCGCGGATCACGACAAGCTGCTGGCGCTGCTGCGCCCCTGATCCGCGCCTGAAAACCCTTTGACAGCGCGAATTCTTCGTGACTAGAATCCTGCCACTCGACCGCTTCAAAAAGTAGGGGGATTCCGCATGCGAACGACATCACGAACGAAGACCGCCCTTTGCCTCGCCGCCCTCGGCGGCCTGTTGCTTCTGACCGCCGCTCCGGCCTGGGCCGACTGCACGCGCTACGACAGCGAGGCGTTATTCCTCGCGGCGCTCAACGCGGCCACGACGACCGAGACCTTCGACGAGTTCGCCAGCGGCACCGAGATCAACGACCAGATCTCCGGTCTCGTCGTCTCCTCGGGCGGCAGCGCGCCGGTCATCCAGACGAGCGCCTCCGCGAAGAGCAGCCCCAATGTCCTCGGGGGCGGGCTCCCGGGCTTCGCCGAAGTCCCGCTGCCGCAGAGCCTCGATCTCGCTTTCTCCACGTCGCTCAACGGGTTCGGCCTGTACCTGACCGACCTGGCGCCGGCCGCCACGACCGCCGCCGTGCTCCTGCACCTCGACACCGAGGCGACCGTGCCGTACAACGTCGGCGACACCGACGGCGACCCCGCCACGCCCAACTTCATCGGGGTCATCTGCGACGAGGGGATCAACTCCGTCGACGTGCGCTCGGGCTTCGGGGCGGGCGGCGACGCCGTGGTCGACGCGCTGGGCCTCGACAACCTCATCCGTCCCGCGGGCGAAGGCGAGGACTGCTGCGCGCCCCTGTGCACCGGGAACCCGGTCTCGTCCGAGGGTGTCCTGGGGGTGAACGGCAACGGGCAGGATGGTCTCGAGGGCGGCAGCGGCATCGCCTCGGTCGAGCTCGTGGAGGGATCGAGCAACGTCGCGCTCACGGTGGACGAGTTCACCGCGGGCGACTCCTCGGTCGATTTCCGCGTCGTGCCGATCGATCCGCTGCTCGACGGCCAGGGAACCGTGCTCGTGACCGACGTCAGCGGCAAGTCCTGCACGCTGCCGGTGACGTTCCGCGCTGTCGACCCCGGTCCCGCGAATGCCGAGGCGATCTGCAGCGGCGGCGGGACGCTCCTGTCGGTCAGCAACGCCCTGTCGGGCCCCGGCGGGCCTTCGGCCTGCAGCCTCGAGCTGCTCGGCGAGGACAGCAGCCCGGAGCTGCCGCCCGGCTACGAGCCTTCGCCGGAGGACGATCCGTTCCCCTGCCGCATCATGACCATCGAGTCGCCGATCTCCGGCCCCACCAGCATGTCGTACAAGAAGGACGGCGTCTTCGAACCGCGGCTGCGGCTGCTGTTCTCGCACTTCGACGGCGCGACGTTCCCGCCCTTCACCGACATCACCACGTCGGTGGACCAGATCACCACCATCACCCCCGATCCGACCCGCGTGCAGGGAAGCGGCGGCTGGTCGCCCGTGAAGGTGACCTGCGCCATCCTGAGCGAGATCTGCAACGGCCTCGATGACGACGGCGACGGCTCGACCGACGAAGGACTGCCGGTCGGCGGATCGCCTTTGGACGCCGACGGCGACGGCGTGCCGATCTGCCCGGCTTCGCCGGGCGGGGCGTTCGACTGCAACGATCAGCTCGCGTCGATCCATCCCGATGCTGCCGAGACCTGCGACGGCATGGACGACGACTGCGACGGCGCCATCGACGAGGGCGCGCCGGCCGGCGGCGCCGCGTGCACCATCCCGGGCCTCCTCGGCGTCTGCGCCCAGGGCGAGACCTCGTGCGCCAGCGGGCCGATGGTCTGTTCGCAGGTGCACACGCCGTCCGCCGACGTCTGCGACGGCCTGGACAACGACTGCGACGGGATCGTGGACGAGAACCTGGTCTTCAACGGCTACCAGCAGCCGGTGAACAGCAACGGCTCGAGCATCTTCAAGCGCGGCCGCGCCGTGCCGTTCAAGTTCTCCCTGAGCACCTGCGCCGGCGCGAACGTGCCGGACAGCGTCGCCACGATCCAGGTCTTCTTCTACAGCAACGGCGTGCTCGGCTCCGAGATCGAGGACATCGGCTCGGTCGGCAGTGCGAACACCGACAACCTGTATCGCTACGACGCGGGCGCCCAGCAGTACATCTACAACCTCGACACGTCGCCGCTGCGCGCCAACGCCACGTACCTCATCCGCACGCATCTCGCGGATGGGACCGATCACGACGTCCTGATCTCCGTGCGCTGACGTCCTTCGTCGGCCGCGGCGAAAACGGGAGGCCATGCGCCCGCGCAAGCGGGAGACGCAGGTTCGCCGGGGACGGGTCCGGGCTCGCTGCGCGAGCCCTCCCCTCCGCTCGCCCCTCGCTCACCCTGCGCGCCTGAAAAGCGGCGCGCAGGGGCCCGCTCGGGGTCTCACAGGCCCCGGCGGACCTGGTCTCCCGCTTGCGCGGGGTCCCGTCCTGTTTCCGCGGCCGACGACCGGCGTCAGCGCTGTTGGGAATCGACCGCGGCGATGGCGTCTTCGAGGATGTCCATGCCCTGCTCGAAGAGGTCGCGGTCGATGGTGAGCGGCGGCTGCAGGCGGGCGAACCAGGTGATGTTGTCGTGGATGTAGTAGAGGCCGTTCTTCAGGCAGCGGTCGTTCACTTCCATCTCGGCTTCGTAGTTCCGCTCGCGGGTGGCGCGGTCCTTGACGAATTCGGCGGCGAGCCAGAGACCCAGGCCGCGCACCTCGCCGATCATCTTGTATTTCTCCTGCATGGCGCGCAGGCGCTCCAGCCCGTACGCGCCGAGCTCGCGGGCGTGGCCGAGCACGTCGTCCCGCTCGAGGATCTCGATCGCCTTGATGGCGGCGGCGCAGGCGGCGGGATGTCCTGAATAGGTGCTGGAGATGAACGCCTCGGCCTTGTCCATCAGCGCGGACTTGCCCGAGATGGCGGCGATGGGCATCGATCCGCCCGACAGCCCCTTGCCGATCACCATGAGGTCGGGCACGACGTTCCAGTGCTCGAGGGCCCACCAGCGGCCGCAGCGGCCGAAGCCGCTCTGCACCTCGTCGATGCACAGCGCCCAGTCGTGCTTGTCGCACAGGGCGCGCAACCCGGGGAGGAAATCGTCGGGCGGAATCCACACGCCCGCCTCCCCCACCACCGGCTCGACCAGCACTCCGGCGATCATCCGCGGCGGGACGTCGTAGAACAGCAGCATCTCCTCGATGTACTCGAGGGTCGCCTGGCCGGCGCCGCCGCCTTTCTGCGAGCGCAGCGGCGTGCGGTAGGTGTACGGATACGGCGCGTGCAGGAAGCCGGAGCCGAGGAGCGCCAGGTCGTCGCGCATGTCGGCGTTCAGCGGTCCCGCCTTGAGCGCGCCGTACGACAGCCCGTGGTACTGGCCGTAGAAGGAGAGGACATAGGGACGGCCGGTGCCGCGCCGCATCAGGCGCAGCGCGCCCTCGACCGCCTCGGTCCCGGTGGTGACGAAGACCACCCGGTCGTGTCCCTTCGGGCAGACGGCGAGGAGCTTCTCCGCCAGCTCGATGCGCTGGACGCTGTTGCCGGCGGACGTCCAGCAGGTCACGCCCGCCTGCTTCATCATCGCGTTGGTCGCCTCGACCACCTCGGGATGACAGTTGCCGACGTTGTTCGTGCCCCAGCCGGCGCCGAAGTCGATGTAGCGGTTGCCGTCCACGTCCTCGATGAGCGACCCGGCGGCGCTTTTCGCGATGAAGGCGCGCTCCTCGAGCGCGCCGTAGGCCCCCTTGGGGAAGAGCTGCGGCTCGCGCGCCATGAGGCGCCGGCTCTCGGGCCCCGGCGGCGGGGTTTTGATCAGTGAAACGGTCTTCCGGGGAGGCATGGGGCGATTATAGCCAGCCCCGCCGGTCGACCGCGACGAGTCTCAAGGCCCGCCGCGCGCCGGGCGGTGCAGCCAGGTCTCGACCTCCGCCGCCAGGGCGGTGACCCGGGCGGGATATTGCGCCGCGAGGTCGGTCGTCTCGAGCGGATCGTCGGCGGTGCGGTACAGCTCGTGGCGGCCGTCCGAGCCCCACACGAGCGTGTCGTCCTGGCTCCGGAACGACACGAGCGTGCGGTCGAAGCGGGAGAGATCGGCCCCGGGGAAAGACTCCGCCATCACCTTGAGGAAGTCCGTCGGGGGGCCGGCGAACTCCCCCACGATCGGCGTCTTCGGATCCCGGCCGCGGCCGCCGGCGATCCCGGGCAGGAGCTGGGCTTCGACGGTCACGCCTTGCGGCGGCGCCGCGCGGGCCAGCGCCAAAAGCGTCGGGAAGAGATCGTGCAGCTGCACCGGTGTGTCGATCCGGCGCCCCGCCTCGACTCCGCGCGGGTAGCGCACGACGATCGGGACGTGCAGCAGCGTCGAGTGCACGCTCATCTTGTGGTCGAGCATCCCGTGCTCGCCGATGTTCTCGCCGTGGTCGGCGGCGACGACCACGATGGTGTCGTCCCGGAGGTGCGTCTCGGACAGCCAGTCGAGGACCTCCCCGATGCGCCGGTCGACGTAGGCCACCTCGCCGTCGTACAGGTCGCGGAGCAGATCCAGATCCTCCGGCGTCAGGTTCGAGCGCCCGAGGATGAAGGCCATTTCGTCCGGGTGGCCGAGGTGGGACAACCGCTCGACCCGCGCCGGGTCCGCCCCGGCCCGCAGCATGCGGCCGCGCTCCGGCTCGGGAGGGTGGTACGGCAGGTGCGCTTCGAAGTAGTTCGCGAAGAGGAAGAACGGCTGGCGGCGCGCGTCGCTGTTGTCGGCGTACCAGCGCAGGAACCGCTCGATGCGCTGGTTGTTGAGCGAGGCGCCGGTGTCGGGGGATCCCTCCGGCACCTCCCGCCAGGTCTCGCCCCAGGTGTCGAAGCCCTGCTGGAAGTTGTAGGTCGCGCCGAGCCACGGGTTGGCGGTGTAACCGACGGTGCGGTAGCCGGCGTCGCGCAGCACCTCGGCCAGGGTCGTCTCCGTGTCGGGCAGCCGCAGCGACCCGCAGTCGGTGCGGTGCGCCGAAGGGTACCGACCGGTGAACAGGCTGGCGTGCGCCGGGACGGTCCACGGCGCCGGGGAGAAGGCCGAGGTGTACACGGTCCCCTCGCGCGCCAGCGACTCGATGCGCGATGCGATCACCCGCGGTGCGCCGCCCCACGTGAAGCGATCGGCCCGCACCGTGTCCATGACCAGGAGGACGATGTTCGGCCGGGCGCGTCCCCCGCACGCCGGCAGCGCCAGCGCGGCGGCCGCCGCGGCGCCGAAGAGCAGGCACGCCGCCAGCCGCAGCGCGCCGCGGCTTGACACCCCCTCGCACGCTCCCCGAGAATGACGACTCACGATCAGCAACCTCGTTTCGAATGGAGAAACCGATGGCCTCGACCCCCACCGCCCCCGTCCGCTCCGGCAACGCCGTCCGCATCAGCGGGCCGCTCCCCGGTCCCAAGGCGAAGGCCGCCATCGAGCGCGACCGGCGCGTCGTGTCGCAGAACCTCAGCAAGGACGTGCCGCTGGTCGTGGCGCGCGGCGAGGGAATGGTCATCGAGGACGTGGACGGCAACCGGTTCCTCGATTTCGCCGCCGGCATCTCGACCGTTTCGACGGGTCACTGCCACCCCGACGTGGTCGCCGCCGTGAAGGCGCAGGCCGAGCAGCTCCTGCACGTCTGTTACACCGACTTCTACTACCCGGTCTACATCGACCTGTGCGAAACGCTGGCGCGCCTGGCGCCGATCTCGGGGCCGAAGCGGATCTTCCTGACCAACTCCGGCGCCGAGGCGGTGGAGACGGCCGTCAAGCTGGCGCGCGTGCGCACCGGGCGGCAGAAAGTCATCGGGTTCTTCGGAGCGTTCCACGGGCGCACCTTCGGCGCGATGTCGCTCACCGCCAGCAAGCCGGTGCAGCGCCGTGGCTACGCGCCGTTCGTCCCGGAGGTGTACCACACGCATTACGCCTACTGCTACCGCTGCCCGGTGAACCGCCAGCCCGAGTCGTGCTCGGTCGAGTGCCTGGAGCTGATGACCGAGCAGATGTTCCATCACACCATCGATCCGCGCGAGGTGGCCGCGATCCTCGTCGAGCCGGTGCAGGGGGAGGGCGGGTTCATCCCGCCGCACCCGCAGTTCCTGCCGAAGCTCCAGGCCCTGTGTCGCGACCACGGCATCCTCCTCATCGCCGACGAGGTGCAGAGCGGCATGGGGCGCACCGGCAAGCTGTTCGCGCTCGAGCACTACGGCATCGACCCCGACATGATCATCCTGGCCAAGGGGATCGCCTCCGGGATGCCGATCTCGGCGGTCATCGCGCGCGACGACGTCATGAAGTGGAACGACGGCGGCCACGGATCCACGTTCGGCGGCAACCCGGTGTCGTGCTCGGCGGCGCTCGCCACGCTGAAGCTCCTCGAAGGCGGTCTCATCGCCAACGCCGGACGCGTCGGGGCGCACCTGATGGAGCGCCTGCGGGGACTCATGGCGAAGCACCCGAGGATCGGCGACGTGCGCGGCCTGGGGCTCATGGTCGGCGTCGAAATCGTCAAGGACCGCGCCACGCGCGCGCCCGATCCCGAGTCGCGCCACGAGCTCGTCGTGCAGACCTTCGAGCGCGGCCTGCTGATCCTGCCGTGCGGCGCCTCCACGCTGCGGCTCTCGCCTCCCCTGATCTGCAGCGAGCGGGACGCCGACGAAGCCGTGGACATCCTGGACGCCGCCTGCACCGCGGTCGCCGCGGCGCGCCGCTAGCCTCCGCGTCCCGGCACCCGGTCGCGCCGGCGGGGCGGCCACTCAGGAGCCGGTCCGGGCCTTCGCTTCGGCGGGCTCCTCCTCGTGGGCCGGCGGCGGTCCCGTGTACAGCTCCTCGATCACCTTGCGGTAGCGCTCCTCGATCACCTTGCGGCGGGGCTTGAGCGTCGGGGTCATCTCCCCCGCCTCGACGGTGAAGTCGCGGTCGAGCAGGCGGAACCGGCGCACGCGCTCGTAGCGCGCCAGGGTCTGGTTGATCGCCGCCACGCGCCGGGCGAACAGGTCGAGCACGCGCGGATCCTTGAGCAGGTCGGCCGGCTCGATGATGCCCAGACTCTTGTGCAGCGCGTACGACCTGAGCATCTCGAAGTCGGGCACGATCAGGGCGGCGATGTAGTTGCGCCGGTCGCCCAGCACCACGGCCTGGGCGATGAAGCGGTCGGCACGGAGCAGGTTCTCGATCGGCTGCGGCGCCACCATCTTCCCGCCGGAGGTCTTGAGCACCTCCTTCTTGCGGTCGGTGATGACCAGGCACCCGTGCGCGTCGAAGCGGCCGATGTCCCCGGTCAGCAGCCACCCGTCCCGGAGGGTCTCGCGGGTCGACTCCGGATCGTTCCAGTAGCCCGCCATCACCGAGTCGCCGCGCGCCTCGATTTCGCCGTCCGCGGCGAGGCGCACCTCGATGCCGTCGATCGGCGGGCCGACCGAGCCGATGCAGATCCGGTCGAGCCGGTTCACCGCGATGACCGGGGCGCACTCCGTCATGCCGTAGCCCTCGATGATGCGCAGCCCGATGCCGCCGAGGATCTCGGCGAGCGCCGGCGACAGGGGAGCGCTGCCGGACACGAAGAAGCGCAGGCGCCCGCCGAAGCGCTCCAGGATCGCCGCGTAGACGAGGCGCGCGGCGAAAGCGTGCCGGGCGCGCAGCAGCAGCCCCGGCCCCGGGGGGTTCGCCGGCCCGCCGGCGCGGCGCTGCGATGCGCCCCAGGCGGCCGCCGTGTTCAGGCCCCAGTTGAAGAGGACCCGCTTCGCGCGCGGCAGCGCGACCGAGCGATCGAGCAATCGCTGGTACATCTTCTCGAACAGCCGCGGCACGGCGCACACGATGGTCGGGCGCACCTCGGTCAGGCAGGCGGCGAGCGACTCGATCGACTCGGCGTAGGCGATGGTCGCGCCGCGCCAGAGGTAGCAGAACTCCACCATGCGCTCGTAGACGTGGGAGAGCGGCAGCACCGACAGGCAGACGTCCGACGCCTCGAACGGGATGGCGTCGCACGAGGCGCTCACGTTGTGCGCGAAGTTGCCGTGTGACAGCATGACGCCCTTCGGCCGGCCGGTGGTCCCCGAGGTGTAGATGACGCTGGCGAGATCCCCGGGCGAGGCGGCGCCGAGCCCTTCGGGATTCCCCGGGGGCGGCAGGGCCGGACCGCCCGGGGTGCGGCCACGCGCGCCGAGCGCCTCGAGATCCGCGAGCGCCAGCACCCCCGCCGGGAGGGCGCCGCGCGGCTCGAACCCGATGAGGTGCTTCAGGTCATCGAGGCGGGGACGGGCCGCCTCCACCCGCGCGCGCAGCGCCGGGGTCGAGACGAACAGCGCCTTCGCCCCCGAGTCCTGCAGGATGAAGGCGATCTGGTCGGGCAAGAGCGTCGGATAGATGGGCACGCCGGCCGCGCCGGCCAGCAGGATGGCGTGATCCACGAGCGTCCACTCGGGACGGTTCTCCGACAGGATGGCGACCCTGTCGCCTGGGACGACGCCGAGGCCGCGCAGGCCGCGCGCCAGGTCGCCGACACGGCGCAAAAACGTCGTCGTGTCGATCGGACGCCACGTGCCGTCCGCCTTGAACAGGAGCTGATCGGCCTTCGGGGCCGAGGCTTCGAGGCGGCGCGCGATGTCGCTGAGGGTGCGGAGCGTCACCGCACTCCGCCGGTCCGACGGTGGAGGCGGCGATCGGAATCGAACCGATGCATCGAGGTTTTGCAGACCTCTGCCTTACCGCTTGGCTACGCCGCCCTGACCATCAGCATCGACTTCGTAAGGATGCCGCGACTATAACGGCGGGCCGCGCGGGAGTCAACGGCGCGCCCCCGCCGCGGCGACGGGGGCGCCGGAACGAAAACGCCGGCCCCGAAGGGCCGGCGTCGAATGTTGGAGCGGGAAACGGGAGTCGAACCCGCGACTTCAACCTTGGCAAGGTTGCACTCTACCACTGAGTTATTCCCGCTCATTCGTCTCCGTGGATGGCGAAAAACTATACGAAGGGCTCCCCGATCCTGTCAAGCAGGAGGGGAGGGGGGCGTTGCCCTGGGGGGCGCCCCGGGCCGGCGCCGGAAGGCGAAGTACCAGCCCGACGCGAGGCCGGCGGGCAGCCGGTCCGCCAGCCTTCCGTTCCAGCGGATGAGGCCCGGGTTGTCGCGGAACAGCGTGTGGGCGATCGGTCCGGACCAGAGGGCGCTGCGTCCCTCGGCGACGCAGGTGAAGCCGAGCGATGCGAACAGGCGCAGCACCGCACCGCGCGTGAAGCGCTGGCAGTGCGGCGAGTTCTCGTTGAGGGTCGCGAGGCTCTCCGGCGCGTTCTCCGTGGCGGTCGCGGCGGACACCGCGGCATGCCGACCGGTGCGGCGCTGCACGGCGGCGCGCAGCCGGTGCCAGCCCGCCTCCAGCCGCCAGAACCCGGGCACCTTCCGGAGCAGCTCCCACGCATGGCTGTCGATCTCGAATGCGCCGTAGCCGTTCGGAACGGTGAGAATCAGCAGGCCGTCCCGCTTCAGGCAGCGCGACAGCAGGCCGACGAAGGCCGGCGGATCGGGGATGTGCTCGAGCACCTCGGAGGCAATCACGGCGTCGAACCGCCCCTCCCAGGGCTGCTGCTCGATCCGTCCCGCCACGTACACCAGGTTGGCGAGCGCCGGCGAGGCATTCAACCGCATCGCCCGGCCGATCGAGACGGCATCGATGTCGAGACCGGTGACGTGATGACCCAGGCGCGCCAGGGGACGGGTGATCATGACGCCGGTGCCGCACCCGAAATCGAGGACGCGCAGCGGCGCCTCCGGACGGACGGCCCGCAGCTCCTCGAGGCGCGCGGCGATGAATTCGAGGCGCTTGCGATGGCCGTAGACGTTCTCGCGCCCCGGCAGGCGTCCGGCCCCCGTCTCCTCGAAGGCGATCGGGTCGTCGTGCGCTGCCAGCGCGTTCATCGCAGAGGCTTCCGGGCCAGGCAGCCGATCCGTTCGCCGAAGTAGACGAGCGGGAAGATCAGGCCCTTGAGGAATCCCGGCAGGAAGGAGGGCATGGTCAGGAGGCCGTGCCATTCCGACGAGAAGCGGACGATCTCGAGGCCGCAGGCGCGCAGGTCGCGCTTCAGCTCGCGCGGTGCATACAGGTGGCAGTAGCCGTAGTCGCTGGAGCCGCGGCGGTTGCGCAGGTGCGCCGGCAGGAAGGTGCTGTACCGGTTCGGGACCGTCACCGCGATGTGTCCGCCGGGACGCACCACGCGGGCCATTTCGGCGAAGGCCTTCCGCCGCGCCTCGGCGCCGGGGATGTGCTCGATGGTCGAGAACGAGACCGCGAGATCGAACGTGGCGTCGGCGAAGGTCAGCCGGGTCGCGTCCTCGACGCGGAAGACCAGCTTGCGGTACTGGTCGGGGGGCATCTCCCGGCGCGCGATCGTCTCGGCCATGCCGATGACGTCGGGGTGCACGTCCACCGCCGTCCAGCGCGCGACGTGCCGCGCGAAGTGCATTTCGTCGATGGGCTCGAGGCACCCGACGTTGAGGACGCTTGTCCCCGCGAGGTCGATCCCTTCGAGGAGGTCCCAGTCCACCAGCGCCTTGGTGGCGATGTAGGTCGGGTTGTCGCGGAAGCCACGCTCCAGCACGCGGGCGGCGGTGGAGGTGTACGCCTGGTGGACGACGTCGCGCGTCCTGTCGAGATCGACCGCTTCGGTCCGGGAGGCCATGGGCGAGTGCAATATAGTGATCGACCGGCGTCGCGTCCACCAGGGCCCGGAAGGGCGCCCCGGTCCGGGATTCCGCCGGATCAGCCGCCCGCGCCGAAGGCGTCCCGGAGATGACGGAACGTCCAGGGCTCCCCCGGGCGCGCGAGCACTTCGACGACGTCGAAGCGGCACGGCGGCTCCGGATGGAAACCCTGTCGCAGCAGGAAGAAGCGCGCCGCCCGCTCCAGGCGCGCCCGCTTCCGCCAGCCGACCGCCTCGGAGGGCCGCCCCCATGACAGGCTGGCGCGCGCCTTGACCTCGATGAACACCAGGACTTCTCCGTCGCGGGCGATGAGGTCGATCTCGCCGGAGCGGGTGCGGAAGGAGCGCGCCAGCACCCGCATCCCGCGCGCCTCGAGGAAGCGCGCCGCGGCCTCCTCGGCGTCCTGGCCGAGCGCGCGCGCGGTGCGGTAGCGATCGCGCTCCTCGGAGACGGCGACGGCGGCGATCAGGATCCCTTCCGCTTCCAGCGGATGCCCTGCGGGGTGTCCTCGAGCAGGATGCCCTGCTCCGCCAGCGCCTTGCGGATCGCGTCCGCGCCGGCCCAGTCGCGGGCCGCGCGCGCCTGCTGCCGCTTCTCGATCAGGCCCTCCACCTCGGAGTCGAGGCAGCCCTCGGGACCCAGGCGGATGCCGAAGGCCTGCTCGAAGACGCCGAGCGCCTGGCGCACCGCCGCCGCGTCGTCGGCGCGGGCGCTGCCGGCGTCGAGGGCCGTGTTGGCGTCGCGCACCAGGTCGAACAGGGGCGCCAGCGCGGCCGCCGTGTTGAGATCGTTGTCGAGCGCCTCGAGCATCTCCTCGCGCGCCCGGCCGGCCCGCTCCGACAGGTCCGAGGTCCCCGCGCCGAGCGGCGTCCGGCCGAGGCGATCGGCCAGGTCGTCGAGCCGGCACAGCGACGCCTCCGCCTGGCCCAGCCCTTCGAAGGTGAAGTTGAGCTGCTTGCGGTAGTGGGCCGACAGGAGCAGGTAGCGGATCGGCCGGGGCCGGTGGCCGCGGGCCATCAGGTCGCGCAGCGTGAAGAAGTTCCCCTTCGACTTCGACATCTTCTCGCCGTCCACGATGAGATGCGCGGCGTGCAGCCAGGTGCGGACGAAGGGCTTGCCGGTCGCGGCCTCGCTCTGGGCGATCTCGTTCTCGTGGTGCGGGAAGATGTTGTCCACGCCGCCCGTGTGGATGTCGAAGGTCTCCCCCAGGTACTTGAGCGACATCGCGGAGCACTCCAGGTGCCACCCCGGACGTCCGGCGCCGAACGCCGACTCCCAGAACGGCTCCTCGCCCTTGCGCATCTTCCAGACGGCGAAGTCGCGCGGGTTGTCCTTGTCGTACTCGTCGGCGTCGATGCGCGCCTGCCCCGCGGCCGCGGAGTCCGGGTCGAGACCCGACAGACGGCCGTAGGCGGGGAAGGTGTCGATGCGGAAATAGATCGACCCCTTGCTTTCGTACAGGTGCCCGCCGTCGCGCAGCCGCTCCATGAGCGCCGTCATCTCGGGCACGTGCTGCGTGGCCCGCGGATACAGCGCGGCCCGCTGGATCCCCAGCGTGTCGAGGTCCTCGAAGAAGGCGTCGATGTAGGTGCGCGTGTGGTCGTCGAGGGCCCGGCCGGTCTTCAGCGCCCCGGCGATGGTCTTGTCGTCGACGTCCGTCAGGTTCATCACCTGGGTGACCTTGTGGCCGCGCAACTCGAGGTGGCGGCGGAGCAGGTCCTCCCACAGGTAGGTGCGGAAGTTTCCGATGTGCGCGTAGTCGTAGACGGTCGGGCCGCAGGTGTATAGCCCGACCTCGCCCGCGCGCATCGGGGTGAACGGCTCGACGGCGCGCGTCAGCGTGTTGTGGAATCTGATTCCCAACGGTCCCCCGCACCGGCCGACAATCGAAGGCCCCGTCGCGCGTCGCGCGCGGCGGGGCCCGGGAACTCGTCCGTCGATTCCTGCGTCAGAACTCGAACTGGAACCCGATCGAATAACGCCGCCCGAAGCGCCGCTGCGCGTCGATCTGCAGCGCGCCGCCGCGGTTCGGATTGTCGGGCTGATAGGTCGTGAT
>DASYQE010000116.1:0-10768 GCA_036005805.1 Candidatus Polarisedimenticolia bacterium | reverse complement strand
CGCCGCAGACCGCGACGGCGCCGGCGAGGATGCCGGCGCCGGAGAGCGTCACCGTGACCGAGCCCGGCGCGGGAGCGGCGAAGCCGGAGAAGACGTACGGTCCGGTCCCGGCGCCGCCCGAGCAGGAGGCGCACGAAAGCGTCGTCGCAGGGGAGCCGCCGACGCTGAGATTGCCGGCCGTCACGCCGGTCACGGAGGTGGTGAAGGTGACCGACACGGAGGCGAGGCTCGCGACCGCGGTGCGCCGCGCCGGAATCTCGCTCTCGACCGCCGGGGCGTTGGAGAAGACGCTGTTCTGCGCGCCGGGCGTCCCGTAGTTGCCCGTCGAGGCGGCCCACGAAGCGCCGGCGTTGTTGTCGAGCGTCGGATTGATCAGCTCGAGCGACGGGCCGGTGCCGTCCGGGGCGAGCGGCCACGGGGCCGCGTCGTCGTAGTTGACCACGTCGACGGTGGCGAGCGCCGCGTCCCGCAGCGTGATGATCTCGCCGCCGTTGCTGAGGTTGCCGCTCGTCCACTGAAGCGCGCCGGCGTAGCCGGTCGCCGCCTGCAGCGCGGCCGGGTTGAGAGCGACGACGAAGTAGCCGTGCGCCGGGATCGACGTCCCGGACGGGACCGTCAGAGTGATCGCGTCCGCGATCGACCAGCCGCCGATATTGACCGCGGTGTTGCCGCGGTTGTGGAACTCGAGGAACTCCTCGGTGCCACCGGCGCTGACCGGGTTGTAGTGGATCTCGTTGATGACGACCTGGGCGGCGGCGTGTGGCGCAAAGAGGAGAAACGCCAGGACCGCGAACGCACCGGCAACGACACGCCTCATCGACGCTTCCATCCGTCCCCCCGGGCCGCGATTGGTCACACATGTCCCCGATCCGCCAGAGCGCAAACTGCGCCTGTCGGCGGGGAGTGCCGTCAATCGATGGAACTGCGCTGTCTTACTGGAAGGCCCGGGCGGCGAAGGCGGACCGTCCCCCTGTCACTGGCGCACTCCACACGTTCCCTCTCCCAGTCGCGACGGAACGGTTGCTGTGGAGGTGCTGAAGATGGCCGAGGTATACAGCGAAATACCGATTTCCGCAATGGTTTTGTCACATAAGTGACAAAAAACCAACGCCCCGGTCACGCATCTTTATTAGTTCCCTCCCTCAACCAGGGGATTGAGAGCGCTCGCGGATGTCATTGAGGGGATTGTCCTTGTGAGTCCGTCCCGGGCTCGGAGCGGGGGGCGGAGCCCCAACGGTGCCGCGGTTGGCGGTATCAGCGGTATAAGAGGAAGCAGCCATGCGGCCTCGTCCCGAAACTCCGGAGCTTCCAGCACCGTGACGGTCACCACGATCGACAGCCCCGTCGGTCCGCTGCTCGCCGTGGCAGACGACGAAGCCATCCGGGCGCTGGAGTTCGTCAAGCCGGCGGGCGCGGTCGGACAGCTCGAGGCGATGCAGGCCGCGCTCGGTGCGACGCTCCAACGGGCGACGCATCCCCTGCTCGAGCGCCTGCGGTCGCAGCTCGCGGAGTACTTCGACGGAACGCGCCGCACCTTCGACGTGGCGCTGCGGTTCGCGGGGACACCGTTCCAGGAGCGCGTCTGGAACCGCCTGCTGACGATCCCGTACGGCGAGGTCCGCTCCTACCTCGACCTGGCGCGCGAGCTCGGCGATCCGAAGGCGGTGCGCGCGGTCGGCGGCGCGAACGGATCGAACCCGATCTCCATCCTCGTGCCCTGTCATCGCGTCATTGGCGCCGACGGATCGATCGTCGGCTACGGCGGCGGCCTCGAGCGCAAGGCGTGGCTGCTCGCGCTCGAGCGGGGCGAGCGCCGGCTGTTCTGATATCGTGAGCGCCGTTCGCCGCCCAAACGCACGCTCACTTCGGGAGACACGATGAACCGTACCGCGACCCGCTGCCTGCTCGTCGCCGGCCTGGTGCTGCTCGGCTTCACGCTTCTCGCCCTCGCCGCCGATCCTCCGGCCGCGGCGCCGGCCAAGGGCGATCAGTGGGAGGTGCAGAGCCAGATGTCGCTGGAAGGCATGCCGATGCCGATGCCGCCGCAGAAAGTCGTCGTGTGCGCGCCGAAGGAGTGGAAGGCGCCTCCGGGCGGCGCCGACGAGAAGCGCAAGTGCACGGTCTCCGATTTCCAGATGACCGGCAACAAGGCCACCTGGAAGACGCACTGCGAAGGCCCGCCGCCGATGGATGGCACCGGGGAGATCACCCGCGACGGCGCCAACGCCTTCACCGGGGCGATCAAGCTCACCTCCGGCGAGGCGGCGATGACCATCAAGCTCACCGGCAAGCGCCTCGGAGACTGCGACCCGAAGTAAGCATCGGCCGGGGCCCCGGCTCCTGCCCGGGGCCCCGATGGCCCCTCAGGCGGTCGGGCTCGCGGCCGGGCGCAGCGGCGCCGGCGCCTCCCCCACCTCTCTCCCACGGCCGAACACGGCGCGCAGCGTCGCCGCGACGATCGGGCAGACGCCGAACACCAGGAAGATCAGGTCGGCGAACATCCGCAGCCATTCGAGCGTGTGGAACAGGCCGGTCATCGTGAAGGTCAGCCGGCGCGCGTGCCAGTAGCCGTGCTGCAGCGAGTCGACGAGCTGCAGAATGCCCGCCGGGAACAGATCGAGCACCATCATCAGCGCCAGCCCGACGTTGAGCCCCCAGAAGCCCGTGCGCACCAGCGGCTCGTTGCGCGCCCAGACCGCGTCCGGAGTCAGCGCGCGCAGGCAGAACACCAGCACGCCGAGCGCCAGCATGCCGAAGACGCCGAACATCGCCGCGTGCCCGTGGTTGGTGGTGAGCGTCGTCCCCATCTCGAAGTAGGAGATGACCGGCAGGTTGATGAGGAAGCCCATCACGCCGGCGCCGATGAAGTTCCACGCCCCGACCGCGATGAGGAAGGCGATGGCCCAGCGCTGCTTCTCCGCCGGTGCGGACGGGGAGCCCGTTCTCCCGCGCTCCTGCAGGCGGATGAAGTCCCAGGCATCGAGCGTCAGGAGCGTCAGCGGCACCACCTCCATCGCGGAGAAGCACGCCGCCAGCCCCATGTTGAGCGTCCCCTGCCCGGTGAAGTACCAGTGGTGCCCCGTGCCGACCACGCCGGCCCCGAGGTAGAGGATGGCGTCGAGGTAAACGACGCGCGTCGCGGTGCGGGCAGAGACCAGCCCCATGTGGAAGAAGATCACCGCCACCAGCACGGTCGCGAACAGCTCGAAGAACCCTTCCACCCACAGGTGGATGATCCAGAAGCGCCAGTTGTCGATGACGGCGAAGTTGGTGTGCGGCCCGTAGAAGAGGGCCGGCAGGTAGAAGACCGGGATCGCCACCGCCGCATAGAGGAACAGGGACGCGAGCGAGTCACGGCCGCCGCGCCGGATCGCCGGGAGCAGCGCCCGGAACATCAGCACCAGCCACAGCACCAGCCCACCGGCCATCAGCACCTGCCAGATCCGCCCGAGGTCGAGGTACTCGGATCCCTGGTGCCCGAGCCAGAACCACAGCTGGCCGAGACGGTTGTTGATCCCGAGGAACTCGCCGGTGAGGCTGCCGAAGACGACCAGCGCGAGCGCTCCGAGCAGCACCAGCGCGCCGGTCTTCTGGCCGCGCGGCTCGGCGCCGCCGACGAGCGGCGCGAGGAAGAGCCCGCCCGCCACCCACGCGGTGGCGATCCAGAAAATCGCCAGCTGCAGGTGCCAGGTCCTCAACAAGTTGTAGGGCAGCAGGCGCGCCAGGTCGAGCCCGTAGAACGCCCCGCTCTCCACCCGGTAATGTGCCAGCGCGCCGCCGGCCAGCGTCTGCAGCAGGAAGAGCAGCGCCACGACGGCGAAGTAGAGCCCGGTCACCTTCTGGCTCGGGGTCAGCGTCCAGCGCGCCAGCACGTCGTCGCCGCGCGGCTCGCGATCCCCCGCCTTGCCGCCGCTCCAGCCGAGGAAATCGAACTTGCCGAAGACCAGCAGGACGAGCCCCAGACCGCCGAGCAGGGTGATCAGGCTGAGCCCGCTCCACAGGTAGGTGGAGGCGCTCGGACGGTTCCCCGCCAGCGGCTCGTACGGCCAGTTGTTGGTGTAGGTGTAGTCCTTCCCCGGCCGCAACGCGGTCGTCGCCCATGCCGCCCACGCGAAGTAGGCGGTCAGCGCCCGCAGCTCCGACGCGTCGTTGATGAACCCGAGCGGCAGACCCGGGGCGGGCGTGGTGCCGGAGAAGTACTCGCGCCACTCGTTCTGCTGCGCCGTGAACGACGCCGCCTCGCCCGCGGTGAAGCGCAGCACGCGCGTCGCCGGGTCGTAGCGGTTCTCCTTGAGGATGCGCCGGGTCTCCTCGGCGACGCCCGCCGCCTCGGGCGGCAAAAGGTCAGCGTAGGGGCGGCCATGGTGATCGCGCGCCAAGGAATCCTGGGTGATTTCGGCGAGGCGGTGCAGGTACTCGGCGCTGTAGTCCGGGCCGAGGTAGGCGCCGTGCCCCCAGAGCGTCCCGTGCTCCATGAGGCCGTACTTGAAGAAGACCTCCTGGCCGCGCTCGATCTCCGCCTGGTCGAAGAGGGTCGCGCCCGCCTCGTCCACGACGCGCGCCGGGATCGGCGGTGCATTGTTGTAGGTCTTGACCGTCACGATGGTCAGGATCGTGAAGCCGAAGATCATCACCAGGATGGCGGCGTGCCGCCACCACGGTGAAAGCACTCCTGAACCCGGATTCGCCGCCGCCCCTGCCACGTCCGTGCTCTGCATCGCCGCCTCCTCCTCCGCCCCCTGGGGGCGGATCAGAGGCCATTCTGGGTCCATCCGGGGCCGGCGGGCATGATCCGGATCAGGTCTCCCGAAACTCCTTTTTTCGTTCTTGACGGAACCCGGCGGGCTTGCGTATCGTTCCTATAGACAGTCTATAGGAGAGCTCAAGGTGACGAAGACGAGCCCCCGAAGCGACCGCGGGTCCCGGAGCGAGCTGGTGCGCGGGTCCCTCGAGATCCTGATTCTCAAGGCGCTGGCGACCGGTCCCCTGCACGGGCTCGGGATCGCCCGGCGCGTCGAGCAGCTGACCGGCGGCGCCTTCGAGGTGAAGGCCGGCTCGCTCTTCCCGGCGCTGCACCGGCTCGAGGAGGGCGGCTGGCTCGACGCCGAGTGGGGCGAATCGGAGACCCGCCGCAAGGCGCGCTTCTACCGGCTGACCGCCGAGGGACAGAAGCGCCTGCGCCGCGAGACCGGCGCATGGCGGCGTGTCGCGCTGGCTCTGGCCCAGGCGCTGTCGGCGCCGGCGCGAGGCTGACGTGGGCCACGCGCGCCGCCTCGCCCGCCTGCTGCGGAATCTTCTTCGCGGCGCCGAGGTCGATCGCGAGCTCGACCGGGAGCTCGACGGTGTTCTCGAGACGCTGACCGACGAAGGGATCGCGCGTGGCCTGTCGCCGGACGAGGCGCGGCGCGCGGCGGCGATCGCCCTCGGCGGCGCCGAGCAGGTCAAGGAGGAGGTGCGGGCGGCCCGCACGGGAGCGCTGCTCGACGCGTTCCTGCGCGACCTGCGCTACGGCGCGCGGGTGCTGCGGCGCTCCACGGGCTTCACCGCGGTCGCGGTCCTGACCCTGGCGCTGGGCATCGGCGCGGCGACCTCCATCTTCAGCGTCGTGCGCGCCGTGCTCCTGAGCCCGCTGCCGTACCGCGAGCCGGATCGGCTCGTCCTCCTGCGGCAGGCGTGGCCGCAGCGCGGGCTGAACTTCTGGCGCCTGTCGCAGGCGAATTTCTCGGCGTACCGCGACGACGCGAAGGCGTTCGACGCCATCGGCGCCTACACCCATACGGGGTACAACGTCGGCGCCGGCGGCGAATCCTTCCGGGTGGATGCCGCGGCGGTCAGCGCCGATCTCTTCGCCACGCTCGGCGTCGAGGCGGCCCTCGGGCGCACCTTCGTGCGCGGCGAGGACGCACCCGGCCGGCGTCTCCTGGTCGTCCTGAGCCACGGCGAGTGGCAGCGGCGATTCGGCGGCGAACCGGGCATCGTCGGCACGACGCTTTTGCTCGACGGTGTTCCGGCCGAGATCGTCGGCGTCATGCCGCGCGGCTTCACCTTCCCCGACTCGTCGGTGGGGCTCTGGACGCCGCTCGAGATCGCGCCCGATCGCACCTCACCGTTCATGCTCCTGGCCGTGGCGCGGCTGAAGCCGGGAACCGGCCCCGCCGCGGCGGAGAAGGAGACGACCGGCCTTTTGCGCGCGCGCGCCGCGGCGCATGCGGGCTTCGCCGGGGCCAACGCTCCGCCTGCCGCCGGCGCCGACCTGCACACGGTGGTGCGGCCCCTTCGGGACGCCCTGACGGCGTCGACGCGTACGCCGCTCCTGCTGCTCTTCGCCGCCGTCGGGCTGGTCCTGCTGATCGTCTGCGCCAACGTCGCCAACCTGGTGCTGGCGCGATCGGGCGGCCGCGCCCGCGAGATCGCCGTGCGCTTCGCCCTCGGCGCCACGCGCGGGCGCATCGCCCGCCAGGTGCTGACCGAGCTGCTGCTCCTCGGCGTTCTCGGCGGCGCCGGCGGATCGCTCCTGGCGCTGCCGATCCTCGGGATGGCCCGGCGCCTGCCGGCCGGGTTCGTCCCGCGCCTCGAGGAGGTGCGCCTCGACCCGGTGGTCTTCGGAGTGGCGCTCTGTGCCGGGGCCCTGGCGGCGATCGTCGCCGGTCTCGTCCCGGCGCTGCGGCTCGGGCGCGACGGGGCCGCGATCGATCGCGCCTCGGCGCGTTCAACGGCGGCGCCGCGCGGCCGGAGGCTGAACGGCGGTCTCGTCGGCGTGCAGTTCGCCCTGTCCCTGCTGTTGCTCGCCGGGACCGGGCTCATGCTCAAGAGCCTCGACCGGCTGCTGTCGGTCGACCCCGGCTTCGAGACCGATCACCTCGTCACGCTCAACCTCGATCTGCCGCCGCGGCAGGCAGGCGCTTACGCCAATCCTCACGCCCCGGTCACGGGGGCGGAAACGGCGGGGACGGAGCGCTACTACAGCCGCGTCCTCGAGGCGATGCGCGCGCAGCCGGGAGTCCGAAACGCCGCCCTGGCGCAGAGCCTGCCGTTCGGCGGCGACCTCGACGCCGACATGACGGTGTGCGAGGGGCGAGAGGCCGGCGCGGACGGCGCGGCAGGATCGCTGACGCTCATCCAGCGCACCACCCCCGGATACTTCTCGACGCTGCGGCTGCCGCTGCTGCGCGGCCGCGACTTCGAGGAGCCCGATCGCATCGGCGCCTCCCCGGTGGCGATCGTGGACGAAACGCTGGCGCGCCTGGCCTGGCCCGGCCAGGACGCCGTCGGCCGCCGCATCCGCTTCGCGTGGGACGACCGCCCGGAGGCGTGGAAGACCATCGTCGGCGTGGTCGGGCCGGTGCGCGACGACCGCCTCGATCGCGGCGCCGAGCCGCACCTGTACCTGCCGTTCCTGCAGGAGCCGATGCGCCGCATGAGCCTCGTGGCGCGCACCGAAATCGAGCCGGACCTCGCCGCCGCCGGCATCCAGCAGGCGCTGCGCACGGTGGACCCGTCGGTCCCGCCCTTCGCACTGCGGAGCATGGAGGCGACGGTGCGGCTGAGCCTGTTCCAGCGCCGCCTGACCAACGGGCTCCTGGGCGCCTTCGCCGCGGTGGCGCTCCTGCTCGCCGCCGCCGGGATCTACGGGGTGATGTCGCTCGAGGTGTCGTCGCGCTTCAAGGAGATCGCCGTGCGCCTGGCCCTCGGCGCCCGCCCGGCCGCCGTCGTCGGGATGGTGCTGAGGCGCGGCGCCCGGCTCGCCGCCGCCGGCATGGGGGCCGGTCTCGCCGGCGCCTTCGCCCTGATGCGCCTGCTGTCCGGGATGCTCTACGAGGTGCGTCCGGACGACCCGGCGATCCTCCTTGCGGTCGTCGCGCTGCTCGGCTCGGTCGCCCTGCTGGCGTGCGCGATCCCTGCACGCCGGGCCGTGCGGGTCGATCCAATAGCCGCGCTGCGCGAGGACTGAAGGCGGTCGTTCTCGCGCTGCAAAGGGAGGCCAGGCGCCCAGGCGGTGGACGGAACTTCTCGGCGGGGTGGAGGAAATCCCTTGACGGGGGGCCTTTTCTACGCAACCTTTCCGGGACGCGTGCTACGATCGCGGTAATTGCTCTGGGTTGGCCGGGTTTCTTCGCCGAGATCCGGGCCGACAAAACGCTCGACGCAGTCAAACATCGTTGCTGTTGCGACGCGCCTACGGGGAGCTCGGGGGATGCTCCGCCTTGGCTTTCGTCGATCCGGGTCCGCGCCCGCCCGGCGGGTGGAGGACCAGGCTGCGCCCGCAGGAACCGGACGCCGACGCTTCACGATCCGGCTCGCCGCGGTCACGGTCGGTCTGCTCGGTTCCGTCGCGGTGCTCGAAGTCGGCCTCCGGGTCCTCACCGCCTTCGATCTCATCCACGTGCCGGCTCCGCTCGGCCACGACGACGCCTTCTGGGACGGACGCAATCCTCTGTTCGGCGTCTGGCACCGGCCCGGGATGTCCGCCACCCATCGCAGCCACTGCTTCAATGTCCGCTACAGGACGAACTCCCTCGGCGCCCGCGACGTCGAACACACGCCGCGCGAGACGATCCCGCGAGTCCTCGCCCTCGGGGACTCCTACCTCGAGGGCTGGGGCGTGGAGCAGGACCACCGGCTCACCGACCTCCTGCAGGCTTCGAGCGGGCTCGAGTTCATGAACCTGGCGATGTCGCACTTCGGGCCGTACCAGGAGCTCCTGGCGTATCGCGAGTTCGCTCCCCGCTTCGAGCACCACGCCGTGCTCATCGGCGTCCTGCCGATGAACGACTTCTACGATCTCGACCTGGCGGTGGCGCGCCACTCCCCCGGCTACATGTACCGCTACCGTCCCTATCTCACCGGCAAGTTCCCCGACTATCACCGCACCGACATGCAGGAATCCGACACGCGCCGCTTCCTGCGGCACGAATCGGCGGCCTTCAACGCCCTCGCGTGGGTGTGGTACGCGCTGTCGAGCGAGCGGGAGGGATTCGACCATCCGCCCGCGTTCGCGACGCCGACCGGGACGGTGCACTCGTTCTATTACGACTACAGCCGCAAGGAGTACCTGCTGCTGCGCTATTGCCTGACGCAGCTCGCCACGGCGGCGCAGGGCCGGCCGGTGATCGTGGTGCTGCTGCCGGCGCCGCCCGATTTCCTGCGCTACGTCCGGGACGGGCCGCCGCCGCTGACGAAGGACCTCGAGGCGCAGGGGCTCAAGGACGGCTTCCGCGTCATCGACCTGCTCCCGGAGATGGCGGCCCGGACGAAGGACGCCAGCGACTACTTCTTCTCCTGCGACTACCACTGGAACGAGGTCGGCCACGCGGTGGCCGCCGACGTCCTCGGGGCGAAGCTGCGCGAGTCGTTCCGGCCGTTCGCGCCCGTGGAAGGCGAGGGCGAGGACATCCAGACCTCCGCCACCGCCGCCAAGCCCCGACCGCAACCCTGAAAAACAAGAAGCAGGCGCGGACCCTGGGGGAGAGTCCGCGCCTGCGATGAACCGGCGGAGGGTGGGCGGGCCAGCGGGGCGACGCCCACCCTCCCCGGCAGCCCGGGCTAGGGCGTGGTGACACCCACTGTCGCCGTCCCGGTTCCGACCGAAGGAACACGCGCCAGGTCGACCGTCGGGACGACGATGAGCGCGTACGGCGCCGCCGTCGTTCCCTTGTTGGTCACGATGAAGGTGTAGCGGCCGGGCACGACCGTGAGCACCTGGGCCGTGTCGGGCGTGATCGCGTCATCGGGAGCCGGCAGCGCGACCCCGAGCGGGTTCACGACGCGCAGCGCCAGGTCCTGCCCGGCGAGCGCGTCGGCGAGCACCGTCAGCAGGACCGTGCCGGTCGTGACGTTCTGGGTGCGGGTGACGCTGGCGCCGGGCGCGATGGTCCCGGTGCTCGTCGTCGCCGTCTCCTGGTAGCGCCCCGCGGCGGACGGGCTCTGGGCCTCGGTGAAGATGAACCCTTCCACGAAGTCCATGTCGCGCTGCGGATCGGCGCTGGCGTTGCGCGCGTCGAGGCGCAGCGTGCCGCCGCCCGGCGGGACGGTGAACGTCTCGCTGTAGCCGAACGTCACGTCGTCACGGCCGGAGTTGTCGGGATGCGTCGGGTCGGCCGCCGGCCGGAAGAAATCGATCGTCCGGCTGTCGGACCCGGTGGTCGCGGTCGCGTCGCCGCCGCGCGGACCGCGCGCATGGACGATGCTGACCGTGCCGCCGTTGGCGGTCTGGATGGGGACCTCCAGGAAGGCGGCGGAGTTCCCCTTGTTGGCGCCGACGTTGCGGCAGTACTGCCCGAAGCCGCTGCGCGTGTCGGCGATGGCGTGCCAGCCTCCCTTGCGGGAAATGGACGGGTCGTCGCACGGGATGCGGCGCGAGCCGCCCGACGAGCCCGCCCTGGTGACCGTGAAGGCGGAGCGGGCGACGCAGAAGCCGCCGCCCGGCGCGAGCACGGTCACGTCACGCGGACCCTCGGGAGCGTCGCCGGCGATGGCGATCGACAGCGTCGCCTGCGTGCCGGCGCCGTTGACCGTGGCCGTTCCTTCGCTGACGCCGTCGTCGGCGTGACCGTCCTGCGAGAAGACCACGTTGCTGCCGGTCGCGAAGTGCGCGCCCGACACCGTGACGCTGACGTTCGATCCCTGGGCGCCGCTCTGCGGAGCGACGCCGCTGATCGAGCACGGGGTCGCCGGCACGGTGCTGCACGCTCCGTTCGTCTGCAGTCCGGTCACGCCCAGGTCGTCGATCCCCCAGCCGGATCCCTGCAGGCCTCCGACGAGAATCTGG
>DASYQE010000115.1:0-7326 GCA_036005805.1 Candidatus Polarisedimenticolia bacterium | reverse complement strand
TAGCCCCAGTTGCGGAACGCCCCCTCGGTGAACTTCATGATGTTGCCCTTGTGCACGAGCGTGACGCTCCTGCGCTTGTGGCGCAGGGCGTACTCGATGGCGGCGCGAATCAGCCGCTCGCTGCCCTCGCGCGACACCGGCTTGAGGCCGATCGCGGTCGTCTCGGGGAAGCGCACCTTGCGGTGCAGCGCCGGGAACTTCTCCTTGAAGAAAGCGAGAACCGTCTTCACCTCGGCGCTGCCTTCCTGGAACTCGATGCCGGCGTAGATGTCCTCGGTGTTCTCCCGGAAGATGACCATGTTCACCTTCTCGGGGTGCTTCACCGGCGACGGGACGCCCTTGAACCAGCGCACCGGCCGCAGGCAGACGTAGAGATCGAGGATCTGCCGCAGCGCCACGTTGAGCGACCGGATGCCGCCGCCGACCGGCGTCGTCAGCGGGCCCTTGATGCCGACGAGGTGCGAGCGGAAGGCCTCGACCGTCTCGTCCGGCAGCCAGTTGCCGGTCTGGTCGTACGCCTTCTGCCCGGCCAGCACTTCCTTCCAGACGATGGCGCGCCGGCCTCCGTAGGCCTGCAAAACCGAAGCGTCGAGGACGCGCACGGACGCGCGCCAGATGTCGGGCCCCGTCCCGTCCCCTTCGATGAAGGGAAGGACGGGGTGGTCCGGGACCTGCAGGCGGCCATCCTTGAGGGCGATGACCTCGCCACGCTGCTCGCTCATGGTGCGCGCTCCTGAGAGATGGTGTGCGCGCAGAGTCTAACTCAGCCGCGCAGGCGGTGCGCGGCGCCGTATGGATAGATGTCCACGACCTCACCGCGGGCCAGGCGCTCCTGCATCTCCGTCCAGAAGCGCGGTTCGAGCAGCGCCCCGTGCTCCTTCAGGAACTCCTGCAGGACGGCCCCCTTGAACCCGAGGAAGGCGCGGAACTCCTCGGGGAAGATGTCGCGCTCGCCGACGTGGAACGCCGGCTCGGCCGCCCCTTCCTCCCAGTCGTCGGCAGGTGGTGGCAGGTAACGGAAGCGGCAGTCGGAGAGCAGCGACAGCTCGTCGTAGTCGTAGAAGATCAGCCGCCCGTGCCGCGTGACGCCGAAGTTCTTCGGCAGCATGTCGCCGGGGAAGATGTTGGTGGCGGCGAGGTCGCGCAGCACCTGACCGTAGTCGAGCACGGCCAGGCGCGCCTTCTCCTCGGGCGCGGTCTTCAGATACACGTCGAGCGGAGTCAGGCGGCGCTCGGTGTAGAGGTGCCGGATGACGACGCGGTCGGCCGTCATGGTGACGGTCGAAGGAGCGAGTTCCGCCAGCATCGCCAGCAGATCCGGCTCGAAACGGGCGCGGTCGAAGGTGAGGTGCTCGAACTCCTGCGCGTCCACGAGGCGCCCGGCGCGGTCGTGCCGGAAGACCAGCCGGTACCGGGCGCGCACTTCGTCGTGCGTCACCGTCTTCGGCAGCGCGAACTGGTCGCGGATCACCTTGAAGACGATGTCGAGCCCCTGCAGCGCGAACACCGACATCACCATCCCCCGCTGCCCCGGCGCGATGATGAAGCGATCGTCGCTCGTCTCGAGATGGTGCAGCAGCGTGCGGTAGAGCATGGTCTTGCCGTGCTTGTCGCAGCCGACGGCGTTGTACAGCTCGGCGAGGGGCTTGCGCGGCATGATGGCGGACAGGAACTCCACGAGATCGCGCGGCCGATCCATCTCCACGAAGAAGTACGACCGGGCGAAGGAGAAGACGATGCTCACCTCGTCCTCGGTGAGCAGGAGCGCGTCCGCCACGACCTTGCCTTCGGGGTTGGCGAGCGCGAGCAGGACCGGCACGATGCCCGCGGGCGTGCGCGCGCGGCCGACGAGATAGGCTCCCTTGCCGCGGAAGAAGACCGGCAGCGCCATGTCGATGGCCTCGAGCCGGGCGGTCGCCGGGTCCTCCACGAGACGCGCCGCGATGCGCGCCGCGTCGCCGTCGAAATCGTCCCAGCCGGTGACGAACTCGTAGTGCCGCAGAAGCGCGCGCACCAGCCGGTCGATCGAGCCGGCGTCGGTCCCCTCGCGCCGGAAGGTGATGGTCACGCCGGCCCCGGCGGCCGGCCCCGCTGCGGCCTCGGGCGGCCCGACGAACTCGACGCGCGGGTCGACGCCGACGGTGCGGAAGAGCTGCCGGACGATCGAGTTGAAGAAGGTCTCCGCCAGCGCGGCGTCATGCCGGTCGCGGATGCGGGCCGCGTAGGCATCGCGGACGGCCCCCCACAGCACCCAGTCCTCCAGCCGCTCCTTGAGGACGGGCGCGAGCAGGGCGATCGCCTCCCCGACCCCTTCCCCGTGCAGGTCGAGCCGGCGCGCCGAGTCGCGCTGCATCGCCTGCCAGTCACGGCGCTCGAAGTGGCGCCGCGCGGTGCGCGTCAGTGCTCCGAAGCGGTCGCGCCAGTCCGCGAACGACTCGTGGATGAGGTCGGCCGCCTGGTGGACGGCGAGCCGTTCCGGAGACGGCTTCTGTTCGCTCATCTCGAGGCCATCCTGCCACAGAGCGGGATAACATCCGCGACCATGACGCGACATCCGAAACGACCCTCGGCCGGGACCGGAGCCGGGTTCGACATCGCGGTGCGTGACCGGGTCGCGCGCCTGACGCTGCGCCGGCCTCCGCTCAACATCCTCGACATCGCGACCTGCCGCGGGATCGCGGCGGCGCTGCGCGGTCTCGCCGGGCGCGCCGACGTCGGCGTGCTCATCGTGGCCGCCGAAGGGCGGTCGTTCAGCGCCGGCGTCCACATCGGCGAGCACCTGCCGCCGAAGGCCTTGCGGAGCCTGCGCGCCTTCCACGCCGTCTGCCGCGCCCTGCTGGCCTTCCCGCGCCCGACGGTCGCGCGCGTCCAGGGGGACGCGCTCGGCGGCGGACTCGAAGTCGTCCTGTGCTGCGACGTGGCGATCGCTTCGTACTCGGCGCGCCTCGGCCTGCCGGAAATCGGGCTCGGGGTCTTCCCGCCGCTGGCAGCGACCCTGTTGCCCCGGATGGCCGGGCGGCGCGCCGCCGCCGAGGCCATTCTCTGGGGAGAGGCTCTCCCGGCGGAGAAGGCTCTGCGTCTCGGATTCGTGGGCGAGGTCGTCCCATCGGTCGACCTCGACGCCGCGGTCAATCTCCGCGCCCGCCGCGTCGCATCACTTTCGGGAACCGCGGTCGCCCTGGCGCGCCGGGCGATGCTCCGCGGCGCGGAAGGCCCGCTCGAACCGGCCCTGCGCGCGGTGGAATCCATTTACTTGGAGCGTCTTCTCAGGACGCGCGATGCCCGCGAAGGGCTTCAGGCCTTCCTCGACAAGCGCCCGCCCGCCTGGAAGCACCGGTAACTAGGCGACCGGCGGCCGCTTGATGATCTCGACGTGGCAGGGGGCGTGGGTCACGAGGGCGTGGCTGACGCTGCCGAGGACGAGGCGCTCGAATCCCTTCGCCCCGTGCGACCCGGCGACCACGAGATCGGCGTGGAACTCGCGGATGGCCTCGAGGAGCGTCCGCACCACCGCTCCCTCACGCAACACGACGTCGGCCTGGAGATCGGCTCGCCCGGAGAAGCGACCAACCGCCTTCTGCAGTCCCGCCTCGAGCGCCTGGCGCTGCGACAGCCGCAGCTTCTCCAGGACCGGCCCATAGACGTCGATGCCCACTTCGGCCGGCACCGGCGTGGCGTCTTCCTGCACGCCGATGAGCCTCACGGCGCTGCCGGCCGGCCAGGGACGCCGCGCCACCTCCTCGACCGCGAGATCCGCCGAAGGGGATCCGTCGTACGCCACCAGGATGCGCATGGCCACCTCCCTGTCCGGACGGGGGATACGCCTGGCGACCTTCCCCGCCGGGACGGCCGCCAGTATGCGATAGAATCGCGCCTCCGGAGAGGTACCGAAGTGGTCGCAACGGGCCCGCCTCGAAAGCGGGTTGGGGAGCAATCCCCACGTGGGTTCGAATCCCACCCTCTCCGCCACCCGCCCCCGCTAAGGACAGGGCTCACCGCTGCGGTTCCCCGCCATCGACACCGCGATGACGGGAGGGTTCTGGATGGTCCAGGTGCCCGACCACATGTTGTCCCAGCCGACGACGCCGCCGACCGGCGGGTCCACGTCGGCGCTCGTCGTGGTCGTCGAGCGGCTGAACGAACGCAGGTAGATCGGGTTGTCGCCGCTCATCCCGATGACCCGCATCTCGAAGATCTTCAGCTCGTAGTGATCGATCGGCGTGAGCATGGCGCCGCCACGACAGTTGGTCGTGACGGGGCTCCAGGAAACCAGCAGCACCAGGATGGACAGGCCGCACGCTTCCCACGCCCGTGAGTCAACGCGACGCGATCCGCAGCGGCTCACCGCCATCCGCCGGCGACTCGACTAGGGACAGGGCTGCCCGCTGCGGCTTCCGGTCTTCGTCACGGCAATCACGGGAGGGTTCTGGAGCGTCCAGGTGCCCGACCACATGCCGTCCCAGCCGACCACGCCGCCGACAGGCGGATCGACGTCCGTGTTCGTCGTGGTCGTCGAGCGGCTGAGGGAGCGCAGGTAGAGGATGTTCTCGCCGCTGAGCCCGATGGGCCGCATCTCGAAGATCGCCAGCTCGTAGTGATCGATCGGGCTGTACAGCGTCCGGCCCTTGCAGGTCGTCGTGACGGGGTTCCACGACACCAGGAGCGCGAGGACGGAGACACTGCATGCGCCCCACAGCCGGCGCGGCCGCCGGACGCGGCGATCAGGCGGCCGCAACGATCCCGCGCTGCGGCGCGGAATCGTCGGATGCCACGGCCTGGGATGGGCCGATCCCCCGAAGGGATGCGGCCGTTGGGTCTGAAGAGAGGTGAATGGAGTCCGTCATCGCTGTCTCGAGTCACCGATCGGATTTCTTTGTCGAAACGATCGAGCGAACTTCGGGGAGCCCCGCAGAGCAACGACGATGCCAACGCCGGCTCGAGCGGCGAGCTGGAAAACAAACGCCGCGATCGCAGCAACTTGCGCGACTGCGATCGCGGCGTTGAACCATCGAAAGAGATTTTCGTCAGGGATCTCCGGACGGCCCTGCTGTCCGTAAACCTTCGGATCTGTCTGTCAGGCGGGATGGATCATCCCGTCAGCGAGTCAGTGCGGCGTCTTCAGCCGCGACTCACCTTGAGCTCGTTGGTCACCTCGCGCACGCCCTCGGTGTCGCGGGCGATGCGCACGGCGAGCTGGCGCTCCGCTTCGGAGGTGACCTGCCCCGTCAGCGTCACGTTGCCCTGACGGGTATCCACGTTGATGTTGTGGGCGGCGACGCCCTTGCCGGTGGCCAGATGCATCTTGACCGACGCCGTGATCGTGGCGTCCTTCACCGCCTGGCCGAAGGAGCGGCTGGGCCCCGTCGTGGCGGCACGGTGCTCGGGCGGCGGGGCGCCCTTGTCCCCTTCCTTCCTGACTTCGAGGCGGTCGTGGACGTCGCGCACGCCGTCGGCGCTCTTGGCGATCGACACGGCGAGGTCGCGGTGCACATCGCTCGGAACCGCCCCGCTGAGCGTCACGACGCCATGGTCCGTGTGGACGTCGATGTCGCTGGCGCTCAGGTGCGGGTTGAACATGTAGGTCGTCTCGATCCGCATCGTGGTCGAGGCATCGGTGAGCTTCGCGTCGTCGTCGGCGCGGTTCACCGGCGCTTCACGCTGTGCGGCGCGGTGATCGGCCGGCCGGTCGGCGCATCCCAGGGCGACCGCGGCGAGGAAGGCCGCGGGCCCCAGCATTCGCATGATTCGTGGAGTCATCGTCTGCTCCTTTCAGGCCCGGTGAAAAGCAAGCGAAATGCCACGCGGGCCCGCGGTCCTCACGCGGCCGCGTAACCTTCCTGACTGGAGCGTTTCCGACGCGCAGGGCGGCAGGACTCGTGATCCGTAGATCGGGCGCGCCGCCTATCGGAGGATGGCCTCGGTCGAAGTCAGGAGCAGGTCGATCTCGCGGTCGAACGGGACAGTCGCGTGCGACCAGTCGTGACGCCGCATCGCCGCCGCCAGGGCGCCGCGCAGGCGATCGGCAGCCTCGCCGCGTGCCCCGCCGCCGAGCAGGGCCTCGAGGCGCGCGCTCAGATCCGCCGCGTCCGAATAGAGGCACGCGGCGTGAAACTCCTCCGGAAGAACCTCCGGATAGGCCAGCCGCCTCGGCAGGAGCGGCAAGCAGCCCGACGCGATCGCCTCCACCACCGCCATGCCGAAGTTCTCCTGGTCGGCGGTGCTGACGACGATGTCGCCGCGCCGGAGCCAGTCCAGGTAGGCGGCGCGGCTCTCGACATGGCCGTAGTGCACGACGCGGGCCCCGTAGCGGTCGCGCGCGGCCTCGAACTCCTTCGGCACCACCTGGAAGTTCTCGCCGAGCAGCGCCAGCCGGAAGTCCCGGCCGCGCGCCAGGGCCGCGTCGAGCGCCGCGAAGAAAGCGGCCGGGTTCTTGTCGAACTCCCACCGATGGTTCCAGATGATCAGCGGCGCGCCGGCGTCGCCGCCGCGCGGCTCTGGCGCGTCGGGCCCGGTGCCGAAATCGACGCCCGGGTGCAGGACGCCGGCACGGGCGCGGATCGCCTCGATCGTCCAGCGCGGCTGGAACTCCGGCATCATCCCGAGGAACCCCGGAAGCCGCTCGAAGAAGGCGTCGTGCTGGAAGCGCGAGTTGAACAGCACCCGCCGGGCCGCCAGGCACGTGGTGATGTCGGTGAAGCCGAACTGGTAATCGATCGCCTCGCCCGGCGGCAAGGGATACGACAGCTGGTTCTCGTGGAAGTACGCCAGCGCCGGCGGGAAGGCTTCGCCCCAGAGCGCCTTCAGGTCCGACAGGCTCATGAGGTCCGTGACCACGAGCGCGTCGTACGCCGAAGGCCCGGTGACCTGGCGCGCGAAGTGCAGGGCCGCCCCGCGCATCCGCCACTTCCAGAAGCGGGCGGGGAGCGTCCGGAGCGTGAGCTCGTGCCGCGAGTGCTTCGCCCAGCCTTCCGCGAAGGCCCGGTGCGAGCCCCCGTGGAACGGGTTCAGGAAGAGGACGCGCGCCCGCCCGCCGCCCGCCTCGCCACCCATGGGCCGGGGCTCAGCGAGGGACGCGCTGCGGAGCGGCCGGCTCGCGCAACAGCTTCGTGGGGTTGGCCTCGAGGCTCTTGAGCGCCTCGGCGACCGCGCGCTCGAGCTGCGGGTCGCGCCCGGCGGCGACGTCCTTCGGCGTGACCTCGATTTCGATGTCGGGAGGCGTCCCCTTGTTCTCGACGTCCCACTGGCCCTCGAGGTTGAAGAAACCGCCGCGCGGCACGGTCACCACGCCGCCGTCGATGAGGGTCGGGTAGTCCCAGATGCCGACGA
>DASYQE010000114.1:0-3227 GCA_036005805.1 Candidatus Polarisedimenticolia bacterium | reverse complement strand
GACGACGGTGCGGGAATCGACGCTCTGGACGGGAGGCTCGTTCGGACCCGAGGATTCGATTCTCAATATCTTCGTGATGGTGCTGATCTGCGCCCTCCTCGTGTGGATCGCGCACCGCCGTGGGCGCTGGATTCCGGGTCCTTTCCGGTTCGCCGGCGACGACGCCAGCCCGGCGTGTCCCGGCGCACACGCAACGGGCCGGGACGGCCCGCGCCGTCGCCCGCCTTCCACACCCGCCTCGTCCGAAACGGGCTCCTGAAGCCGATTCCCGGGCACGCGGCGATGGCACGTCGCTGGCTCTACAGCCCCGCGAGCCCGGCCACCCCGCAGCGGGGAACTCACCCGGGCCAGGAGAGAGAGCCATGATGAAGCGCACGCATCACGCCCCGACCGGTGCCGCCGCCCTCGTTCTCGGACTGGGCCTCGCCGCCGCCCCCCTCACCGGCTGCACCGACAAGAAGACGCCGGTCGAGACCTCGTCGAGCCGCACCGAGAACACCCAGCCGTCCGTCACGTCCACCCCGTCGACCGAATCGCAGGTCGCCGAGGTCCAGGGCCCTCCGGCCCCGGTGACGCCGGCGGAATCGATCGATCCGAAGACCGCCTGGAAGGAAGGCGTGCAGTCGTACCAGTCGGGTGACTTCGCCACGGCGTCGTCGCAGCTGCGCATCGCTGTCGACTCCCGCCAGGACGACCCGTACGCCCACTACCTCTTCGGTCTGGCCCTGTGGAAGTCGGGCCAGCTCGACGAGGCGGAAGGCGAGATGGTCCGCTCGACCACGCTCAACGACCAGTCGATCAAGACCTGGATCAACCTGGCGCGCGTCCGTCTCGACCGGAAGGAGTTCGACTCCGCGCTCGAAGCGGCCGACAAGGCGGTGTCCATCGACGGCCGGTCGTCCGACGCGCTGCACCAGCGCGGCCGGGCGCTCGACGGCCTGAACCGCGGCGACGAGGCGGTGGTGACGCTCCAGCAGGCGCGCAGCCTCTCGCCCGACAACGGCTACATCGCCAACACGCTGGGGTACCTGCTGCTGCGCCGCGGTCAGACGGAGGAGGCGGTGCCGCTCCTCGAGGCGGCGCGCGACCGACTGCCCCAGGTGGCGTACGTCCGCAACAACCTCGGGGTGGCCTACGAGCGCCAAGGCGACGTGCACAAGGCCGCCGAGGAGTTCCGCGCCGCCCTGCAGGCGGGCGACTCCGAGGGCAAGGCGAGCTCCAGCCTCGCCCGCATCGAGCCGCTGCTGCGCGAGCGCATCGCCTCGCAGCCGCTGCCCGAAGAGCAGAACCCCACGGACCAGCCTCAAAACTGACAAGCCGCAGAACCGAACCCCGCGTCCTCCCTCCGAACCCCCGGCGCTCCCCGGCCGGGCCAGGGGCCGGCCGTCCGCTCAGGTCCGAGCGGGCGGCCGGCGACTGTTTCGGGACGCGGGGTGCCCAGGGATACGGAGTTTCCGGGGACGCGACGTTTCCGGAAACTCTGCACCGTGCTAGGCTCCGGGCGCGGGCGCGGGGCCGGGAGGGTGCGGGGCCGCCGCGCCGATGCAGGAGGTCCCGTGAATCCGAATCGCCCAATCCCCTCGTCCCGTCGCTTCGCCTTCTCCCTGTCGTTGCCGGTGCTGGCGCTCGCCGCCGTCGGAGCGGTCTTCGCCTCGGGCAGCGGCCCGTCTCCGATGCCCAGCGGCGGCAGCAGCATGGGCCAGACCGGTCCGACCATGACGCCGGCGCAGCAGGCGGCGACGCGCTACAACCACGGCCTCAAGCAGCAGGCCAAGGGGGACGACGCGGAGAAGGAGGCGGTCGCCGCGACCGACGAGAAGAAGCGCGCCAAGGCGATGAACTCGGCGCAGAAGGCCTGGCAGAACGCGCGGGAGGACTACGAGTGGGCGGTGAAGCTCGATTCCTCGCACTACCAGGCCTACGGCGCCCTCGGTTACGTGTTGCGCAAGCAGGGGGACTTCAACGGCTCGCTCGGCGCTTACGCTCACGCGCTGCAGCTCAAGCCAGGATTCACGCCGGCCATCGAGTACCGCGGTGAGGCGTACCTCGCGCTGAACAAGGTCGAGGAGGCGAAGGCGGACTACATCACGCTGTTCGCGACCGACCGCCCGAACGCCGACACGCTGGCGAACGCCATGACGAAGTGGGTCGCCGATCGGAAGAAGGATCCCGCCGGCGTCGATCCCGCCGCGGTCGAAGACCTGTCGAAGTGGCTCGAATCGCGCCAGGAAATCGCCGCGAAGACGAGCGCGCTGCTGCCCCCGAAGGATGCGCACTGGTGAAGGAGCCGGCCGTCTCCTGACGGTCCGCTTCTCCTCTTTTCTTTTCCTCGCGGCCGCGGCCGCCGTTGGCGTTCTGTGCGCGGCGGCGCCGGCTCCCGCAGCGTGGGAGTGGCGCCTGCCTCCGGGATTTCCCGAGCCGCGGGTGCCGGCCGACAATCCGATGTCGGCGGCCAAAGTGGCCCTCGGGCGCCGGCTCTTCCACGACCGCCGGTTGTCGCTGAACGGCACGCAGGCGTGCGCGGACTGCCACCGGCCGGCGCTCGCCTTCACCGACGGCCGGGCGCGCGCCAAAGGCTCCACCGGCGCCGAGCACCGCCGCAGCGCCCCGTCGCTCGCCAACGTCGCCTACGCGTCGTCCCTGACCTGGGCCGATCCGAAAATGACGCGCCTTGAGGACCAGGCGCGGATTCCGCTGTTCGGGACCGACCCGGTCGAGATGGGGTTCGGCGGCCGTGAAGCGGAGCTCGAAGAGCGGCTGCGGTCCGATGCGGAGGTCGCGGCCCTGTTCGCGGCGGCTTTCCCGGAAGACTCGTCCCCCGTCACGATCGACAACCTGACACGCGCGCTGGCGTCGTTCGAGCGCACGCTCGTGTCGGGGAACTCGCCCTACGACCGCCTGGTGTACCAGGGGAAGATGGATGCGCTCCCGGAAAGCGCCTGGCGCGGCCTGCGCCTCTTCTTTGCCGACCGCCCCGGCTGCTCGCGCTGTCACGGCGGGCTGCTGTTCTCGGGAGCCTTCGACTACGGTCTGCTCGAGCGTCCGATGAAGCCGCGCTTCGTGGACAACGGCCTGCTCGAAGCGTCGGAGCGCCGCGGCCCCGGCGTCGTCGATGCCGGGCTGGCGCGGGCGACGGGCCGCCGGCGCGACGGCGGCCTCTTCAAGGTCCCGACCCTGAGGAACATCGCGCTGACCGCGCCGTACATGCACGACGGGCGGATCGCGAC
>DASYQE010000113.1:0-48161 GCA_036005805.1 Candidatus Polarisedimenticolia bacterium | reverse complement strand
TCCGAACACCCCTCCCGTCCGGAGGCGAGGAAGTCGGCACCGCCATCTTCATCATCGAGGACAACAAGAACCCATACATCCTCACAGCAAACCACGTTGCAAAGTCCTGCACTAATTCCACACTGGTAGTAATCAGCGACGCCGCCAGCAAGGGACAGTCGTTTCCGCTCCCATTCTTCAATCCCTCCCTCGCCTGGAAGCACCATCCAATCGCCGACCTATCTGTACTCCCGGTCGTGCCTGACAAGACACTGGTTCCTCACCTGTCGGGTCGCTTCTTTCCCACGAGCCAGCTGGAGTTCGCCACGTCACCTCCCTCACGAGATGCCTACCTTACAGCCGTCGGCTTTCCGCATGGTCTAGGCGCAGTAGGTCACTTCAGCCCGTTCACCTTCAGATCTCATGCAACCTCTGGTCTGATCACCCTAGCGCGCTTTGACACGAAGACGCCTTGCGATTTCTTCGTTCTGGAACATCCCTCTGTTGGTGGGTACAGCGGCGGCCCTGTGTTTGATCTCGGCTACATCGTGGTCGGAGCTATGACCACGAGCACTGGCCCAACCAGGTGTCTAGGAATCATGCACGGCACCATTGCTGACAGCACAGGAGGCAAGATCGCTGCGGTCACGCCATGCTCGTACGTCATGGATCTGCTCTGACACAGTCGCCACAAAGCGCTTGCAGCCAACAAGGCCCGCCGTCATGATGACGCCTCCCGGCTGAAGCGCGACGTTAGGCAGGGCCGCCTGGGGACCGAGGACGTCCCAGTTCTCCGGCCACCGCGCCGCGGCGCGGTTTCTGACCTTGATCATGCAGCCCTTCCTTCGTTTGCTGCTCCGCTCAAAAGCCGTCCTGCTCGTGGCGGTTCATGCTCCACCTCCTGAGGTGCTGCGGGGCGTACTCCGTGCAGTGTGAAGCTGAATCATAGCGACCACGAAGAAGTCGGCGCAACTAGGGAGAGACGTCGCCTGACTATCGCGTGCAGTTGTGTGAGACCCATGAGAACGAGAGTCGCACTCATCATTGCCTTTGGAGTCGCCACTTCCGGATGCGCAGGCGAACGCCTGCGGCCTCCGTCGGAGGTCCGTGGCACGACGACCTGCAGGCTGCCTCGCTCGTTTACGGGGGCTCCGGCAGGGCTTCAGGTGGCCTCAGGGGACCAGGCGTTGCCGGCGCATGTACGGAGCCGGTTGAACGAATACCTACTGAACCGTGTTGGTCAACAAGTGGCCGGGACCCTGCGCATTCGCGAGGTGTGGTCCCTGAAGAACCGGGATGCTCCAGAGGGTCCGCGTGATCCAGGCGAACCTCCTGGCATCGCGTATGCCGTCTTCATTGGTCTGCCTGTGGTCGACGACATGAGCGACTGTGGCAACTACGTCGATCGAGAATATTGCGCAGGCGTCTGGCTTGATAAGAGTGGTGACCCTCTCAGCGTCATCGGCCTCCCGGATATGGCCCGGGAGCCTTCCAAGATTCATCTCTTGAGCCGTGCCGAGGCTGAAGCCGTGTTGGGCGACACGGGCCAGGAGATCGTCAGCTCAACACTCCGCTACGACGCAGATCTCGATATCCTGCTGTGGCGTATCGAGGTGAGCCGAACCCTGACCAGCGGGGAGCCACACTGGGTCGACTATTCGGTCAATGCCCACGACGGAACCATTCTTGGGTGGCGCGATGTGAGTGTTGTCTATTAGCACCGACGGCCCGGCCACGGAGGATGGAATGAGGGTATCTCGCGGTTCAACCTGGACTGGCGTGGTGCTGGGATCCCTTGCCTTGGTTATGACCGCGTATCTCTGGCGTCACGAAATCCGGCGGGCGCCTCTTGACGTCCCTCTGACGCTTGTGCAGTCGACGACCGTTCATCGCACTTTCACGGTTGACCGATCGTCGCGCTACGACATCCGGGTCGAGGTCGCGCGCGCACTTCCGGAGGCGCGGCTCGACCAGATTCTCGGCGCGCGTGGTGCCGAATCGAGCGAGTTGGACATCGACTGGTCCATTCAACGCAACGGTGCCGTCGAGGCAACCGGCACCAGGGACACTTACCCGTGGAACCACAGTTCCGGATCGACAACCCGCGCGAGGGTCATCGGAACATTTCGTGCTGAACCTGGAGCCCCCTATGAGCTCTCTGTCCGGGTCAAGCGAACGATACCTGAGCAGGCGGAGTTGCGGCCGAGGTTACAGGTCAGCATCGACTGGCCAAGCAACAAAGGGGTTCTCATGAACCAGGGACTCCTGCTCCTCGCGCGAAACGTTGCCCTCGCCGCAGCCGCGTGCTGCGCTGCGTTCAACACCTATGGCGCGGTCCTGCAACGCTGGCGAGCTCGCCAGGTAATGACCTCATGAAGCTGCCGGCCCGCGGGACGCAGGCGATCATCGCCGCCCTTGCACTGACGCTCACTCCGTTCCAGGCGGCGGCCCATCGTCCGAACTCCGACGACCTGACACCGTGTGCTTTGGCCTTAAGTGCGGCTTCGTTCGACGGAACGATCGTCAAGGTGTGCGGCGCGATCGAAACCGGGTTCGAGCAGTCCGTGATTCGTGATGCTGAGTGTCCGACGCTCCGCCTGTGGGTCGATTGGCCTGACGGCGATGCCGGTCCATCGGTCAGCACGACTTTCGGTAGCGATCGCTATGCGCAGTCGCGCGAGTGGACGGAGTTCGCATCCGTGTCGTCGGCTTCCGACACGGAACGGTACCTGAAGGGCGAAGACCTGGCGGTCGCATGGCAACCGTGGAGAAAGCGAGCCGAGCTGGTCCCGAAGCGAAACAGAAACCTGACGATGCTGGAAAGCCTGCTGAAGCAGACGTGCACGTGCCCGCCCGGCAGCGGCCGCATGGATTTCAGACGGTATGACATCGTTGCGACCGTGACCGGCCGCTTCGAGCATGTTCCTGGCCCCGTCATCCTTCGCAATCCAGCAGGGGGCCGTGGAGCGTTACTGGGCTATGGGCACATGTCTGGCTATGAGAACCGATTGGTGCTCGGGTCCGTCGTGAATTTGAACTATCGTGAGCGCGGTTGCAGGTGAGTCTCGACGAGTGACGATGAGGGGTTCGGGAGGGGACGCGTGGCGGCGATTCACCATTGCCATCTCCGTCTGCCTGGCAATTGGCCGCGGGGCCTTCGCTCAGGGCGATTTCAGCTTTCCCACCCTGAAATCGCAACCAGCGGTCATCCGCGAAGTGGTTCGTTCGGGCAAGCAGGACGCCATTGTTATTGTCAGCAGGTCCAGCAGGCCAATTCGCGGAATCCGCTTGATCTTCGCCGGCTCAGCCTGCACCCCGCATTACAAGCCCGGGTGGCCGACCGTGTCGCGCGACAACCTGAACATTGCGCCAGGTGAGTCAGCGTCGGTCAGTGTTCCGGCAAGCCCTGTTGATGGCGTCGCAGCTCGTTCGCTAGCGAGCTGCGGCCACGCGGTCGCAACGGAAGTCGCCGTTACGGACGTGCGTTTCGCAGACGGCTCAACCTGGTCTCTCGGAGACCAAGTCAAGAGCGGAGAGAAACGTGAGGCGGACTGACGCCACGCCGATCGTCTCGGGGGTTCACTGGGCTGGCCGGGCTCGCCAGATCGCCGCGGTCCTAATCTCTACGTTCTTGTTGTTGCCTTTGTCCTACCTTCCGCGCGCCGCGCAATCTCTTGTCATCTTCACGCCATCACAGGCAGTCGCCTTGGTTGGTCTGCTCGGGATCCTTCTGGCCTTCTTCATATGGCACGTCGTCGCGTTCACCTTCACGCTGCCGGGTGTGGGTAAAGCGGCTGCTGTGAGCTCTGCCCTCTCGGTCGCCAACGCCATCGCCACGACGCTCGCCCCATGGTGCTGGTGGCCCGACCAACCGCACGCACTCGGGGCGTTCATATCCGGGTACTGGCTCCTGTCAAGGGGTGTGACCGACTGGCTCCAACTCTGGATCGAAGATCTACTCCACTGGTCGGCCTCTCCAGTATCGATACCGTACACTTTCCCGTGGGGCGAGCATTTCACCTTCGGTGGGCCATGGCTCGCCTTTCAATTTCATGCTGTCGTGGCAGTGCCGGTGTGGTTCATCTTCTTCATGGGTTCATGGCTCGGGTTCGTGTCGCTACGGCGCCTGACGAGCGCATGAAGCTGTAAGGACGGAGGTGCGCATGATGTCGAGAAGAGGGGCTGTCCTTTGCGCGTTGATCGCTGCGGTCCTGTCGAGTGCTTACGCAGGATCGGAAAGCAAGAACGAGGGCGTGCGTGAAGCGCGAGCTGCCATCGATGTGGCGAACGCCAGATTCAGCGAGGCCTTCGCACGCGGCGACGGCAACGCCCTGGCCGCGATGTATACGCCCGACGCGATCGTGTTTCCGCCGGATAGCGAGATGATCCGCGGCAACGAAGCCATTGGAGAGTTCTGGAAGGCGACGAGGGAGAGCGGGGTTCAGAGCGCGGTGCTGACGACGGAGGATGTGGGCCGGAGCGGCGACGTCGCCTACGAAGCAGGGAAGGTCACCCTGACGATTCAGCCCGCGGGGAAGGAGCCGACGAAGGCGGCGGCCAAGTTCGTGGTGATCTGGAAGCGGCAGCTCGATGGATCCTGGAAGCTGCACCGCGATATCTGGAACAGCCTTCCCGCGAAGAAGTGAGGTCGGCTCATGGACGAGCGACTCGAGCGCAACAAGCGCACGGTACGGGAGTTCTACGATTTGATGTTCAACCAGTGTCAGCCGGCGGCGGCGGTCGAGCGCTACGTCGGGGCGCAGTACATCCAGCACAATCCCGCCGAAGGCGATTACGTGGTGCTGCACTGCTCCCAGGAGTGGCCCGGCGACGGCCCGTGGGCGGGCATCGACATCTTCCGGCTCGACGCGCAGGGCAGGATCGTCGAGCACTGGGACGTCCTCCAAAAGGTACCCGAGAGCGCGGCCAACTCCAACACGATGTTCTAGGCAGGAGCGGGCAGGCCCCGCCGACCCGTCCGTCCAAGATCGTGCTGCTGGCCGGCGCCGCCGATGCGTTATACCGTGGAGGAACGCATCACTTGGAAGCCGATAGGGGGACGCAGTCCGGTCATGAACTTCCGTCAACTCGACAAGAGGTACTTCGGCCGCGAGGGCGAACCCGAGGACGTCATCGTCGGCGACTCCGCTGACAGCTCTCTCACCGACGCCCGCGGCCGCAAGTACATCGACTTCATGATGGGCTGGTGCGTCGGCAACCTGGGCTGGGGGAACACCGAGATCCGCGCGGCGGCGCGGAAGTTCGACGGCCCCGAATACGTTCATCCCAACTACCTCTATCGCCCCTGGGCCCAGATCGCCGAAATGCTCGCCCGCATGACGCCCGGGAAGCTCGCCGTCTCCTACCGCACCACCGGCGGCATCGAATCGATCGACGGCGCGCTGCAGATTGCCATGGTCTACACCGCCGCGGCACGTTCGTGTCCATCGAGGACAGCTACCACGGCAACTCCATCGCCGCCCTGAGCATCGGCGCATCCGACAACCGCGAAACGTTCAAGAACCTCCTGCCCAAGTGTCACAAGATCGAGCCGCCGCTGGACCACAAGGCGCTTGGCAAGGTCGAGACGCCGCTGAAGAAGCGCGACGTGGCCGCCTTCATCATGGAGCCGATCCTCTGCAACCTCGGAGCCGTCGTTCCCGAGGACGAGTTCGTCCGCGGCGTCCGCAAGCTCTGCACCCGCTACGGCACGCTCTTCATCGCCGATGAAGTCGCCACGGGTTTCGGCCGGACCGGAAAGCTCTTCGCCTGCGAGCACTTCGATCTCGAGCCCGATGTGCTGTGCATGTCCAAGGCCATCACCGGAGGCTACGGCGGCCTGGGCGCCGTGATCACCACGTCCAGGATCGCGAACGCCATCAAGGAAGACTTCGGCCTCTATTCCACTTACGGCTGGCACCCGCGCGCCGTCGCCGTTGCCCTGGCCAACCTCCGCTATCTGACGCGCCACCGGAACAGGCTTCTCAAGAACGCCACTCAACTCGGCGAATACTTCCTCACCCGGCTCTCCCAGATGACCTTCAAAGGCAAAGCCACCGTCCGCGGCAAAGGCTTCGCCATCGGCATCGAGGTGGAAGACGAAGACTACGCCTCCGAGGTCGGCGACACCTGCCGCAAACGCGGCCTGCTCGTCTCTGCCGAGGAAGACGTCCTCATGCTCTTCCCGGCCCTGACCATCACACCCGAAACCGCCGAGCGCGGACTCGACATCTTCGAGAAGTCCCTCTAGCCCGCAACGACTAGGGCTTCGAAGCCGCGCTTCCGGGGGCGCGTGGCGGCAGCTTCGCGAGCAGGACCTCGACCGCCTTTTCGAGCTGCTGGTCGCGGCCGGCGGCCTCGAAGGCGGGATCGTTGTCCACCATGTAGTCGGGATCGAGATGCTGGTTCTCGGTCAGCTTGCCCTTGCCGTCGAGATAGCCGACCTCGGGGATGCCGAAGACGAGGTCGCGGTTCTGCAAGCGCTCCCACCAGACGGAGGTGCAGGTGCCGGGGACCTGCATGCCGACGGTGTCGCCGATGCTGAGCGCCTTGTAGGCGGTCGGGAAGCAGTGCGCGTCGGAGTAGTTCCCCTCGTTCATCACCACGATCGAGGGCTTCGTCCAGCGCTGGCCGGGCTCGACGCCGATCTGCCGGCCGCGCGGCACCGCGCGGTAGTAGACCGAGCCCGACAGGAACACGGTGAGCGGCTCGACCAGGTTGCCGCCGCCGTTGAAGCGGGTGTCGAGGACGATGCCCTCCTTGTCCACCTCGCGGCCGAAGATCTCCTCATAGATCTCGCGGTAGGCGCCGTCGTTCATGCCGCGGATGTGGGCGTAGCCGAGCCGTCCGCCCGACAGGCGCGCGACCGCGGCGCGGCGCGAGCGCACCCAGCGCTCGTACAGGAGCCGCTGCTGGTCGGACCATGAAATCGGCTTGACCGTCTCCTCCCAGCGGGCCCCCTTCGCGGGGTCGAGGAGCGCCAGGCGCACGGGCACGCCGGCCTTCTGGTTCAGCAGGCCGTACCAGTCGGCGCCGGCGGCGATCGGATGGCCGTCCATCGACTCGATCACCGTGCCGCCGTGGATGCGCGTGCCGTCCTGCTGCAGGGGTGAGCCGTCGACGATCTCGAGGATGCGCACGCCGGCCCCCGTGTACGCCGGGTCGGGGAAGATCCCCAGCGCCGCGGTGGCGTCGGCATCCGGGCGCGTCGGGCGGAAGCGGCCGCCGGTGTGCGAGGCGTTGAGCTCGCCCTGCATCTCGGAGACCAGGTCGGCGAAGTCGCGGTCGTTGTCGATCGACGGCAGGAAGCGCCCGTACGTCGCCTTCAGACCGGCCCAGTCGACCCCGTGCAGAGTCGCGATGTAGAACTTCTCCAGCGTCTGCCTCCAGACGTGCTCGAAGAGGTGCGCGCGCTCCGCCGTGGCGTCGAGATCCATCTTCGCCGACAACTTGATCGGCGTCGTCTTGCCGCCGTCCAGGTCGACTGTCAGCAGCTTGTCGTCGGCGAGGACGACCGCTTTCTTCCCTTCCTTGTCGAGGCGGAAGTCGGCGGTGCGCTCGGCGTCGAGCTTGGCGATCATCTTGACTTCCTTCTTGCGCGGCACGTAGGTCCAGAGGTTGTAGCCCTTCTCGAACTTCGCCAGGTAGATCAGCGTCTCGCGATCGGGCGTCAGGTCGGCGGCGGCGAGGTCGGCGGAGTGCATGGACAGCCGCACGATGCGGTCCTCGATGTCCTCGAGATCGAAGGTGACCGGGTCAGCGAGCTTCGGGGCCCCGGAGTCCTTCTCCTTCTGCTTGTCTTTGCCCTTCCCCTTGTCCTTCTCTTTCTCCTTGTCCTTCTCCGCTTCCTTCTCGCGCTCGGCCAGCTGGTCGTAGGACGCCTCGTCGAGCCGATACCGGTCCCAGGCCTTGCGGGTCAGGAAGGCCGCGAAGACGTCCTGCTCGCGCGGCGAGCCCGACTGCGACCGGGAGCCGTGCCGGTCGGTCCTCCAGATCAGGATCTCCCCCTTGCCGGCCCAGTGCTGCGATTCGTCCTCGTAGCCGCTGCGGGTGAGGTTGAAGAGCGCGCCTTCGCCGCTCGCCGGCACGAGGCCGACCTCGTTCGACCAGCGTGTCGGGCTGAGGAACTGCACGGCGAGGGTGCGCCCGTCGGGCGACCACTCGTACCACTGGTCGCCGTCGCTGTAGGAGTAGTTGAGGTCCCCCGCCAGGACGGTGCGCGTCCGGCCGGTCGCGAGGTTCAGGACCTTGAGCGTGGTGCGTCCCTCGAGGTAGGCGACCTCCTTCCCGTCGGGAGAGAACCGCGGCTGGAACTCCTCGGCGGGCGTCGCCAGGACGACGCTCTCCTTGAGCGCGCTGGCGTTGAAGAAGGCCGGCTCGTGGTCGTCGGTCCGGTCGGTGCGGTAGAGGTTCCAGGAACCGTCGCGCTCGGAGGCGTACAGGAGGCTCCTGCCGTCGGGTGAGAACGAAACCGAGCGCTCCTGCTCGGGCGTCGTCGTGATCCGGCGCGTCGTCCCGTGGTCGACCGAGGCGGCGAACACCTCGCCGCGCGCGACGAAGGCGATCTCCTTGCCGTCCGGCGACAGGGCGAACTCGGTCACCTGGTCGCCGACATCAATGTGGTCCACGAGGTTCCGGCGCCGGTCGGTCGTGAAGGCGACCTCGAGGCGCCGGCTCGCCAAAGCACCCGCCGGTCGCACCCAGATCGCGCCGTCCCAGGTGTAGCAGAGGTCGCCCGCGCTCGAGGCGCTCAGGAAGCGCACCGGCTGGCCCTTGTGATCGGTCACCTGCGCCGGGTGGGCGGGGTCAGCGAGGTCCAGGCGCCAGACGTTGAACGAGCCGGTGCGCTCCGACAGGTAGAAGATCGAGGTCTCGCCGGGAGCCCAGACCGGTTGGCGATCGTCGAATCCGAAGCCGGTCAGGCGGGAGTGGGTGTTGTTCGTCACGTCCCAGATCCAGACGTCGCGCGCGAACGACGAGTTGTCGTGCTTGCGCCACTCCATCTCGTAGCCCTTCTGGTCGGAGTACGCGAGGCGCTTCCCGGCTCGGTCGAACACCGCATCGATCGCCGGCGTGCTCAGGACCTGGGTCTGCGCCCCGCCCGTCAGCGCGACCTTGTACAACTCGGGCTGGGCGCCGGTCGGGAACTGGACGTTCGTGACGCTGTCGAGGCGCGCCGAACCGAACAGCACGGCGGCGCCGTCGGCGGTGAAGGAGTAGGGAATGTCGTCCGAGGAGTGCACGGTCAGCCGGGTGGCGTCACCGCCCCCTGCCGGCATCGTGAAAATGTCGAAGTTGCCGTAGCGGTCGGAGGCGAAGGCCAGGCGCGTGCCGTCCGGCGCCCAGATGGGGAACCCGTCGTAAGCCGGGTGCACCGTGAGGGCCGTCGCGGTCCCGCCGGCCGCCGGGACGGTCCAGAGATCGCCGCGATAGCTGAAGGCGATCGTGCGGCCGTCCGGAGAGATCGCGGGGTTGCGGATCCAGAGCGCCTGCTCCGGCGCCGCCGCCTCACCCGGCGCGATCATCCCGAGAGCCACCACGACCAGCCCGAGCACACACACCCTCGCCCACTGACTCCGCATGCCCCCTCCTCCTCGTCCTGCAGCCGGACAGAACGGCAACTCTACGCCGGAACGGCGAAGATCAGGAGGGGGAGGCCGTCGGGGCGGGCACAGCCCCCTGTCCGCCGGCCATCGTGGGAGGCGGATGACAACAGCTCGATGCGAGATCGGTTAGGCTTTAAGTGCCGTGAACGCCGAGCATTGTCAGGTTTGTCGGAGACCCCAAAACCCGCCGGCCAAGTCGTGATCTCCGCGCTCTCCGGCGTGGCGCTGGTCGCGATGACCCTTGCGCCGGACCTCCCCGCGCAGCCCGGGCTTCCACGATTCGAGCGCGGCGACTGCCTGGTGAATGGCGACTGGGCGCGCGAAGTTCAGCGGGAGTGCGGCTGGCTGGTCGTGCCAGAGTCCCGCGATCGTCCGACCGCGAGCACGGTTCGACTGGCCGTGGAGATCTTTCACGCCAGGGAGCCGAGCGGCGCGCCGCCGCTCGTCCTGCTGCACGGGGGTCCGGGCGGGCCCGGCGGGATCGCCCTCTTCTCGGCGGGGATCGCGAAGAGTCCGCTCCTCCTGCATCGGGACATCGTGATCTACGACCAGCGCGGCGCCGGCGCTTCGGAACCGAAACTGTGTCCTGACTACGACATCGCCGTCGATTCGGCTTCCAACCTTCGAGCAGGCGTCGAGAAGGAGAAGAAGCTGGACTCGGCGCGCCGCGCATGCACGGCCGAGCTCGACAAGAAGGGCGTCGATCGACTGGCGTACAACACGGAGGCCAACGTCGCCGATCTGATCGATTTGCGGCGCACCCTGGGCTACGGGTCGTGGGACATTCGCGGCCCATCCTACGGTGGACGTCTCGCCCAGGAGGCGATGGTTCGCGATGGGGCGGCGACCCGCTCCGTTCAGCTGGTCACTCCGCTGGCGCGCAGCTTCTCGATGCAGTCGGAACAGCCTCTCTCGACCCAGCGGGCGTTCGAGCGCCTCTTCGCGGCCTGCACCCTTCAGCCGTCGTGCCGCGAGGCGTTTCCAGAAGTCGACCAGGATTTCCAGGCGCTCTACGCGAGCCTGAAGAAGTCCCCGCTTCCCGTCGCGGTCCCGCTTCCGGATGGACGGAGCGACACCATCTGGCTGGACGGTGACCGGCTCGTCGCCGGCATCCGGGAACGCCTGGGCACGAGCACCGGCCTGGGCCGCATCCCCCTCCTGCTGCACGAGCTACGCGCCGGCGACCGTTCGCGGGCGGCCCGCGAACTTGTGGGACATGTCGCCGCACCCGGGCGCCTGGCGAACCGTGCCCTGCGCGAGCTCGTCAACTGTGACGACGATGGCGGCTCGAAGTCGCTGAAGACTCTCAAGTCGGTGAACGCCCGCGCTCGACCTCCGTTCCGGCGCGCGGTCGACCGCCATTGCGAGGAATGGCTTCCCCGATCGGCCGACGTCGCGGTGCGCGACCCTGTGCGCAGTGACATTCCGACGCTGATCCTGACGGGCTATTTCGACGACAGGACTCCGACCGAGCAGGTGCGCCGGATCGCCGCCACGCTCAGCCGGGCCTCGCTCGTCGAGTTCCCGGACGAAGGTCACGATGCCCGCCCCTCGCGGTGTCACGCGGCCATCGCCCTGCAGTTTCTGGAGGACCCGACACGACCACCGGACACATCGTGTCTCGCGACGATCCCGCCCATCACGTTCGAGACGACGTGGGAGCAAGCCAAAGGACCATGATGCGACGCGGATCGAGGGCCGGCGGCGCATGACTTTGCTGATCGGAGTCGTTCTCAGCCTGTGCGGCACGGGAGCGGGCTGTTCCTCGATGCCAAGTATCATGTCCCCTGATCCGGTGGAGAGGTCAGCGTATGTGGTGCCCCAACCAGGAATGTCCCGACGCGGAGGAAAGAGGCACTGCGGCCGAGTTCGTGCAAGGGAAGACCGAGTGTCCCTTCTGCGGCGCGGCGCTCGTCTCCTCCGAGCCGACCTGGACCGCCGCCGAAGAGGAGATTCGGCTGGTTCCGCTCATTCCGATCGCCGACGCGTCGTGGCTCCCGCGGGTGAAGGCGATCCTGGATGGGGCCGGAGTGCGCTTCCTGCTCGACGATGGCGGCCCGCGGCGGCGCGGCTGGAGCGGGGGCGGTTTCGACCCCAGGAGCGGACGACTCGTGGTCATGGTCGAAGAGGGCGATCTCGCGCGGGCGAGCGAGCTGCTCGCCGATCTGAAGGCGGAGGCCGGTCCGGACCCGGGCGACGCGCCGCCCGAGCTGACGGCTCCTGCGTGGCAGCCCTCGTCCTGCCCCCAGTGCCGGGAGCCGCTGGAATCCGGTGAAGACGACGAGCCTCTCGCTTACTGCTATCACTGCGGGGCGTCCCTGTCGCCCGAGGCCTCCGATCGCTGAGCACGGCAGATGAGGAGACGCGCGACCCTGTTCGCGATCGCCGCGGCGCTTTTCGCGGGGCCTGGTCTCTTCGCGGGATCCACGGCGCTGCTGGTGCCTCCGTCGTGTGCGCACGCCGTCCTTCTCGACCCGGTGGTCTTTCCGCGTCTCCACACGGACCGGCCCGCGCGCCAGCCGCTCCTGTTGTCCGACCGGCACATCGTGGCCAGAGAGATCGACCTGGACGTTCCCTTTCGCGTGCAGATCGTGAAGAGCGATGACCCCAAACGGGCGGAGGCCTTCGAGTTCATGAACATCGTCCAGGACGAGAACGAGACCCTGCTCGTGACCTTCAGGTTTCCGCCGGAGGCGCTGATCGGTCGCGCCAGGCTGAAACCTGGGAAAGCCCTGTGCGCCGTGCTCGATCGCGACCTCTACGAGAAAGGAGCGCCATGATCGTCGAGGCGCAGGTGACCATCCGAGGTTCGAGGCCGGCGCTCTGGGCCGCGATCACCGACATTGCGAATGCCTCGGGCGCCATCAAGGGAATCGAGAAAATCGAAATCGTCGAGAAGCCGGCGCTCGGACTCGTCGGCCTGAAGTGGAAAGAGACGCGCCTGCTGTTCGGCAAGCCGGCGACGGTGGAGAAGCGGATCACCAAGGCGGTCGAAAACGAGTTCTACGAAACGCGCGCCGAAGATGGCGGCTTCGTGTTCCTGACCACCCTGCGGATTTCGGAGGACAGCGGCGGCCTGACCTTGACGGGCTCCCACGCTTCCGAACCCCAGGGCGTCGCCGCCAGCCTGATGTCGATCCCGATGCGCCTTTTCTTCAAGGGCGTGGTGCGGAAGGCCGCCCTGCAGGACCTGAACGACATCAAGGCCGCGGTCGAACGGGCCTGATCTTCGCGCGGAGGACTGACCTTGCAGGAGCGACCATGAAGCGAGTCACAGGGATCGGCGGCATCTTCTTTCGTGCGAAAGACCCCGCGGCGCTGGGCGCCTGGTACAAGACCCATCTCGGCATCGACGTCCAGTCGTGGGGCGGCGCGGCCTTTCGCTGGGCCGACGCGTCCGGCGCTCCCGTGAATGGAACGACGGCCTGGTGCGTCAGCGACGGCCAGTCGTTCGCTCCGAGCCAGGCTCCGTTCGTCGTGAACTACCGTGTCGCCGACCTCCACGGGCTCCTCGCCGCGCTGCGCCAGGAGGGCTGCCAGGTGCTCGACAAGACCGACGAGTCCGAGTATGGCAAGTTCGGCTGGGTCATGGACCCGGAAGGAAACAAGGTCGAGCTCTGGCAGCCGCCCGAGGGTGAATAGGACGCGCTGCGCCTCATGACGCCCCTCACCCCCGCCGTCCTCGAGAAGATCGAAGCCCTCTTCCCGCCGGAGCACAGGGAGGACGCCGGCCGGCTGCTCGCCGAGCAATGCGGAGCCGATCTTCCGATGTCGGATCACATGGGACCCGATCCTTCCGGATTCGACCGCATTCGCTTCGCGGTGCTGAAGCTCTCGCGTGGCGAACTCCACCGACTGCAAGGCGCGATCGAAGCAGCGCACTACGACTGGCGCGACATCCTGATGGAGGCCGGATTCGGCCAGGACATCCACGCGCACCTGAGATGGAAGCCCTGATACGCCTGTGGCTCCCGGCGATCGCCTTGCTCGCCTGGAGTTGTTCCGGATCGCCGGCCCTGGAGCCGCCCCGCGTCGAGCCCGCTCCGGCCCAGCCCTCGACGCTCCAGGTCAGTCAGTACATCCGCCGCATCTTCCAGGACCGGCGCGGCCGGCTCTGGTTCGGCACCACCGGCGACGGCGTGTGCCGCTACGACGGCCGCGAGTTCGTCTTCTTCACGCGGAAGGACGGCCTCGGCGGCGACACGGTGCGCGCCATGCTCGAGGACGACGCCGGCAACCTGTGGCTCGCCACCGACGGCGGCGTCAGCCGCTACGACGAAACCTCGTTCACCAATCTCGACGAGAAGGACGGCCTCGTCGATCGCGATGTCTGGAGCCTGCTGAGGGACCGGCACGGCACCCTGTGGGCCGGAACGAAAGCGGGCGTCTGCCGCTACGACGGGAAAGCCTTCGCTCGGTTTCCGTTGTCCCGGCCGCCGTCGCCGGCCGGCGGGTCCGGACCCCACGCCTCGGCGTCCGCAACCCATTCGCGGTTCACCCCGGAGCTGGTCTGGAGCCTCCTGGAGGACCGCGCGGGGAATCTCTGGTTCGGAACGGATGGCGCCGGCCTCGTGAAGTACGACGGCCGGGCGCAGGCCGTGTACTCGACGCGCGACGGGCTGGCGAGCGACAACATCTGCTCGATCCTCCAGGACCACGACGGGAACCTCTGGCTCGGCACCTGGGACGGAGGAATCAGCCGGTTCGACGGCCGCTCCTTCTCCACGTCCCTGGCGGAGGTCGGCGCGGCCGGCGCACCGGTCTGGAGCCTGCTCGAGGATCACGCGGGACGGATCTGGTTCGGGACCGCGGGCGCGGGACTCTTCCGGCTCGACGGCGGAACGCTCCGCCGCTCCACGGCGGCCGATGGTCTGGAAAGCCAGCAGGTCCAGAGCCTGCTCGAGGAACGGGACACTCATCGCCTGTGGGTCGGGACCTCGGGCGGCCTGTACCGTCTGGACGGCGAACGGTTCGCCAACGTCACGCGGCCAGGCCGATGACTCCCAACGTGAACTCGAAAATGTGGGGAACATTGCCGAAGGCGAGGGGTCGCAGTTTGTCCGCCCGTGAACGCCGATTCCTGTAGGGCGCTTCATTCCCTTAGCAAACCCAGGATTCTGACCGGCATGGGATTTGGTCTTCGGACCGCTCATGCATTGGCCCGGGACGCCGGTTGAGCACCTGTCGAGGTTTCAACCCGCTTTCTGCCCGCGAAGAGGGTGTCCCGAGCACGTCCGCCTGGCCTCGGGGTTCCGGTTCGAGCGGCATGGCTTCTACAGCACGCGCCGGAGATGGCGCATTCCGAGGTTCCGCTGCCTGGCGTGCCGCGCCTCGTTCTCACGGCAGTCGTTCGCGGTGTCGTATTACAGCAAGCGGCCGGAGCTCCTGATTCCGATTGCCGCGGGACTGGTCGGCGGCTCAGCGCACCGGCAGATCGCGCGAACCCTCGGCTGCGCGCCGGCGACGGTGACTCGCAATGCAGCGCGGCTTGGCCGGCACGCCATCCTGATGATGGCGCTGACCCGGCGCGAGCTCGCCGGCCTCGTGAATGAAGCATTCGTGTTCGACCATTTCGAAACGTTCGAGTTCACGCAGGACTACCCGTTCGGTGTCGGGACTCTTGTCGGCTCCAAGTCGTGGTTCGTGTACGACCTCGACCCGGCGCCGCACGGCCGCACCGGACACGTGAGCCCGGCGCAGCGCAGCCGCCTGGAGTTGCGGCCGCCACGACCGAGGCGAGGCGGGTATCTCGGCTCGAGCCGGAGGGTCTTCCAACGTCTGCGGGACGTGACTTTGCCGGGAGCGCCCATCACCGTGATCGGAGACGGGCACAAAGCCTACGAGCAGGCCCGGCGTGATCCCACCCTGGAACGCGAGATCGTCCTCGAGAGCTATCCGAACCCCGCGCGCGGCCCAAAAGGATCGCCGCGCAGCGCAGCGGCCCGGATCCGCGACGAACGGATGTTCCCGGTGGACCTGCTGCACAGGATCCTGCGGCACTCGCTGGCGCATCAGCACCGCGAGACCATCGCCTTCGGTCGCCGGCTCAACGCGGTCATGGAGCAGATGTTCCTGACCGCAATCTGGCGCAACTTCGTCAAGAAGCGCAGCGAGCGCGTCTCACGGAGCGGCACTCCGGCGATGCACCTCGGCCTGACCCGCGAACGCTGGCCCTGGGCCCGGGTGTTCTCGCGCCGCCTGTTCCCCGGCCGCACCGCGACACCACCCCTTTGGGCGCACCTCTACCGACGGCTCTGGACCAGTCCTCTCTACGAGAACAACACCCGGCACGAGTTGAAACTGGCCTTTTGAGGTCAGCTGCGACGCGAGTTTGAGCCGCCTCGACCCTGCGCGAGCTACCCCCCATTCTCGGAAGCACGTTGGAAGGTATCCTGTCGGTCCCATGAGCGCTCCCCAGCCGGTCGACGGCCTCGAGTTCACCGTGCTCGTCGACAACGTCACCGACAGCCTGTCGTCCGGGCCGAAGTTCGTCGAGACCGAGTTCGCCGGGCTGGCGCGGCGGCGACGCGGAGGCTGGGTGCTCGCCGGCAGCAACCTGTGCTGCGCCGCCCACGGCCTGGCGTGCCTCGTGACGGTGCGCCAGGGCGGCCGGACGCGCACGCTGCTCTTCGATGCCGGCCCCGAGGACCGCACCTTCGAGCAGAACGTCTCGCGGCTCGGCGTCGATCTGGGCCCGGTCGAGGCCATCGTGCTGTCGCACGGGCACTGGGACCACGCCGGCGGCATGCTGCGCGCGCTGCAGCTGATTCGCGATCGCAACGGCGGCGCCGAGGTCCCCTTCTACGTCCATCCCGGCATGTTCCGCTCGCGGGCGTTGAGCTTCGGAACCGACGCGATGCGGCTGATGGAGGACGTCCCCGGCGTCCAGGCCCTCGGCGCCCACGGCGCGCGGGTCATCAACACGACCGAGCCGCAGCACGCGCTCGACGGCTTCGCCTACGTCAGCGGCGAAATCCCCCGGGTGACGCCGTTCGAGCGCGGCCTCAGGGGCCAGCACCGCCGGACGCTCGACGGCACCGGCTGGGAACCGGACGAGCTCATCATGGACGAGCGCTTCGTCGCCGTGAACGTCGCGGGCAAGGGCGTCGTCGTGTTCACCGCCTGCTCGCACGCCGGTGTTGTCAACGTCCTCACGCACGCCCGGACGGTGTGCGGCGGCGCGCCGCTGCACGCCGTCGTCGGCGGGCTGCACCTCGCGGGGCCGAACGAGGCGATCATCCCGGAGACCGTTGAGGCTTTGCGCGGCTTCGGCCTCGCCGTCATCGCCGCAGGTCACTGCACCGGCTGGCGCGCGTCGGCCGCGCTGAACGCCGCCTTCGGCGACGGCACGCTGGTGCCGCTGGCCGTCGGCAAGCGCTTCTCCTTCTGAGGATCGGCGCGATGACGTTCGCCGCCACCCTCGAACCGGGCGCGTTCGCTTGACACCGCGCGTCCGGTGCTGGTATCTGGAGCGGGTTCATCCTGTTCAGAAGGAGGAGAGCCCATGGCAGAGAACGCGAAACCTCCCGTCGGCCTGAACCTGGAAGTCGAAGTCGTCGAGGCCCGCACCAAACCGGGCTGCAGCAGCTCGAGCACGAGCCCGCTGTGCACCTGCCCGGTCCTGGCCACGCCGCGACCGACCGTCGACTGAGGGCCATCTGAAAGGAGGTGGCATGGAACCACTCCATGCCACCTCCGGTCCCCTTCACCCGTCTTCCGCATGACGTCTCAACGCTGCCTCTACGCGCTCCTCCACGCCCCCCGCGAGCATCACGACGAGATTCTCCACGCGCTGGTGCGCCCCATCGCCCTGGAGATCGGCGGCAACGCCGCGCTCGATTCCCTCTTTTTCGCCCGCTACGACCTGCCGCGATGGCAGGTGCGCTTTCGGATTCTCGGGCGTCCGGAGTGGGTGGACGGAGACGTGCGGCGGCTGGTTGAGGGCCGGCTGCCGGCCTTGCAGGATCGCGGCCTCATCGAGGGCTGTGAGTTCGCCGAGTACGAGCGCGAGTACGAGCGTTACGGCGGCGAGGAAGGCATGGCGCTGGCGGAGCAGGTTTTCCTGCACGACAGCCTCGCCTGCCTCGACCTCATGGACGTGGAGCACCGCGGCCACCTGGCGAGGTCGCGCCGGGAAGTCACGCTCGTCCTGACCGAGCGGGTCCTGGATCTGCTGGAGATGGATCGGGCGCAGCGCCTGGCTTTCTACCGCTCTGGCTACCAGTGGGCCATCGATGGCGGCACCTGGCGCGACGAGGAGCAGGGCGCGCTGGAAGAGCGCTACCGGTCGCTCGCTCCCGGGCTGGAGGAGCTGTTCCTCGGAGCGACCGCGCGCGATCCCGTCGCCCTTTACGGCGGCGCCGAGGCGGCTGCGATCGCGCGGCGCTTCCTGGACTCGGTGCGCCCCGTGGCGTCGCGGCTGCTCGAGGCGCATCGCGCCGGCCGCATCCCCAAGAACCTCGTCACGCTGGCCTGGTCCTACACCCACATGCAGTGCAACCGGCTCGGAATCGATCCCGCCGCCGAGGCGATTCTCCGTTTCTTTATGCTCCGCTTCGCCGAGGACCATCCCGGGACCGGGGCCTGAGATGTCCGGCCCGGTGCCCGAGACGCCGGAGCCGGACCCGATCGTCCTCCTTCGGGTCGCCACGTTTCCCTTCGCATCGCTGGACCGGCTGCGCGCGCGCGTCTCGCTCGAGCCGCTGCGCGAGCTCCTTCGCCTGGAGGAGGCGTGCGAGGCCGAGACCGCGGCGCTCGGCGAGGCGCTGCATCGCACCGCGGGCCCGCCGGTCTCCGGCGACCCGGAGCAAAACCGGCGCCGCCTCGCGATCGTCGGGCTGCGGCGGGACCTGCACAACGGGCGGCCGCTGCAAGCATCGCAGCTGGAGGAGGCGGGGCCGGCGCTCGAGCCGGGCCTGAGGGATCGCCTCGCACGGCGGGTCGAGAATGTCCGGCGGCTGCGCTCGCTCCAGGCCGGCTTCCAGGAGGCCTTCGGCGCCGACCTGCGCGCCTCGCGCGCGTCGCTTCTCGCGCTCACCGGCACGGCGCGCTTCCGCGAGGGGATCCGGTTGGCCAGCCGGGCGCTCTTCCGGGCCGGCGTGGCCCTCGGGTCGGTCGATCCGGATCGCTGGGAGCGCGAGGATCGCCACGTCACCACCAAGCTCGCCGCCTACGCTGCGCGAGGCGCGGCCAAGACCAGCCCGAATTCGATCTTCTGCGCCACGGCGCTGGCGCAGGTCACCGACGGCCCGGCGCAGGTGGGCGGACGGAACGAGCCCCTTCGCGCCGACATCCTGCTCAACGTGTTCGAGGCGCGGAAGGTGACGTCCTGTCTCGGCGCCGAGCCGGCCGCGCGCGCCGCGGCGCGGCTCCGGCCCAATCCGACGCTGCGGGAAACGGCGGGAGCCTGGACCTACTGGCGACCGGCGCTCCTGCGGCGCCTCACCGATGACGAGGCGCTCTCCCGCGTCAAGGATCTTCCGGTGCTGCGGCTGTTCCTGGATGAGGCGATCCCCTCGCGCGGCGCCGTGGAGGTTCTGCGCGCCGTCGAGGCGCGCTCCGGGGCCGACGGCGCTGAGCTGGCGCGCTTCCTCGAAAGCCTGGTGGAAGCCGGGATCTTTTCGTGGGAAGTGGATCTCCCCTACAACACCCGGCGCCCGCTGCAGGCGCTGGCCCGGGCCTGCCGCGAGGCGGGATGCACTCCCGCGTGGCTCGAGGAGGCCGAGGAGATCGAGCGCCAGGTCGAAGCGCTTCCCGCGCAGCGCCCCGACGAGCGCATCGCGGCACTGGACGGCATCGAGCGTCGCCTGCAGAGCCTGCCGCACGTCCGCGCGCTGAAGGAAGACGAGATCCTTCGGCTCGACGCGGCTTCCGGCCTGGAGATCGCGCTCCCCCGGTCGATCCTGGCCGAGGTGCGCGAGGCGGTGGATCGGTACGCGGGCTTGTTCGCGTCGCTCTATCCCGAAGCGGTCCTGCGAGCCGGGGACGTGAAGCGATTCCTCGCGGCGCACCCGGCGGACCGGGACGTGCCCCTGCTCGACCTCTACCACGGACTCTTCGAGCCGGAGACGCTGCTGCGCCCGGCCGCGTTTCCCGGACCCGACGAAGCCGAGGCCGGCGCGGCGCACGCGACCGCGCCAGGCGCATACCTGCGCGCCCGGGACGCCTTCGCGCGTCTCGCGCGCCGGGCGGAGGCCGAGCGGAAGGACGAGGTGCTGCTGACCGACGAAGATTGGCGCGGGCTGGAGGACGGCCCGGCCCCGCCCTGGTTCTGCGGCGTTCTCTTCCAGGTGGAAGCGGCGGACGCGCGGAGCGTCACCGACCCGCGGGCGCGCATCGCCCTCAACGCTCTCTTCACCGGATCGGGCCTGGCCGCCGCGCGGCTCGATCACCTCCACGGAGGCGGCGCCGGCGCGGGCGGGAGCCCCATCGCGCGGGACGTGAAGCGAGGCTGGAGCCGCCTCGAGCGGCCGGGCGCGATCCTGGCGGAGGTCACCTACATGCACTGGGGGCGCACCGCCAACGCCGGACTGAGGCCCTCGCTCTTCCCGTACGAGATCGAGCTGCCGGGTGAGACGGCCAGTCCCGGCGCTCAGGTCATCCCCCTCCGCGAGCTCGTCATCCGCTACGACTCCGGCGCGAAGCGTTTCGTCCTGCGCTGGCCGCCACGTGGGCTCGAGGTCATCCCCGTCATCGGCAGCGGCATCAGCCCCGAAGGGTTCGTCTCGTTCCTCGTGTCCGTCGGCCAGCAGGGGTTCCAGCCGCTGACGTATTTCCCCGGATTCGAAGCCGAGGGGATCGTCGCGTGGCCCCGGTTCACCTGGGGCCGCACCGTCCTGTTCCGTCGCCGCTGGCTGCTGCCGGCCGAAGCGCTGCCGCCGGAGCTGCGCGACCCGTCCGCGTCCGAGGCGGCGGCGTTCGCCGCCCTGGCACGCGTGCGTCGGCACCATCGGATGCCGCGGCACGTCTTCGTCCACACGAGCGTCGAACCGAAGCCGTTCTCCGTGGACCTGGAATCCCCCGTCCTCGCCGACCTCGTACACCGGGCAGCGTCGCCGCAGGGCGGCCGGCCCGGTCCGGCGCTCACGTTCACCGAGATGCTGCCCTCGCCCGAGGGCCTCTGGGTCGGCGATGCAGCGGGGCGCTACGCCTCGGAGTTCCTGGTCCAGCTCCATGGCCCGGCCGGCGGCCCGCGGCACTAGAATCGGGCCGCCATGAAACCGCGCCACGATGCCTACGAAGGGTTCGCGCTTCACTACGATCTGCACGGCTGGGACTGGTATGCCTCGACCTATGGATCCCGCCTCTTCCGGCTCATCGACGAGAAGGGGCTCGCCGGCTGCCGCGTCCTCGACGCGGGGTGTGGCACGGGGACGCTGGCGCTCGATCTGGCGCAGCGAGGCCACCACGTCGTCGGGGTGGATCTCTCCGAGGCCATGATCGCCGTGGCCCGGAAGAAGGACGCGGCCGGGATGGTGTCGTGGCGGGTCGGCGACATCACCACGCTCGAGCGCGCGCCCGGGGAGGAGCCTTTCGGCCTGGTCACCTGCGTGGCCGACATCCTGAACCACCTCGAACACCTCGACCTGTGGGAGAAGGCCTTCACCCGGCTGGGCGCGCACCTGGGCGCCGGCGGCTGGCTCTTCTTCGACGTGATGACCTGCCGCGGGCTGCAGCGGCTCGACAAGTTCGTGGCCGAGGAGCGCGACGGCCGCATGCTCGTCGCCGCGATGGTCTACGAGCCGGCGGCGCGCCGCTCGACCGTGAAGGTGACCTCGTTCGCGGAGCGGCCCGGCACGGGGCTCTTCGAGCGGGCGTGCGAAACCATCACCGAATGGGGCCAGCCGATCCCGGAAATCCTGGCGCGCCTGGAGTCGGCCGGCTTCGACACCATCACCCGCCCCTTCGCGCAGCACGACGACCCGGAGATGGAGGACCGCCTGGCGATCCTCGCCCGGAAGGCCGGGCGATGAACCGTCACCCGGGGATCGGGCCGGGCGCGGGGCTTCTTCTCCTGCTCCTGGCCGGCGGCGCGGCGGCGGCCGGGAAGGGCGACCTGAAGGCGTTTCTCGGCACCTGGCGCGGGACTTCCCTCTGCGTCAACCGGACCATCGCGCCGGCGTGCAACGACGAGACGGTCGTGTACGAGGTGCGGCGCGCGGAGAAGCCGGACGCCGTGATCCTCGCGGCCGACAAGATCGTCGAGGGCAAGCGGCTGCCGATGGGCGAGCTCGAGTTCGTCTACAGCGAGCCGGAGGGTTGCTGGCGCGCGGAGTTCACCACGCCGCGGGCCCATGGCGTCTGGTGCCTGGTCGTCGAGGGAAAGAACCTGCGCGGCAGCCTCCGCCACATGCCGGAGAACGTGGACGTGCGCAAGGTGCAGGCCGTGCATGACTGAGCATCGGCCCGGCGCAGGCGACGCTGCGCTGCAGCCTCCGGCGATCGAGCTTCGGGGTGGTCGGCTGCGCCCCCTGCGTGCCGCCGACGCGCAGGCGCTCCACGACTACCTGAGCGACCCCGCCGTCACCGAGCTGACCAGCTATCCGGTCATCACGAGGCCGATGGTGGAGGCGATGATCGAGCGCGCCGAAACCCGCTGGGCTGCGGGCGACGTCTCGAAGTGGGGAGTCGCGCTCCCGCCCGACGATCGCCTCGTCGGCACCTGTGGCTTCAACGACTGGTCCCCGCCGCACCGCTGGGCGGAGCTGGCCTACGACCTGGCGCGGCCGCAGTGGGGCACGGGCCTGATGAGCCAGGCCGTGACCGCGGTGCTCGACTGGATCTACCGGCAGGATCTCGTCGATCGCGTGCAGGCGTTCGTGCGCGCCGACAACGCGCGGTCGGAGCGTCTGCTGGAGCGGCACGGCTTCGTGCGCGAAGGCCGCCTGCGCAGCTTCCGCGTCTGCCGCGGCGAACCGCACGACTTCCACATCTACAGCCTCCTGCGTTCGGACTGGGAGGCAACGTCGGGATGAACGCGCGGGGGGCCATCTTCCGCAACCGCCGGTCCCTGAACATCGGCGGGCGCTCCTGATGCGAGGCGAGCCGGCCATGGACCGCGTCGCCGAACTGATCCGAACGCTGCGGCTCGCGCCCCATCCCGAGGGGGGCCACTACCGGGAGATCCGGCGCAGCCCGGACGTGGTCGCGCCTGCCGACGGCCGGGGGACGCGCGCCGCTGTGACCTCGATCTACTTCCTGCTTCCCGCCGGGGCCCGCAGCCGCTGGCACCGGGTCCGCTCGGACGAGATCTGGCATCACTACGAAGGAGCGCCGCTGGAGCTGCTGCTGGTGCCGCCCGACGAGTTCCGCCTGGAGCGCCGGCGACTCGGTCCGCTCCGCAATCATCCCGGCGTGGAAGGCGAGCCCGGCGCCGAGGAGAAGCAGGCGCCGGTCGAGTGCGTGCCCGCGCACTTCTGGCAGGCGGCGCAGTCGCTCGGCGACTACACCCTGGTCGGCTGCACGGTCGCCCCCGGCTTCGAGTTCTCCGACTTCGAGCTGCTGAGCGATCGGCCGGACACCGCCGACGCGCTCCTGCGCGCGCTCCCCGAAGCGGCGCCGTTCAAGTGAAGACTCCCGACGACGTGAAAGCGCGGGTGTCGTCCGCCTACCACAGCGCGGCGGACCACTACGACCACGCGGGCAACTCGTTCTGGGATCGCTTCGGCCGGCGCACCGTCGAGCGGCTCGGCGTGCGCCCGGGAGAGCGCGTGCTCGACCTCTGCTGCGGCTCGGGCGCCTCGGCGCTGCCCGCGGCCGTCGCGGCCGGCCCGGCCGGGCGCGTGGTCGGAGTCGACCTGGCTCCCGGGCTGCTCGACCTGGCGACGGCGAAAGCACAGCGACTCGGGCTCGCCAACGTGGAATTCCGCCGTGCCGACATCCTGGCGCTGGACGATGCGCAGGAGGCCTTCGACGCCGTGATCTGCGTCTTCGGGATCTTCTTCGTCCCCGACATGGCGCAGGCGCTCCGGGCGATGTGGTCGTACGCGCGCCCCGGCGGCCGGGTCGCGGTGACGACGTGGGGGGCCGGGGTGTTCGAGCCGGTCAACTCGTCGTTCTGGGAGGCGATCCGCCGGGTCCGCCCTGAGCTCTTCAAGTCCTTCAACGCGTGGGACCGGCTCGGAGAACCGAGGCTTCTGGATCGTCTGTTCGAGGAGGCGGGTCTGCGCCGGCCGGAGATCGCCGTGGAAGCGGCCTCGCACCCGCTTCCGACCGACGACGACGCGCTGGCGCTGATCCTCGGCACGGGATACCGCGGCGTCGTCGATCGGCTGTCCACGTCCGAATGGGCGCGTGTGCGGGAAGACGTCCTCGCCCCGGTCCGCTCGACTTCCGCGAGAGCCGTCAAGGCCGACGTCATCTACGCGATGATCAGGAAGTAGTCTCGAGCCTGCGCGAACGGCCTCGCAGATGGAATTCGGGCCGCCCGCCTGCTCCTGACCCGGACATTCCTGATCCGGATCATCCCGCGCGCCCGGAAGCCCTTGCGCGGCTCCCGGACTTGCGGCACAACACCCCTGCGGGGAGGTGCGCCCATGCCGGTCATCATCGAGCCGTTCCGGATCAAGGTCGTCGAGCCGATCACCCTGTCCGACCGCCGCCAGCGCGAGAAGGATCTGCGCGCGGCACACTACAACCTCTTTGCCCTGCGGGCGGAGCAAGTCACGTTCGACCTCCTGACCGATTCGGGGGCGACCGCGATGAGCGCGGCGCAGTGGGGGGCGATGATGACCGCGGACGAGTCGTACGCCGGCTCGCGTTCGTTTCATCGCTTCGAGGCGGCGGTGCGCGACCTGACCGGCTACCGGCACATCATCCCGACGCACCAGGGACGCGCCGCCGAGCGCATCTTCTTCCAGATCGCCATCCGTCCCGGGATGGTCATCCCGAGCAACAACCATTTCGACACCACCCGCGCCAACATCGAGTACGACCGCGGCCGGGCGGTCGATCTCGTCACCGAGGCCGCGCTCGACCCGTCGTCGCCCGACCCGTTCAAGGGGAACATCGACCTGGCGCGGCTCGAGGCGCTTTGCCGCCGCGAGCGCCGGCGCATCCCGTTCGGAATGCAGACCATCACGAACAACACCGGCGGCGGCCAGCCGGCGAGCCTTCAGAACATCCGCGGCGTGTCGCGCATCCTGCGCCGCCACGGCATTCCGTTCATCCTGGACGCCTGCCGGTTCGCGGAGAACGCCTACTTCATCAAGCTGCGCGAGCCCGGCCAGCAGCGCCGGACCGTGTCCGAGATCGCCCGCGAGATCTTCCGGCTGGCCGACGGCTGCATCATCAGCGGCAAGAAGGATGCGCTGGTCAACATGGGCGGCATCCTGGCCCTGAACGACGACCGGCTGGCGGCCGAGGCGCGCAACCTGCTCATCCTGACCGAGGGGTTCCCGACCTACGGCGGCTGCGCCGCGCGCGACCTCGAGGCGATGGCGGTCGGGCTGCGCGAGGTGCTGGACGAGACCTATCTCGAGTACCGGCTGGCGAGCGTGCGCTACCTCGCCGAAGGGCTGAACCGCATCGGCATCCCGACGGTGCAGCCGCCGGGAGGGCACGCCGTGTTCATCGACGCGCGCCGGCTGCTGCCGCAGATCCCGTCGGAGCAGTTTCCGGGACAGGCGCTGGCGTGCGAGCTGTACCTCGCCGGCGGTATCCGCTCGTGCGAGATCGGCAGCGTCATGTTCGGCAAACGCACCTCCCGGGGGACCTTCCGTCCGGCGGCGCTCGAGCTGGTGCGGCTGGCGGTCCCCCGCCGCGTGTACACGCAGAGCCACGTCGACCGGATCCTGGAGATCGCCGAGGACGTGGTCGCGCGCGCCCCGCGCCTGCGCGGCATGAAGATGACCTGGTGCCCGCCCTATCTGCCCCACTTCACGGCGCGGTTCGAGCCGGTTGCGTCGCGGGCCGGAGGAGCGCGCCGCTCCCGACGGCGCTCCGGCGCCCGGGCGATCGCCTGACCGGTCCCGGTCCGTGCTAGCCTCCGCCGGATGTCGGACTCGCTCGACCTCTACAACAACGTCTACTCCGATTTCGGCAGCCGCGCCGAGGCGGACGTCCGCCAGCGGGCCTTCGGCGAGGACATCGGCCAGAGCAGCTGGATCACGTCGGAGGAGTGGCTGCACTTCGCCGACCAGGCGCGGGTGGAGACCTCCAGCCGCGTGCTCGAGATCGGCAGCGGGTCCGGAGGACCGGCGGTCCATCTCGCGGCCGCGCGCGGCTGCCGGGTCACCGGGATCGACATCAACGAGAACGGCATCCGCAACGGGGCGCGGCTGGCGGCCGGGCGCGGGCTGGCGGACCGGGTCACGTTTCGTGCCGCCGATGCGAGCCGGCCGCTGCCGTTCGAGGCGGCCGCCTTCGACGCCGTCCTGTCGAACGACGCGATGTGCCATCTCCCCGGCCGGCTGGAGGTCCTGCGCGAGATCCATCGCGTGCTGCGGCCCGGAGGGCGCCTGCTCTTCAGCGACGCCCTGGTCGTGACCGGGCTCGTCTCGCACGAAGAGGTGGCGACCCGCTCGTCGATCGGCCTGTACGTCTTCGCGCCCCCGAGCGAGAACCAGCGCCTCATCGCCCGCGCCGGGTTCACGCTGCTGTCGGTGGAGGACGTCACGGCGGGGGCCGAGGCCATCGCCCGGCGCTGGCACGACGCGCGCGAAGAGCACCGCGACGCCCTGGTGCAGCGCGAGGGGGAGGCGAACTTCGCCGGGCTGCAGCGCTTCCTGATGTGCGTCCATCGCCTGTCGGCCGAGCGCCGCCTGTCGCGCTACGCCTACCTCGCGGAGAAGCCCGCATGACGGCACACCAGACGCTCGAAAACGGGCGCGCGGCGCTCCACGGGCTCCGACGCGCCTCGTGCCTGGCGATCGCGGCGCTGGCCATCGGATGGGCTCTCGCGGCCAAGGCCGGGTCGATCCTCGACCAGGTCCCCAATGCACCCGACCAGAGCGCCCGCTTTCTCATCTTCCTGCACGGCCGCATCGTCGAAGAACAGGGGCGCCGGCCCACGAGTCCGACCCTGGGCGTCTACGAGTACGACGGGATCCTGGAGGCGCTCGCGAGCCGCGGCGCGGTGGTCATCAGCGAGCAGCGGCCGGAGCAGACCGACGTGAATCGCTTCGCGGCGCACGTCGTCGATCAAGTGCGCGCTCTCGAGCAGGCGGGCGTGCCGCCGGAGCACATCACCGTCGCCGGGTTCTCGAAGGGGGGCAGCATCGCCATCCGGACGTCGCACCTGCTCAAGGAGTCGCGTGTGAACTTCGCCTTCCTGGCCGCTTGCGGCAATGGCGACTTCACCGGCCTCGACCTGAAGGTCGAAGGGCGCATCCTTTCACTCTACGAGGCGAACGACGATATCGGCCGCTCGTGCTCGGGCCTGTTCGCGAAAGCCGGCGCTTCGGCCGGCCAGCGCCAGGAGATCGAAGTCCACGTCGGCGACAAGCATGGGACGTTCTACCGCGTCCATCCGGAATGGCTCGACCCGCTGCTGCGCTGGGTGGAGAAGGCGCCATGAGCGAAATCCGCCCGGCGGAGATCGATCTGCCGACCGTGGTCGCCATCGCGGTCGTCGCCTACGCCTCCGCCAACATGGTGCACGAAGGGCTCGGGCACGGCGGCGCGGCGCTGCTGCTCGGGGCGCGGCCGACCATGCTCAACGCCATCTTCTTCAACTACGACGAGACGACCGTGTCGGAGACCGGGCAGCGCCTCATCTCCGCGGCCGGGAGCCTCGTCAACCTCCTCGTCGGGTTGCCGCTCCTGGCGCTGATGCCGCGGGTGCGATCGCTGCCGAGTCGTTATTTCCTGTGGCTGTTCGCGGCCGTGAACATCCTGACCGCGTTCGGCTACCTGCTCTTCTCGGGCATCGGCGGCATCGGCGACTGGTACCGCGTCATCCACGATGTCCCGCACATCGGGCTCTGGCGGGTCGCCGAGGTCGTCGCGGGCGCCGTCCTCTACTTCGTGGTCGCCCCGCGGCTCCTGATGCCGCCGCTCGATCCCTGGCTCGGACGCAACGCGGCGGTGCGCGAGCGGCGCGCGCGCACGTTGTCGCTCATTCCCTACCTGGCCGGAGGGGTCACGCTGTGCCTGGCCGGGATCCTGACTCCTCTCGGCCTGAAGATCGTGCTGATCTCCGCCGTCGCGGCGTCGTTCGGCGGCACGTCGCTGCTCGCGTGGTATCCGCCGATGCCACGGCCCCCGGCGAGCGCGACGCCCGAGCCGCCGCTCGGCCTGCCGCGCAGCACGGCCTGGATTGCCACGGCCGCGATCGCGCTGTTGATCTTCGTGTTCGTCTTCGGGCCCGGCATCGGCTCGCTGCCACTGGAGTGACGGCCAGGTCGCAAGCGCCCCCAGGTCGCCGCCGACAGAGTCCGGGTGGTCTCGGGCCCACGCGCAGGTAGACTCCCGCTCCATGGGCTTCTACGGCCGGTTCATCCTCCCCCGTATTCTCGATTGCGCCATGAAGGACAAGGCCGCTTCGGAGCGTCGCGCGGCTCTCATCCCGAGGGCGACCGGGGCGGTCCTCGAGATCGGCATCGGCTCGGGCCTCAATCTTCCTTATTACACCGCGGCCGTGACGCGTCTCCACGGCGTCGACGCCTCGCCGGAGATGCTCGCGATGGCTCGGAAAAAGATCGGGCGGGCGCCGTTCCCCGTCGAGCTGACCTGCGATTCGGCCGAGCGCCTTTCCCTGGCGGACGGAAGCGTCGACACCGTCGTCGTGACCTGGACCCTCTGCAGCATCCCGGACCCGCTGCGCGCGCTGCACGAGATGCGGCGCGTCCTGAAGCCGGGAGGCCGGCTGCTGTTCGTCGAGCACGGCGCGTCTCCCGACCCGAACGTGCTGGCCTGGCAGCGCCGACTCAACCCGATCTGGCGGAGGATCGGCGGAGGCTGCCACCTCGACCGCGCGATCGACCACCTGATCACGACGGCGGGATTCCGCATCGAGCAGATGCGGAACCTGTACCTTAAAGGGCCGCGCCCCATGACCTACACGTACGAAGGAGCCGCGGCGGCGGGATGCACCACGACAACTCGCTGATCGCCACGATCGCCGTCGGGCTGGCCTTCGCATTCCTGGGCGGCTACGTCGCCGTGCGGCTGCGGCTGCCGCCGCTCGTCGGCTACCTGTTCGCCGGGATCGCCGTCGGCCCGTTCACGCCCGGCTTCGTGGCCGACGCCCGGCTCGCGCCGCAGCTCGCCGAGATCGGCGTCATCCTGCTGATGTTCGCGGTCGGGATGCATTTCTCCATCCGCGATCTCTGGTCCGCCCGCGCGGTCGCCATCCCGGGCGCCCTCGGCCAGATCGCCGTGGCGACCGCCCTCGGGACGGGGGTGGCCGTCCTGTGGGGGTGGCCGCCGGGATCGGGCCTGGTGTTCGGCCTGGCCCTGTCGGTGGCCAGCACCGTGGTGCTGCTCCGTGCGCTGCAGGATCGCCACCTCCTGGAGACGCAGGACGGTCGCATCGCCGTCGGCTGGCTGGTCGTCGAGGACCTCGCGATGGTCCTCGCCCTGGTGCTCCTGCCGGCGCTGGCCGGATCGCTCGGGGCGGCGGGGACCGAGCACCCGGTCGCGGCGGCCGATCTGTGGGCGGCCGTGGGTCTGACCCTGGGCAAGGTGGCCGCCTTCGCGATCCTGGTCCTGATCCTCGGGGCGCGGCTCTTCCCCTGGATCCTCGAGCGGGTCGAGAAGACCGGGTCGCGGGAGCTGTTCACGCTCGCGGTGATCGCGCTGTCTATCGGCGTCGCCTACGGATCCGCCGCGGTGTTCGGAGTGTCCTTCGCGCTCGGCGCCTTCCTGGCGGGCGTGGTGATCCACGAATCCGACCTGAGCCACCGGGCGGCAAACGAGATGCAGCCGTTGCAGGAGGCCTTCGGCGCCCTGTTCTTCGTCGCCGTCGGCATGCTCTTCGACCCGTCGATCCTGGTGCGGGAGCCGCTGCGGGTGCTGACGGTCGTCGGCATCATCATCGTCGGCAAGTCGGCCGCGGCGTTGGGAATCGTGCTGGCGCTCGGCCGGCCGCTGCGCACCGGCCTGACCGTCTCCGCCGCGCTGGCCCAGATCGGAGAGTTCTCGTTCATCCTCTCGGGGCTGGCGGTCACGCTCGGGCTGGCGGACGCCGAGAGCCACAGCCTCGTCGTGGCCGGGGCGCTCGTGTCGATCGGCCTCAACCCGCTCGTGTTCTACGCGCTGCGGGTCGGCGCCGGTTCTCAGCGTTTTCTGCGCTGATAGGTCCCGATGACCTGCGCCCTGGCGATCTGGTGCACGTGGATCTCCTTCTCGATCCGTTCGCGCGGCGCGTCGGGCGGAAGGTTGAGCGCCTCGTCCAGGGCGTAGAACTCGAAGACGTAGTGGTGCGTGCCGCTCGGAGGGCACGGGCCGCCGTAACCGGGCTTGCCGAAGTCGTTTCTCCCCTGCTGCGTGCCGTCGGGGAGGGACTCCTTGTTCGGGATGCCTTCCGGCAGGGCGTGCATCCCCGCCGGAATGTTCCAGGCCGTCCAGTGCAGGTAGTCCCCCGACGGTGCGTCGGGGTCGTGCACGACGAGGGCGAAGGCCTTGGTGCTCGCGGGCGCACCCGTCCATTCGAGCGGCGGCGAGGTGTCGGCGCCGTCGCACGTGTGCACCGGCGGGATGCCGGTGTTGGCGGCGAACGCGGCGCTTCGGAGCGTGAAGCCGTTCTGGCCTGGCGCATGGAGTGTCATGGCCAGCATGATGGCGCAGAGCAGCGGCATGGACAAATCATAGCGTGGTGCTAGGCTCAGTTCATGTGCGCCAGGGTCCATGCCCCGCGGCGCGACGCGCAGCCGCGCATGCCGCGGGTCGGCGTCGGCTGCCTGGTGGTGCGCGACGGCTTGGTGCTTCTCGTGCGTAATCACGAGGGGTTCTGGTCCACACCGGGAGGACACCTCGAGTTCTGCGAGCTCCCCGAGAAGTGTGCCGCGCGCGAGACCGAGGAGGAGACGCGTCTCCGCGTCAGCCGGATCGAGTTCGTCGCCATCAGCAGCGACATCCTCCCCGACCCGCCGCGACACTACATCACCATCTGGATGCGCGGCGAAGCGGGCCCGGGCGAGGCCGGCATCGGCGACTCGAAGGAGGTCGCCGAGCTCGGCTGGTTCGACCCCGGCGAGCTGCCGACGCCGCTCCTGCCCGACTTCAGGAACCTCGTGGAGGGCCGGCGGTGGCCGGTGGACCCGCCGAATCTTCCGGCGCTGGCGGCGGACCGACCGAGATCGGCGCCCGATGCCGATGGTGACCATGGAGCATGATGGAATCGCTCCTTCCTGGCAGCTCGCTTCCGGCACGGGGCGCGAGCACATGACCTGGACCGCCCGCGGCATCGATGACTCCGGTGCGGAGACCACTCTCGTCTGCGATGTCGCGCTCGCCGGCCGTTTCTTCGGCGCCGCGCTCGAAGCCCGGCCCGCGGGAAAGCAGCCCGACTTCCACCTGGACATCCGGGGACTCACGGTGACGGTGTCGACGCTCGAGCGCCTGCACGATCACCTGACGCGCTGGCTCTCGCTGCCTCCGTTCGAGCAGAGCAGGACGCCTCTCGGACTCGACTGCGACATGGGGAGCCTGTTCGACCAGCACGTGCGGCTGCTCCTCGGCGAGCGCGCCGACACGCTCTCGGGCGGCCGGCCGGTCGCGACCGTCCGCTACGTGGTGGGACGCATGACCGGAGAGATGTGGTTCGCCACCGAGGCCGACGGCCTGTCGACATTCAGCGAGCAGATCCGCTCCGGGCTTCGCTGGAGCGCCCGATGAACGGACGCGGCCGGAGCACGACCACCTCGACTTCGAGAGCCCGGCCGGCGAAGGCGAACAGGAACCACCTCGCGAGGTGACGGACGCCGACGTCTGACGTAGGATTGATCGTGGTCCTTCATCCCCAGGAAAGAGGTTCACGATGCCGACATCGAACACGATCCGACTCCACCGCGTCCTCAGGGCTCCGGCCGATCGCGTCTACAAGGCGTTCCTCGACGCCGACGCCATGGCCAAGTGGCTGCCACCGAACGGCTTCACCGGGAAGGTTCACCACCTCGAGGCGAAGGTCGGTGGCGGTTACAAGATGTCGTTCACCAATTTCTCGACCGGGAAGAGCCACGCCTTCGGCGGCAAGTACCTCGAGCTGGTGCCGGGCGAACGCCTCCGCTACACGGACAAGTTCGACGACGCGAACCTGCCGGGGGAGATGCACACGACCATCCTTCTGAAGAAGGTCATGGGTGGCACCGAGCTGACCATCACGCAGGAAGGCGTTCCCGCGGCGATCCCCGCCGAGGCCTGCTACCTCGGCTGGCAGGAGTCGCTGACGCTCCTTTCGAAGCTGGTCGAAGCCGAGATCCCCGACTAGAACCGTGAGACTCGACGCCCGGCCCGAACCGATCGACCTCGATCCGGCGCGCTGCGCCGTCATCGTCATCGACATGCAGAACGACTTCGGCTCGAAGGGCGGCATGTTCGACCGGGCCGGCATCGACATCTCGGGCATCCAGCGAGCGGTGCGGCCGACGGCGGCGGTCCTGGCCGCCGCCCGCCAGGCCGGCATTCGCATCGTCTATCTCAAGATGGGATACCGCCCGGATCTGTCCGACCTCGGTGCGGCGGATGCTCCGAACCGCACGCGTCATCTCCGGATGGGTGTCGGCGAGAAAGTCGCGACCCCCGATGGGAGGGAGGAGCGCACCCTCGTCCGCGACACCTGGGGGACCGACATCGTTCCCGGGTTGGCGCCGCAACCCGAGGACGTCGTCCTCTACAAGACCCGGTTCAGCGGCTTCTATCGGACCGACCTCGACGAACGACTCGCGCAGGCGGGCGTGCGGCACCTGGTCGTGACCGGCTGCACCACGAGCATCTGCGTGGATTCGACAGTGCGCGATGCGATGTTCCGCGACTACCTTCCGGTGCTTCTGACGGATTGCATGAGCGAGCCGATCGGCGATGGCCTGCCGCGCAGCAATCACGAGGCGACCCTGCTGGCGGCCGAGATTCTCTTCGGGTGGGTCTCCGACTCGAGCCGCTTCATCCAGGCGGTCGGGGCGGCGCGCGGCAGGTGACGCGGCGTGGCGCGGCGGCCGCCCCGACGAGAGCCGCGGCAGCCGCGCCTGGCCGGGATCGAACAGGGCCTGCAGGCGCCGCCGGGCTTCGTCGAGCGGGCGGATTTCCTGTCCCGGGCTGAAGAGGCACGGCTCGCGGAGGTCTTGCCCACTCTCCCGCTGCAGCACTTCGAATTCCGCGGGTTCTCCTGCAAGCGCCGGGTGGTCTCCTACGGGTGGCGTTACAGCTTCGGCGATCGGGGACTGCGCTTCTCCGTGACCTTCCGTTCGATGGCGGACTTGCGGCAGGCGCCGCCCCGTCGCTAGGATGACCTTCTTCGAGCCGATGCGCGAGCGAGGGGTGAGAACAATGCGGGCCCGAAACGACGCCACGGCGGTGCGACACGATCCGCGAGCGGTCGCCGCCCTCCTCGGCGCGGCCGTTGCAGCCGCCTTGTTCGCCGCAGCCCCGTTGCTTTCCGCGGCGACGGGGTTCGCTCCCGCCGATGGACAGACGGTCTACGTGGCGGCGACGTTCAAGGCCATCCGGCACAAGAGCGCCTACCCGGGCGGTCCGAAGATGACCTACGACATGGCGGCCTGCGAGAAGCTGGTCGTCCGGAAGGAGAAGGCCGGCAAGCGCACCTGGACGCTCGTCGATCTCATGGGGAACGACATCCGCCTGCAGGGAACGTGGCAGCCCTGGATGTTCAAGACCCAGGAGGAATGCCGCAACCAGGTCGCCGCGCGAGGCGAAGCGCCGGTGAAGAAGGCGGGCGACGTCTTCACCGTCAGCACGGCCGTGCCGCCGGAGAAGGACAAGAAATGAGCTCCCGGGTGAAACGTTGAGCACCTGTTCGAAGGTCCGCGTCGCCGCCTTCGGCGTGTCCCTCGACGGGTTCGCGGCCGGGCCGCGGCAGGACCTCGAGAACCCGCTCGGAGTCGGCGGGCCCGCCCTGATGGAATGGGCCTTTCCGACCCGCACCTTCCAGATCATGCACGGCGGGACCGGGGGCGAGACGGGGATCGACGAACGCTACGCCGCCGCCAGCATGGCGGGGATGGGAGCCTGGATCCTCGGCCGGAACATGTTCGGCCCGGTGCGCGGACCCTGGCCCGACGAATCCTGGAAAGGCTGGTGGGGAGAGGAACCGCCGTACCACGTCCCGACCTTCGTCCTCACCCACCATCCGCGCCCGTCCCTGACGATGAAGGGCGGCACGGTGTTCCACTTCGTCACCGACGGCATCCGGGCGGCCCTCGATCGGGCCCAGGCCGCCGCCGGTTCGAAGGACATCCGCATCGGCGGCGGGGCCTCGACGGTGCGGCAGTTCCTGCAGGCGCGGCTCGTCGATGAGCTGCACCTGGCGGTACGGCCGGTCCTCCTCGGCCAGGGGGAGGCGCTTTTCGCGGGTCTCGACCTTCCCACCCTCGGCTACGAGGTCACAGGTCACGAGGCCGGCGAGCGCGCCACCCACGTGACCCTGAAGCGAACCCGGTCGTGAGCACCGAACGGGGAACCTCCCCGGCCGGGCCGTCGTAACGTTCGATTGCAATGGCGACCGGCGCGACCATGGACGGGCTGTCGCCCCGGGTCTGCCGACACATCCTCGCGGCACAACGTGCTGGGCCTCGCCCGGGGCTCTTTTTCGGATCCCGAATGGAAGCAGGTTCTCGCATGGTGGTCCATTCGATGAGGTCTTCATGTTCGCAATCGCTTTGGCCGCCACCTCTCTGCTCGTCGCCGCCACCGGGGCCGCCGGGGCCGCCCGCCCCGCTGCATCCGCGGTTCCCGCCGTCATCTCCATTCCGCCCGACTCGCCCCGCTGGGAGCTCGAAGGCAAGGCGAAGCCGGCCGAATTCCAGGGGAGGCCGTGCCTGATGCTCGACGGCGGTGCGGCCACCCTCAAGGATCTCGAGCTGCGCGATGGTGTCATCGACGTCGACATGGCCGTGGCCTCCACGACCTTCCGCGGCTTCATCGGCATCCAGTTCCGCATCGCCGACGAGGACGCCGAGTGGATCTACCTGCGGCCGCACAAGTTCGGCTACCCGGATGCGATCCAGTACACGCCGGTCATCCATACGGGGCTGAACTGGCAGATTTACAGCGGGCCCGGCTTCATTGCGCCGCTCGAGATGCCCCGCGACACCTGGTTTCACCTGCGTCTCGAGGTGAAGGGAGCCCAGGCGCGCTTCTTCGCCGGCGACATGTCGAAGCCGGCCCTCGAGATCCCCGATTTGAAGAGCGGCGTGCAGAAGGGGCAGCTGGCGCTCGCGGGCCTGACCGGGGAGACTTGTTTCGCGAACTTCGAAGTGCATCCGACCGCCGACGCGCCCTGGCAGCGCCGGCCTCCCGCGATGCCTCCCGGGACGCTGACGAAGTGGAGCATCTCTCCCGTCCTCGACGCTCTCGCGCGCGACGTCGAGCGCCCCCTGTCGGCGGACGACATCGCCGGCATGACCTGGCGCGAGGTCGAGGCCGAACCTCCGGGAGCCGTGGTGCTGTATCGCTACGTCGAGGCGCCGCATCCGCGCGTGGCGTTCGCGACCGACTTCTCGAAGCGGCTGGAGCCGCAGCCCGGGACGAAGGTTCTCTACGCGCGCACCGTCATCGACTCCGACCGCGACCAGGCCCGCAAGCTCGCCCTGGGCTACAGTGACGAGGTGACCGTCTTCCTGAACGGGACGATCCTCTTCCGCGGCCGCAGCGCGCAGAATTTCCGCGACCCCGGCTTCCTCGGCATCATGGACGCCGAGGACGACGCCGTGTGGCTGCCTTTGCGGAAGGGAAAGAACGAGCTGATGCTCGCGGTCACCGAGCTCGGAGGCGGCTGGGGCTTCGTCGGCCGCCTGGTGGAGACGGCCACGCCCTGACCACACGGAGGGACGCGCATGGATGAGACGATCGGGACGCGGACCCGGCGGCCGCTCTGGCGCCGGATCCTGAAGGGCATCGCAATCCTTTTCGCCGTGCTCGTCTTCGTGGGAGGAGTCGCCTTCGGCTTCGCCTACATGCGCTCCGACAACGACTGCGCGCAGCGGCACGCCGCCGGAGCCCCGCGCGATCCCATCCAGGTGATCACCTACTGCGATTACGGCACCTCGGAGGTGCTGCACCTCGAGACCATCGAGAAGCCGGTTCCCGCCGACAACCAGGTGCTCGTCCGCGTGCACGCCGCCTCGGTCAACCCGCTCGACTGGCATTTCATGCGCGGCACGCCGTACTTCATGCGCACGATGTCCGGGCTGCGCCGGCCGGGAGTGACGCGTCTGGGCGTCGATTTCTCCGGCACGGTGGAGGCGGCCGGGAAGGACGTCAAGCGCTTCAAGCCGGGAGACGACCTGTTCGGCACGCGCACCGGCGCCTTCGGCCAGTACATCGTCGTGCGCGAGGAGGGGGCCGTGGCCCTGAAGCCCGCCGCCGTGAGCTTCGAGCAGGCCGCCGCGGTGCCGGTCGCGGGCATCACGGCGCTGCAGGCGCTGCGCGACAAGGGGCACCTGAAGGCCGGCGAGAAGGTCCTGATCAACGGCGCCTCGGGCGGCGTCGGCACCTTCATGGTGCAGATCGCCAGGTCCTTCGACGCTCACGTCACCGGCGTCTGCAGCGGACGCAACGCCGAGATGGTCCGCTCGCTCGGCGCCGAGAAGGTCATCGACTACACCCGGGAGGACTTCACGACGACGGGCGAGCATTACGACCTCATCGTCGACAACGTCGGCACACGTCCGCTCAACGAGGTGAGGCGCGCCCTCACGCCGCAGGGCCGGCTCGTCCTCGTCGGGGGCGGCGGGCCGAACGACGGCAAGTGGCTCGGGCCGATGTGGAACGTCATCGACGCGGCGGTGCTCGATCCCTTCGTCAGCCAGGAGGTCGGGATGATGATGGCGGAGACCACGCCGCCCGATCTCGCCTTCCTCGGCGATCTCATCGCGCAGGGCAAGCTCACGCCGGTCATCGATCGGACGTATCCCCTGGGCGATCTGCCCAAGGCGATCGATTACCTGGAAGCGGGACACGCGCACGGCAAGGTCATCATCACGGTCGAGTGATGGCGCGCTCCGACGACCTCTATTCCCTGCCGGCCGGGCTGCCGATCCCGGTGGACGACGGGGCCTGCGACCACCTCCACGGCGTGCGCTGGCCCGCGCTCGCCCTGCCGTCCACGAGCGGCGGGACGGTCTCGATCGCCGGCACGGACGCCGACTGGCAGGTCCTGTACTTCTATCCGCGCACCGGCCAGCCGGATCGCGATCCCCCCGGGGGACTGAAGCAGTGGGACGCGATCCCCGGTTCGCGCGGCTGCACCCCGCAGGCCTGCGCCTACCGGGATCATCACGCCGAGCTGCGCGCCGTCGGGGCGCGCGTCTTCGGCATCAGCACGCAGGACACCGCCTACCAGCGCGAGGCGGTCGACCGGCTCCATCTCCCCTTTCCGCTCCTCAGCGACGAGCAGCTCGAGCTGGCGCGGACACTGCGGCTGCCGACGTTCGTCGTCGCCGGGCAGACCCTGATCAGGCGCCTGACGCTCGTCGGGGACCGGGAGCGCATCGAGCGCTGCTTCTATCCGGTCTTCCCGCCCGACGAGGACGCCGAGAACGTCCTGCGCTACCTGCGCGGCCGCCGGGCGGGCCGGCGAAACGGCGCGCCCGGGACGGCCTGACGCCATGGATCTGAGGTGAGGACATGAGACCCCTCCCGTTCGTCTGGCCGTACGCGCTGCTGTTCTGGAGCGTGCACCTGTGGGCCTTCTGGCCGGAGTTCCGCATCGTCCGCGAGGGCCGGCGCAACGCCACGGCGCAGGATGCCAGATCGGTCCAGGTGATCACCTGGGGACTCTGGATGGCCTACGTCGGCGGCTACCTCATGGCCGGAATGGGTTGGCTGCCGTTCACGGCACACCGCGAAGCGATCTTCTTTCTCGGCCTGGCGACGCTGGTGGCGGGGGCCCTCCTGCGCCGGCACTGCTGGCGCATGCTGGGGGCGTCGTTCACGGGGGATGTCCGGGCCCATGAGGGGCAGGAGGTCGTCAGCCGCGGCGCCTACGCCTGGCTGCGGCACCCGTCCTACACCGCCGGCACCCTGATGAACGTCGGCATCGGTCTCGCGCTCGGCTCGTGGGGCGCGACGCTTCTGCTGCTGGTCGCCTCGCTCCTCGTCTATGCCTATCGGATCCAGGTCGAAGAGCGGGCGCTTCGGGCCATCCTCGGCGAGCGCTACGCGGCTTTCGCACGCACGCGCAAGCGCCTGATTCCGTTCCTCTACTGAACCCTGTCCGGTGGGCGACGCGCGCTGAGCCGCGCCTCACGCCGCCCGCTGGCGGCGGGTGAGAGGCAGGACGAGGCGGGCGACGCAGCCCTGGGCATCCTTGCGGTTCTCCAGCGTCAAAGAGCCCCCGTGCGCCTCGGCGATCTGGCGGCACAGCACGAGCCCGATGCCGGATCCCTGCGGCTTGGTGGTGAAGAACGGCACGAAGAGGTTGGCGCTCAGCGGCAGCCCCGGGCCGCCGTCCTCGACGGCGATCTCGAGGCGCGGATTGGCGCCGCGGGTGGCGCGCCACCCGAGGGTGACGCCGCCTCCGGTTTCCTGCGACGCGTCCACGGCGTTGCGGGTGAGATTGATCAGCAGCTGCTCGAGCTGATCGGCGTCCGCCTCGATGGTCAGGTCGGGACCCGGGCGCACCTGCACCTGGGCGCGGGTCTCCAGCCCGGCGACGCGCCTCACGATCGTGGCGACCGCCACCGGCGCGAGGCGCGGCGGCGGCAGGCGGGCGAGGCGCGCGTAGGCTTCCATGAAGCGGTTCAGCGACTCGGCGCGGGCCGCGATGATCGACAGCCCACCGCGCGCGTCGTCCTTCCAGTCGGACGGCAGCGACTCCGCGGCCAGGAGCGTCCGCAGGCTGTCGGCGATCGAGCGGATCGGGGCGAGCGAATTGTTCATCTCGTGGCCGACGACGCGGATGAGGCGCTGCCACGCCTGGCGCTCCTCGTCACGCAGCGCGCGGCTGACGTCGGCCAGCACCAGCAGCCGGTGGGGCGCGCCCCCCTGCCGGAAGGTCCCGGTGCGAGCCTCGTAGCGCCCCGCCCCGCCGGCGAAGGACAGCTCGAGGATGCGCGGCGCCCCGCCGCTCACCTGGGGCGTCTCCCCCTCCGCCGCGAAGCAGGCGTACAGCCCGAGCGAGGCGATGTCACGTCCGAGGAGCTGCTCGCCGGGGCGGCCGAGCAGCCGCTCGCCCGCCCGGTTCGCCAGGCGCAGCCGCCCCTCGTCGTCGAAGGCGAAGATCCCCACGTCGATCTCGTCGATGACCTTGCGCAGGAGCGCGCCGGCCTCGAGCGCGCCGAGCCGCTGCTCGCGCAGCGTGTCGCCGAGGACGTTGATCTCCCGCATCACGTCCTCGAGCGGGTCGTCGGGACCGCGCCCGCGGCCGCGCAGCGAGAAGTCGCCCTCGCCGAGCGCGGCCAGCAGGTTCGCGACGCTCTGCAGCGGTCGCAGCACCCGCTCGCGCGCCGCGAACGCGAACATCAGCCACGGCAGAACGATGAGCAGCGAGAAGGTGATCTGGGTCTTGAGGGCGTACTCGCCGAGCCACAGCAGGAGCAGCGCCCCCAGCGTTCCCGGCAGCCCGGCGCCCAGGGCGAGAGTGAGGACGAGACGATCGAGCGTGAGGCGGCGGCGCCTCACCGGATCACCGGGACCGGCGGCGGCGCCTCACCACGTGTGCCGCCGCCGGCCTCTCACAGCCCGTGTCGCTGCAGGCGGCGGTAGAGGGCGCTGCGGCTCAGACCAAGAGCCGTGGCCGCCTGGCTGACGTTGCCGCCGTGGCGCTCGAGCGCCTTCTTGATCAGGAAGGCCTCGACCTCCTCGAGACTCAGGTCCTCGATGGCGGGCCGGGCCGGGTCGCGCCCCTTGAGTCCGAGGTCCACCGGCTGGATCAGGGGGCCCTCCCCCATGAGCACCGCCCGCTCGATGGCGTGGTCGAGCTCGCGGACGTTGCCGGGCCAGCGGTGCTCGAGCAGGGCGCGCACCGACGGCTCGTCGAACCCGGTGAACTGCTTGCGCGCCTTGCGCGCGTGCCGCTCGAGGAAGAAGCGCGCCAGCGCCGGGATGTCCTCGCGCCGCTCGCGCAGAGGCGGCAGCGGGATCTCGATGGTGTTGAGCCGGAACAGGAGATCGCGGCGGAAGCGGCCGGCCTCGACGTCGGCGGCGATGTCGGCGTTGGTCGCCGAGATCACCCGCGTGCTCACCTTGCGGGTGCGCGACGAGCCGACCGGCTCGAACTCGCCGGTCTCGAGGACGCGCAGGAGCTTCGCCTGCATCGCCGGCGAGATGGTGGCGATCTCGTCGAGGAAGAGCGTGCCGCCGTCGGCGAGATCGAAGCGGCCGACCCGGTCGGTGCGCGCGTCGGTGAAGGCGCCCCGCACATGACCGAACAGTTCGCTCTCGAACACCCCTTCGGAGAGGCCGCCGGCGTTGACGATGACGAGCGGCCGCGTGGCGCGCGGCGAGCGGGCGTGCAGGGCGCGGGCGACGACGCCCTTGCCGGTGCCGTTCTCGCCGGTGACCAGGACGTTGGCGTCCGACGGCCCGACCCGGGCGATGAGCTGCATCACCGGCCGCATCGACGCCGACTCGGCGATGAGGTCGGGCAGCGCCGCCGCCTCGCCGTCGCGCAGCAGGGCATTCTCCGCCTCGAGCCGCTGGGTGCGCCGCAGCGCCCGCCCCAGCTCCACCTGGGTCTTCAGGATGGCGAGCAGGCGGGCGTTCTCCCACGGCTTCTGGACGAAATCGCGCGCGCCGCGGCGCATCGCCTCGACCGCCAGCTCGACGCTGCCCCACGCCGTCATGACGATCACGGGAAGCCCGGGGTCGATGCCCTGGATGGTCTTGAGGAGATCGAGCCCCTCCTGGCCGGAGGTGGTGTCGCGCGTGTAGTTCAGGTCGATGAGCAGGGCGTCGAAGGTCTGCCCCCGCTGCAGCGCCTGCGCCACGCCGGCCGGAGAGCGGGTGGTCTCGACCTCGCACCTCTCCCCCTTGAGGAGCAGGCGCAGCGCCTCGAGCACGTCGCTCTGATCGTCGGCGACGAGCACGCGCGCCGGGTCCATCGTGGTGGTCAGGGTTTCCGCCGTGGCTGCCATGGTTGTCATTCGCCTGCCTGATTATAGAGGGAGGAACCGCGCTTCCGGGTCATTCGTAGCGCAGCGCCTCGGTGGGCTGGACGCGCGTGGCGCGGCGCGCCGGGATGAAGCAGGCGACGAGCGCCACCATGAGGATGAGAGCGGTCACCGAAAGATACGTCGCCGGATCGGACGGACCGATGCCGTACAGCATCCCGGACAGGAGGCGCCCGAGCAAGAGCGCCCCGGCGACCCCGAGGAGCGTCCCGCCGGCGGCGAGACGCATCCCGTCCCGCATCACGAGCGCGAGGACGTCGCGCCGCTGCGCGCCGAGGGCCAGGCGGATGCCCATCTCGCGCGTCCGCTGCCGCACGGCGTACGACAGGAGCCCGTAGGCGCCGAGACCGGCGAGCAGCATCGCCGTCGCGGCGAACAGGCCGATGAGCGTGGTGCGGAAGCGCGGCTGCGCCACCGAGCGCTCGAGCAGCTCGTCCATGCGCGACACCGCGTAGACCGGCAGCTCGGCGTCCAGTCCCGCGACGATGCGGCGCACGCCCGCCGCCGTGGACCCCAGATCGGCGTCGGTGCGGAGAACCAGGAACATCGCCGGCCACCAGTTGTCCTGCTCGTACGGCGTGTACATGGTCGGCTCGGGCGGCAGGTCGAGGCCGCTGTAGCGCACGTCCCCGACCACGCCGACGATCGTCACCCACTGCGGGTCGCTCGTCGGGTCGCCGAGGGCCAGCCGCCGGCCGATCGGGTCCGCGCCCGGGAAGACCTGCCGCGCCATCGTCTGGTTGATCAGGATCACCGGCGTCGTCCCCTCGCGATCGGCCGGCGTGAAGACCCGGCCCGCGAGGACCGGCGCGCCCAGCGTCGCGAAATAGTCCGGGCTGATCAGCAGCTGCGCCACCGCCGGCGGCGACTGGCCCGGCGGGATGGGGCGCCCCTCGACCGTGAACGGGTTGGTCATCTGCAGTTGATCCGGCGGGATCGACATCGACACCGCCGCCGATTTCACCCCGGGGAGGGCGGCCGCCTGCGCCACGAGGTCCCGGTAGAAGGCTGCCCGCTTCGCCCCGTTGTCGTAGCGGGCATTCGGCAGGGAGAGCCGCATGGTCACCAGCCGTCCCGTCTCGAATCCCGGGTCGACCCGCTGCAGCCTGACGAAGGAATGGAGCAGCAGCGCCGCCCCGCCGAGCAGTGTCACCGCCACGGCGAATTCCCCCACCACCAGCGCGCGTCGCAGCCGCACGCCCGCCCGGTCCGCGGTCGTCCGGGCGCTGTCGCGCAGCGACGCCATCAGGTCGAAGCCGCCGGCCTGGAGCGCCGGCGCCAGGCCCGCGAGCGCTCCGCAGAAAAGCGTCACGCCGATGGTGTAGGCGAGCACGCCCGGATCGAGCCGGACCTCCCCGAGCCGTGGCAGGCTGGCGGGCGCCCAGGCGACGAGGAGATCGGTCCCCCACAGGGAGAGAAAGGCGCCGCCGAGACCGCCGAGAGCCGCCAGCACCACCGCTTCCGACAGGGCGAGGCGCGCCAGCCTGCCACGTCCAGCGCCGAGCGCCGCCCGCACGGCCATCTCCCGCCTTCGTCCCGCGGCGCGGGCCAAAAGGAGCCCCGCGATGTTGGCGGAAGCGATGAGCAGGACGAGCGAGACCGCCCCGAGCAGCAGGAGGAGCGCCGGGCGCAGGTCGCTCACCAGCGTCTCCTTGAGGGACGTCGCGGTCATTCTCCAGTCCTTCGGCGAGTCGGGGTAGCGCTCCTTGATGGAGGTCGTGACCGAGGCGAGGTCGGAGGCGATCTGCGCCCCGGTGGCTCCCGGCCTCGCGCGCCCGACGACGCTCAGGTAGAAAGGTGCGCGCACGGTGGCCGGCTCGAGCCGCAGCACGGCGTAGACATCGCTCGGCCGCGGGCCCGGGAAATCGAAGCCGGGAGGCAAAACGCCGATGACCTCGCGCGGACGGCCGTCCACCACGACCTGCCGGCCCACGATCGCGGGGCTGCCGCCGAAGCGCCGCTGCCACAGCGCGTGTCCCAGGACGACCGTGTCGGGCGCCGCCGCGGCGCCGTCCCTCTCGTCGAAGGTGCGCCCCAGCGTGGCGCGCGTCCCGAGCGTGTCGAAGAAATCCGCGGTCACGAAGGTGCCACGCACCTGCTCCGGCACGCCTTCCCCCGAGAGGGCCATCCCCTGCGCGACGTAGACGGCATGCCGTTCGAACACCCGCGTCGTCTCGCCGAAGGTCAAGGCGTCGGCGGCGCACAACTGCGAACGATCGCCGGGGATGGCGTCGCGGCTGAGCGCCACCTCCATGAGCCGCTCGGGCTCGGAGTAGGGCAGGGCCCGCAGCAGCACCGCGTTGACGATGCTGTAGATGGAGGTGTTGGCGCCGATGCCGAGGGCGAAGGCGGCGACGACGCCGAGCGCCAGCGCCGGGGCGGTGCGCAGGACGCGCAGCCCCGCGCGCAAGTCCTGGAAGAGGCCGTCCACGGTTTTACTCGTAGCGCAGCGCGACCGTCGGATCGACGCGCGTCGCGCGCCGCGCCGGCAGGTACCCGGCGAGCGCCGCGACCGCGAGCAGCAGGATCGCGATGGCCGCGAAGGTGACCGGATCGGTGGCGCCGACCCCGACGAGGAGCGCCGCGACGAATGGGGTCACCAGCAGGGCTCCGCCGAGCCCGATGCCGACGCCGATGACCACCGGCATCATCCCCTGGCGCAACACCAGCCCGAGGACGTCGCGCGCCCGCGCCCCGAGCGCCATGCGCACCCCGAACTCGTGGGTCCGCTGGCTCACCGTGTAGGTCGTGACGCCGTAGATGCCGATCGACGCGAGCAGCAGGGCCAGCCCGCCGAAGATCGACAGCAGGATGGCCGCCATGCGCGGCATCCACAGCGCCTGGTCGAGGAGCGACGAGACGGTCTGGATGTTGGTCAGCGGCAGGTTGGCATCCATCGCCTGCACGGCGCGCCGCACCGACTCCAGCAGCGGCTTCGGGTCGGCGGTCGTCCGCACGAGGAGGGTCATCGCCGGCTCGTAGTACTGGCCGAGGGGCACGAACGCCTTCGGCTTCGGGTCCTCGCCGAGCGAGAACACCTTGGTGTTCTCGACGACGCCCGCCACCTGGCGGTAGTCGGTGTCGCCGTAGAACTTGAAACGCTTGCCGACCGCCTCTTCGCCGGGCCAGAACGTCTCCGCCATCGCCTCGTTGATGAGGACGACCAGCGGCTTGTCCGGCCGGTCGGCCTCGGTCAGGTCCCGGCCGCGATGCAGCGCGATGTCGAGCGTGTCGAGGTAGCCGGGAGCGATGGTGTCGGCAATGACGAAGGTGCCGGTCGAGCCGGTGGACTGGTCGCGCCCCTCCGGGAAGACGGTGCGGCTGAAGCCGCCGCCGGCGATCGGCAGGTTGGCGGCGAGCGACACCGAGCGCACGCCCGGCAGCGCCTTCGCCCGTTCCACGACGTCGCGATAGAACGCTTCGCCGCGCGCCTGGTCGTAGCCCTGCGCCCCGACGTCGAAGGACATGACGAGCAGGTTCTTCGGCTCGAAGCCGGGGTCGATCCCCTGCGTGTTGCGCAGGCTCCGGACGAACAGCCCCGCGGCCACCAGCGCGACGAGGGACAGCGCCACCTGCGCCATGATGAGCCCGCCGCGCAGCGACACCCTGCGCCGCGCCGCCGGCTCCTGCGTCCGGTCCTTCAGCTCGATGGCGAGATCGGCGCGGGATCCCTGGATCGCCGGCGCCAGGCCGAACAGGATGCCGGTGGCGACCGAGATGGCGAGCGTGAAGAAGAAGACGCGCGCGTCGAGCGGCACGTCGATGCCGTTCGGGAAGAGCTGCGCCGGCCGGCTCGCGACCAGCAGGTCCCGGCTCCAGTAGGCGAACATCAACCCGAGCGTGCCGCCGAGAAGCGCCAGCAGGATGCTCTCGGTCAGGAGCTGCCGGATGAGCCGCGCGCGGTTCGCGCCGAGCGACAGCCGGATGGCGATCTCCTTGCGGCGCGCCCCCGACCGTGCCAGGAGCAGGTTGGCGACGTTGGCGCACGCGATGAGCAGCACCAGCGCCACGGTCCCCATCAGCAGTCCGCCGGCCATCACGAAGACGTTGCGGAGGCCCGGGTTGATGATGGACTGCGCCACCGGCATCAGGGTGGAGTTGCGCTGGCCGTTCGGCTCGGGGTACTCCTTTTCGAGCTGCGAGCCGATGCGGCGCAGGTCACCGCGCGCCTGCTCCTCGGTCACGCCGGGCTTGAGACGCGCCACGATGTCCCAGGTCAGCGCCCGGCGATCCTCGAAGTTCTCCGCCATGAAACCGGTCAGCAGCTCCTTGTGCATCGCCATCGGCACGTAGAGATCCGGTCCGCCGAGGGCGACGAGCCCGCCGAAGTCGGCCGGCATCACGCCGATGACGGTGAACGGGTGGCCGTTGAGACCGAGGTTCTTACCGACGACCTTGGGGTCGGCGCCGAAGCGTCGCGTCCAGTATCCATGGCTCAGGACCGCGACCGGCGCGCTGCCGTCGATCTTCGCTTCCTCCAGCGTGAAGACGCGCCCCTGCGCCGCCTTCACGCCGAGCAGCGTGAAGAAGTTCCCGTCGACCATCTCGCCGGCCGTCTGCTCCGGCTCGCCGGCGCCGGTGATGTTGAGGCCGCAGAACTGGTGCGCCGCCATCTCCTGGAAGACCTGGTTGCGATCGCGGTAGTCCTTGAAGTTCGGGTAGGAGGTCTGGCTCACCTCGAACTGGCTCTTGTTCTTCTCGTCGGTGGTGTACACCGCCACGACCCGCTGCCCGTCTTCGATCGCCAGCGGCTTGAGGAAGAGCATGTTGATGAGCGTGTAGATGGTGGTGTTGGCGCCGATGCCGAGGCCGAGCGACAGGGCCGCGACCGCGGTGAGACCCGGGCTCTTGAGGAGCATCCGGATGCCGTACTTGATGTCCTGGAGGAGCGTTTCCATGATCGACCTCACTCGCTGCGGAGCGCGGCGCTCGGATCGACCCGGGCGGCGCGCCACGCGGGGAAGGCGCTGGCGCACAGGGTGACCGCCGCGACTCCGGTCGCGACAGCGATGAACGTCAGGGGATCGGTGGCGCTGATCCCGAAGAGCAGGCTGGAGAGAAGGCGCATGCCGGCGAAGGCGGTGACCAGGCCGAGCCCGACCCCGGCGAGGGCGAGGCGCATCCCCTGCCCGACGACGAGCGCGAGGATCTCGCGGCGCGTGGCGCCGAGCGCCAGGCGGACGCCGATCTCGTGGGTGCGCAGCGACACGAAGTACGACACGACGCCGTAGAGGCCAATCGCCGTCAGCACCAGCGCGGCGCCCGCGAACACCGTCATCAGCAGCAGGCTGAAGCGCCGCTGGGCCGTGGACTTCGCGACGATCTCGTCGAAGGTCTCGGCCGAGGAGACCGGCTGCTCGCGGTCGATGCCGAGGATCGCCTGGCGCGCCGCGGTGCCGAGCGACGCCGGCGGCACCGCCGTGCGCAGGATGATGTTCATCGAGTCCCAGGGCCGCTGCGCCAGGGGCTCGTACATCTGCATCGTCACGTCGGAGTCGAGGCCGTCGTGCCGGACGTCGCCGACGATGCCGACGATCTCACGCTGCACCTTGCCGTCGATGCCGATGCGGACGTGCCGGCCGATCGGGTCCTCTCCCGGGAACATGCGCTTCGCGAACGATTCATTGACCAGCATGACGCGGGCGGCTTCGGCGGTGTCGCGCGCCTCGATGAGGCGGCCGCGCTTGAGCGGCAGCTTGAGCGTCGCGAAGTAGTCGGGGGTGACCGCGTACCAGTACGCCGACTGGTGGTCTCCCGGCGCGTTGGGGGGCCGCCCCTCCAGCTCCTCGAGCGAGAAGATGATCTGCTGGCCGGTGAGCGGCACGGTGCTGACGGCGGCGGCGGTGACCACGCCGGGGAGCGCCCGCACGGCTTCGACCGCCTTCTCGAAGTACTGGCTCTGCGCCGGCCCCTCGGGGTAGCGCTGGTCCGGCAAGCTGACCTCGAGGGCCAGCACGTTCGAGGTGTCGAACCCGGGGTCGACGTGCAGCAGCCGCACCAGGCTCCTCACTTGCAGCCCCGCGCCGATGAGGAGCACCAGCGACAGGGCCACCTGGGCCGACACCAGCACGCCGCGGAGGCGCCGCCCCGCGGCCGGAGAGATGGCGCGCCCGCCTTCTTTCAGGGTCTCGCTGATGCGCGTACGCGAGGCGACCAGGGCGGGGGCGGTGCCGAAGACGAGGCCGGTCACGATGGCGATGCCGGCGGTGAACAGCAGCACGCTCGGATCGAGGTGGATCGACTCGAGGCGCGGCAGGCCGTCGGGGCGCAAGGTCCGCAGCACGTCGATCCCCCAGTACCCCATGAGCAGTCCCAGCCCCCCGCCCACCGCCGCGAGGACGACGCTCTCGGTCAGGAGCTGCCGCACCAGCCGGCCGCGCCGCGCGCCGAGGGCGGAGCGCACCGCCAGCTCGGCGCGCCGGGTCTCCGAGCGCGCCAGGAGCAGGTTGGCGACGTTGGCGCACGCGATCAGCAGGACGAACCCCACCGCCGCCGACAGCATCAGGAGCGCCGGACGCACCGCCGCCACCATCTGCTCGAACAGGGGCGTGACCTTGACGGTCCAGCCGTTGTTGGAATCGGGGTGATCCTTCTCGCTCTGCGCCGCGAGCGTCTTCATCTCCTGCTCGCAGGTCTCGGCCGTGAGGCCGGGCGCGAGACGCCCCATCACCGTGAGGTAGTGCCCGCCCCGCTGCTCGGCGTCCTCCGCCGTGAAGGCGAGGGGGAGGAGCAGCTCGGATTTGCTCGGCATCCGGAAGTCGGGCGGCATGACTCCGACGATGGTGTGCGGCGAGCCGCTGAGGGTCACCGGCTGGCCCAGGACGTCGTCCCGCCCGCCGAAGCGGCTCTTCCAGAGCGCGTCGCTCAGGACCGCGACCTTCCCCTTGCCCGGGGTGAAGTCCTCGGGCAGGAAGGCGCGGCCGCGGGACGGCTGCGTGCGCACCATCGCGAAGAACCCGTCCGACACGGCGTACCCGACGCGGGTGACCGGCTCGGTGCCCCCGGCGTCCACGATGGTGGCCTGCTGGAAGGCGACCAGCTGCTCGAAGGTTTTGGAGTCGCGCTTGCGGTCGAGGAAGTTCCCCGGCGAAACCGCGAACTTGGCCCAGCCGCGCGACGGCTTGCTGTCCCAAACCATCACCAGGTTCTGCGAGTCGGCGTAAGGCAGGGGCGTCAGCAGCACGCCCTTGACGACCGTGAAGATGGCGGTGTTCGCGCCGATGCCGATGGCGAGGGCGGCGATCGCCGTGAGCGTGAACCCGGGGGTCTTCCAGAGGGTGCGCAGGGCGTAGCGGATGTCCTGGAGCAGGCTCTCCATCAGTCCCTCCTCGCAGGCTCGGCTGCGGCGGCG
>DASYQE010000112.1:0-1734 GCA_036005805.1 Candidatus Polarisedimenticolia bacterium | reverse complement strand
CTTCCAGGAGGGCTTGCGCCTGCCGCCGAAGAAGCTCTTCATCGGTGGCACGGTGAACCAGGATCTCCTCGACGTGATCATGGCGAACTGCCGCATCCCCGAGCAGAACTGGGGCGACCTCCAGGCGCTGGTCGCCGGCCTCGTGACGGGGGAGCGACGGGTCCACGCGCTGATCCAGCGCTTCGGGATCGACGTCGTCGAGAAGGGGATGGACGACCTGATCGACTACACCGCCCGCAAGGTCGAGGCGCAGATCCGGCGGATGCCGCGCGGCCGCTATGAGTTCACCGACTACATCGAGGACGACGTCGTCACCGACATCCCCATCCGGCTCAAGGTGGCGATGACGGTGGGCGACGGCCATATCCACCTCGACTTCACGGGCAGCGACGTCCAGGTGGGCTCGGCGCTGAACGTGCCGACGGGCGGGCGTGTCCATCCGTTCATGGCCATCGCGCTGTTCAACTACTTCATCACCAAGGACCCGGGCATCCCGTTGAACGCGGGCGTGCTGCGCCCGATCCGGATGACGCTTCCCGTGGGCTCGGTGGTGAACCCGCAGTTCCCCGCGGCGTGCGGCGTCCGCTACGCCACCGTGCTGCGGATCTACGACGCCGTGCTGGGCGCGCTTGCCCGCGCGCTCCCCGCGGAGATCCCCGCGGCGAGCGCGGGCCAGGGCTGCATGGTTGCGCTGGCGTTGCCTGATCTCGAAGCCGGGCGCCGGCACGTCACCGTGATCGAGCCGATGATCGGCGGCGGGGGCGCGCGCCCCGGCAAGGACGGGATCGACGGCTGCGACGCCTCGCTGGGCTTCCTCAAGACGACGCCGGCGGAGACGCTCGAATCCGAGGTGTCGGCCATCGTCGTGCGCCGCTTCCACCTCGTGGCGGACTCCGCCGGACCCGGGCGCTGGCGCGGCGGCCACGCCGTGCGTCTGGACCTGCAGGTGCTCCGCCCCGAGGGGCAGATCACCGCGCGCGGGATGGAGCGCCTGCGCTTTCAGCCGTGGGGCGTGGCCGGGGGCAAGGCGGGCGCGACGGGACGCGTGGTGCTGAACCCCGGCACGCCGCAGGAGCGCGCCGTGCCCAAGATCGACCTGCTTGCGCTCGCGCCGGGCGACGTCCTGAGCATTCGCACGCCGGGCGGCGGCGGCCACGGCAATCCGCTGGAGCGCCCGGCCGAGCAGGTGCTCGCCGACGTGCACGCGGGCCTGGTGACGCCGGCGCACGCGCGCGACGCGTATGGCGTCGTGGTGATGGACGGCGCGATCGACGAGGCGGCGACCGCGTCGCTCCACGCCGGCGCGAAGACGGCTCCGCCGGGCGCGTTCGACTTCGGTGCGGCGCGTGACGCCCACGAGCGACGCTGGCCGTCCGGTCTTCAAGACTCGTTCGTCGCCCTGCTGATGGCGCTGCCGCTGCCGTACCGCGCCTACGTCCGCCGCGAGCTCTATCCGCGAGTGACGGCGCTGGCCGAGCGCCAGCCGGTGACGGCCGCCGACCTCGCGCGCCTGTGGCAGGAACTGGCCGCGGCGTCCGGTCTGCCCGCCGCACTGGTCGACGTGCCGCCGGCGGCATCTGATCAGTCCCCGGGTCGCAAGGAGTCGCGCGCATGAAACAGTTCAGGGATCGCGTGGCGGTGGTGACGGGCGCGGCGAGCGGCATCGGGCTCGCCCTCGCCGAGCGCTTCGCCGCCGAGGGCATGAAGGTCGTCATGGCCGACATCGAGCTGGAC
>DASYQE010000111.1:0-4440 GCA_036005805.1 Candidatus Polarisedimenticolia bacterium | reverse complement strand
CCCGTGCGGGTTGCGCAGGGTGACGCGGCTGTTGGTCGCGGGATTCCCGAGCACGATCCCCTGCGGCGCGAGGGTGTCCCAGAAGAAGGGGAGCAGAGCGCGGCGCCGCTCCGCGGCCGTGTCGCGCCAGAAGAGCCGGCGGGCGCGTTCCGGGTCGTAGATGCCGGAGCGCTTCTCGCGGCTCTCCGCGATGACCGGGTCCATGCCGCCGAACAGCTCCTGCACCCGGACGCCGTCGAGCGTGACGAGCACGACATTCGCGGTCCGGCGCGGCGGGGCCGAATCGGCGGAGCCGACCACCGCACCGACGGGCGCCGCCGCGGCGACGCACCAGGGGACGAAGACCCAAAGCAGCGCACCGTGCGCTCTCGTCCGTCCCGATCCGACTGAAAACCGCATGCGGACGGGATTTTCGGCGGGCGGTCGCGTCCGTGTCAACGCGGTTGCGGCTCCGCGCGTGGAACACGTTACGGATTTCCCGGACGGAGTTCTCGGGGTTAGTTCTCCTTGTCGCACGTCAGGCCTCGTCTTACAACAGATGGCGACAGAAGAGCATCCGTACCGGGTTCAACGGGCAGGGGGTGCGTAGCAGGCACGGGGGGCAGGAGCAGGCAAGAGGAGGGCCTCCCCATGAGGGTGTGGGTTGCAGTCGTCGCGCTGGCCATCAGCGCGCTGTTCGTTCCAGCGTTCCTTTACGGTCAGGAAACCACCAGCGGCACCATCTCGGGACGGGTCACCGACCCCACCGGCAAGCCCATCGCGGGGGCGATCATCATCGCCCAGTCGGACTCCGGTCCGCGCACCGCGACCACCGACGCGGACGGCAACTACGTCCTGCCCTTCCTGCGTCCCGGCACCTACAACGTGCGGGCCGAGGCGCCGTCCGGCTTCAACACCGGGCTGCGCGAGGGCGTGATCGTCGGTTTGAACCAGAGGGTCAGCGTCGACTTCGGCCTGACTCCCGGCAAGGTCGAGGAGGTCACCGTCACCGGGACTCCGCTCGTCGACGCCACGTCGACGGCGAGCGGCACCAACATCCGCTACGACGAGTTCGCCAACTCGGTGCCGCTCGGCCGGTCCTTCACCGATACCTACAGCGTCGCCAGCGGGGTGGTCAGCGGCCGCGGCACCGGCCAGGGCAACTATTCGATCAGCGGCGCGTCGGGGCTGGAGAACGCCTATCTCATCGACGGCGTCAACGTCACCAACACGGGCTACGGCGGCATCGGCGCCTACAACATCGTGTACGGGTCGCTCGGCACCGGCGTCACCAGCGAGTTCCTCGAAGAGGTGCAGATCAAGACCGGCGGGTTCGAGGCGGAATACGGCCAGGCGCTCGGCGGCATCATCAACACCATCGTCAAGTCGGGGACCAACGACTTCAAGGGGAGCGTGGCCTGGTACGCCACGCCGCAGGCGACGCGCTCCGACTACACGCTGGCCGAGCTGCAGTCCGGCGCCGCCAACACCACTCAGGAGGGCGTGAACGACTTCGCTTTCCAGGTCGGCGGGCCGATCGTCAAGGACAAGCTGTTCTACTTCTTCGCTTACAACCCGGTGATTACCACCACGACGCGGGAGGCGCAGTTCCTCACCAACCCGGCGTTCGGCGCCGCCCAGGCGGGTGTCACCGTCTTCGACGAGACCGATCCGACCGGCTTCGGCGTGCCGTCGGCGCTGGCCTTCCCCTCGGCCGGCCAGGGCCTGGAGCGGCGGCGGCAGGCCAACAACTACGCGGCCAAGTTCACCTTCCAGATGACCGACAACCAGCAGCTCGAGCTGACCGCCTTCGGCGATCCGGCGGCCGGCGACATGGGGCCGCAGCGGGATCTCGCGCCGCTGTTCGGCGACTTCCAGAACGGCGGCGGCGAGAGCAGCGTCCGCTACGGCTCCAACAACATCGCGCTGAAGTGGAACGGCGTCATCACGCCGAAGTTCTTCATGGAAGGGATCCTGGCGAGCCATGACGGGTACTTCCGGGAGAGCCCGGGGCTCGACCAGTACCGCTACATCGATTACCGGGACAACCTGGAGTTCCGCCGCGGCGCGACCACCTACACCGACCCGGCCCTCGGCGCCCAGCCGTTCGCGCCGGCGCCGGTTTTGCCGACGCAGGGAGGCGTGGGGTTCATCACCTCGCAGGACGACAAGCAGGCGCAGGCGATCCTCAAGCTGACGAACACCTTCGCTTCCCACGAGCTGAGGTACGGGCTGGAGTACGACAAGATCCGTTACCGCGAGAACGCGTCGTACACCGGTCCGTCCTTCAACATCGAGCTGCCGGTCTCCTTCTTCGACGCGACGACGGCGACGATATCGCCGGTGGACTCCGACGGCGACGGCAACCAGGATTTCCTGCCGGTGGCGTCGCGCGGCGGGGCGGTGGTGCAGGTGCGCAACGGCACCGGCGACCCGACGGTGGCGTTCGACAGCGCCAACACCTTCCGCGTCACGCGGGCGCGCATGGGACCGAACCTTCCCTACACCGACGCGAACGAGTGGAACGCCTTCGCCCAGGACACCTGGTCGATCACGTCGCGGGTGACGCTCAAGGCCGGGATTCGTTACACGGAGGAATCGATCGATGGCGGCGGCGAGTTCACGCTGCCGTTCGCGACGGAGAACGTGGAGCAGGACATCGGCGGCGGCAACACCGTCGCCAGCCGCATCTTCACGCCCGGGACCTCCACCTACACTCCGAACTCCTACACCTTCGCGGGCAACTGGGCGCCGCGCATCGGCGTGTCGTGGGATGTGCTCGGCAGCGGCAAGAGCCGCCTGTACGCGAACTTCGCGCGCTACTTCCAGAGGGTGCCGAGCGATCTCGCCGTCCGCGCCTTCAGCAACGAGGTCGGGATCAGCCTGCAGGAGTTCAACGACCGCACCCTGGCCACGCCGCGCACCGCCGGGACCGGCGGCTGCGTGGACCTCGGCGGCGCGGCGACCACCACCTGTGCGACCTCGTTCCCGGTGTTCACGCAGGGGGTCGACCAGACCGAGGTGGTGGGCGGCGTCAAGCTGCCCTACGAGGACGAGATCTCCGGAGGCTACGCCTTCGAGCTCACCGGTTCGTCCTCTCTCGAGGTCCGGGCCATCTTCCGCACCCAGGGCCGCGTCCTCGAGGACACCCAGGTCAACGCGGTGGAGCAGATCCAGAACTTCTACTACGGCACCGCCTACGGCTACCCGTACGACCCGTTCGGCGGGTCGCCGGCCGCCCCGAACAGCGCCCAGTTCCCGGCCCGCACCTTCGGGACGTACGAGCTGGCGAACCCGGGCACGCACCAGATCCCGCAGGGACTCGCGCCGGGCATGACCTTCCCCAAGCCGGAGCGCACCTACAAGGCGCTCGAGGCCATCTACACGAAGCGCCTCGACCCGCACTGGTCGCTTTTCGCCAACTACCGGCTGTCGCGCCTGGAGGGGAACTACGAGGGACTGTTCCGCAACGACAACGGGCAGAGCGATCCGAACATCACGTCGCTCTACGACTTCCCGAACTCGCCGCTGATGCAGGGGCAGTTCATCAAGGGTCCGCTGCCGTCCGACGCCACCCACGTGGTGCACATCTTCCCCTCGTACATCTTCGAGTCCAAGCTGCGGTTGGGCGCCAATCTCTCGTGGTCCTCGGGGTTCCCGCGGACCTCGATGCTGGCGCATCCGATCTACCAGAACGCCGGCGAGGTGCCCGGCATCGATCCGATCTATTCCTACTGGGTGGATGACGGCACCGGCACGCTGACCCTGTCGAGCACCAACAACCTGGCGACGGCGCTGGCCGATCCGAACGCCGCGAGCAACATCTTCCTGAGCAGCTACACGCCGGTGAAGCGCGGCAATCTCGGGCGGACGCCGGACCTGTGGACGCTGGACCTGCACGCCGACTATCCGATCGCGATCGGCAAGACGTCGCTTTCGGTCATGTTCGACGTGTTCAACGTCACCGACCAGGACACGGTGACGAATTACAACGACAACATCGAGCTCACCGCCGGTGTCACCGATCCGGACTTCCTGCAGCCGCTGACGTTCCAGCCGCCCCGCACGGTGCGCCTGGCGGCCCGGTGGTCGTTCTGAGGCTCCTTCCGATCTGAGCCCGCCGGGGGCCCGCTCTCTCGGGCCCCCTTCGGGAGCAGACGCCCCGCCGGGAGGGCCGCCGCTGAGGCGGCCCGCCGGCGGGGAATTTTTTTGGCCCTGTGCGGCTCCTTCGCCCGCGTCGCGCGGGCTGGTACCATACCCCGCCCGAACCGAAGACCTGCCGCGCCCCGCGCGGAAAAGTCCGACAGGGGAGGACCGCGAGTGCCCGACGAGAAGTCGATTGCCGATGCCTACCGGCGCTGGGGGTACCTGGAGGCCAATCTCGATGGGCTGGGACGGCTTCAGCCGTTCACGCACCCCGACATCGAGGAGGCCGCGAAGGGGAAGGGAGCCGCCGCGGCC
>DASYQE010000110.1:0-1738 GCA_036005805.1 Candidatus Polarisedimenticolia bacterium | reverse complement strand
TGAGCCTGAGCCCGAAGGCGCTCGACGACATCACCCACTGGGCGCTGCAGCAGCGCGTCGCGCTGGTCGCACCGGACGCCGACTGGGTGCGCCGCGGGGCGCTCTTCTCCTACGGCCCGACGTTCGAAACCATCGGCCGGGAGCTGTCGCTGCGCGCCCGGGAAGTCCTCGCGGGCGAGACGCTCGCCTCCTCCGGCCCGGCGCCGGCGCGACCGACCGAGGCCGTGCTGACGGTGAACGGCACGACCGCGCTGGCTCTCGGCGTCGAAATCCCCAGCGGGATGAGCGTGGACGCGACCTACTGAACGGGCGGCGCCGCGGCGGTCAGGCGGAGAGCTTGACCTCGCGGACGCCTTCGAGCTTCCACAGCTCGCCGATGAACTTCTTGTGCTGCGGGTGAACGGCGCAGCACTGCAGCGTCAGGATGTGATGATCGCCGGCGCGCCTCAGGCCCGTCGCCTCGAGGAGCTGCCCCTGCCCCGTGGCGCGGATGGTCTTCTCGATCTCCTTGCGCGTCAGACCGCGATCATCGTCAAAGGAGATCTCGCAGTCGCGCATGCGGCAGCGCCCGAAAAGGCGATGCTCCACGAGACCCAAGCCCACCTGCACCAGCAGGATGATCCCGGTCGTGAAGATCGCCACCGCCGACTGGCCGGCGCCGATCGCCATGCCGATCGCCGAGACCACCCAGATCATCGCGGCCGACGTGAGCCCGGTGATGTGCCCGCGGGAATGGAGGATCGTCCCGGCCCCGAGAAAGCCCACCCCGGCCACCACCTGCGCCGCGATGCGCCCCGGGTCGCCGCGCAGGCCGGTCAGATCGGCGACGAGGTGCACCGACAGCCACATGAACAGGGCCGAGCCGACGCAGATCAGGATGTTGGTGCGGAACCCCGCCGGCTTCTGCTTGATCTCCCGCTCGACGCCGATGAGGCCGCCGCAGAGGATCGCGAGCAGGGCTTTGGGGATGTAATCCCCGAGGAGCGGTCCGACGTCGGTGAGGAAGCTCTGCATGGTCGAACGCGACCCCCGAGCCCGGCGGCCGCGGAGGTCGCCGGCGCGGGCGGTCGCAGGGCGCACGCAAAGGTATAATCCGCCGCCTTGCGGCGCAAGGCGAACACGGCGTGCGCCCACGGAACGACAGCGAATGCACAGCGATCCCATCCCGGCCGCACGGCTCCGCCACGACGGCGACCCGATCCTGCGGCGCATCACCGGAGCCCTGCTGATCCTGGCCGGGGCCTGCGCCGGCGCCGCCATCGTGCTGCTGGTGCTGCCGTCGGCGACCGGGAGCGGCCTTTCACCGGCTCGCCTGACCGGCGCGGCGCCCGAAAAGGCGGCGGCGCAGGAGTCCTCGGGCAGCCGCGGCGCCCCCGGACCGGCCGCGACGGCAGGCGCTCCGGCGGCGTCGCCCGTCCTGGCCGCGGGCGACGGCTATTCCGCCATCGCCAAGAGCGTCATGCCGGCGGTCGTGAACATTTCCTCGCTGCACGTCATCCAGACCTACGAGCGCTACTCCCCCTTCGGGGCCGACCCCTTCTTCCAGCAGTTCTTCGGCGGCGGCATGTACGACTATGTCGTGCCGCGCGAGCGCCGGGAGATGAGCCTCGGGTCGGGCGTCATCGTGGACGATCGCGGCACCATCCTCACCAACCATCACGTCGTGGAGCAGGCGACGGAGGTGCGCGTGGCGCTGTCGGACGGACGCGAGCTGCCGGCGAAGATCCTGGGCGTGGAC
>DASYQE010000109.1:0-19315 GCA_036005805.1 Candidatus Polarisedimenticolia bacterium | reverse complement strand
CGCGCGTCGGCTCGCGGATCTACGACGGCTCGCTCCGGACGCGGCTGCAGTCGCTGCACCGCCGGCTGGCGCGGGCCTGAACGACAAGGGAGCCGAGAGAAGAATGGCGCAGATCAAGGCGGACGAGATCGTCAGCGTCCTCAAGCAGCAGATCGCGGGGTTCCAGGGGGGCATCGACGTCAGCGAGGTCGGCACCGTCATGTCGGTCGGCGACGGCATCGCCCGCATCCACGGCCTCGATCGCTGCATGGCCGGCGAGCTGCTCGCCCTGCCGCACGGCGTCTTCGGCCTGGCGCTGAACCTCGAGGAGGGATCGGTTGGAGCGGTGTTGTTCGGCGAGTTCATGAAGATCAAGGAAGGCGACACGGTGAAGCGCACCGGCCGCATCGTCGAGGTGCCGACAGGCCCGGAGCTGGTCGGCCGCGTCGTCGATCCGCTGGGCCAGCCGCAGGACGGCAAGGGCCCGATCAAAACCGCGCAGACCGGCACCCTCGAGCGCATCGCCCCCGGCGTCGTCGATCGGCAGCCGGTGAAGGAGCCGATGCAGACCGGCGTCAAGGCGATCGACGCGATGATTCCCATCGGCCGCGGCCAGCGCGAGCTCATCATCGGCGACCGGCAGACCGGCAAGACGGCGATCGCGGTGGACACCATCCTCAACCAGAAGGGCAACGGCGTCATCTGCGTCTACGTCGCCATCGGCCAGAAGCGCTCGACCATCGCGCAGGTGGTGAAGACCCTCGAGGACCACAAGGCGATGGACTACACCATCGTCGTCGCGGCGTCGGCGTCCGAGCCCGCGACCATGCAGTACATCGCCCCGTACGCCGGCTGCGCCATGGGCGAGTACTTCCGCGACCACAAGCAGCACGCCCTGGTCATCTATGATGATTTGTCCAAGCATGCCGCGGCGTACCGCGAGATTTCGCTGCTGCTGCGCCGGCCGCCGGGACGCGAGGCGTACCCGGGGGACGTCTTCTACCTGCACTCGCGCCTGCTGGAGCGGGCGGCGAAGCTGAACGACCAGCTCGGCGCGGGGTCTTTGACCGCGCTGCCGGTCATCGAGACGCAGGCGGGCGACGTGTCGGCGTACATCCCGACCAACGTCATCTCGATCACCGACGGGCAGATCTACCTCGAGTCCGACCTGTTCTTCTCCGGCGTGCGGCCGGCGGTCAACGTCGGGCTGTCGGTCAGCCGCGTCGGCGGCAACGCCCAGACCAAGGCGATGAAGTCGGTCGCCGGGACGCTGCGGCTCGATCTCGCGCAGTACCGCTCGATGGCGGCCTTCGCGCAGTTCGGCTCGGACCTCGATAAGGCGACGCAGTCGCAGCTGCACCGCGGCAAGCGGCTCACCGAGCTCTTGAAGCAGGGGCAGTACCAGCCGATCCCGGTCGAGAAGCAGATCATCTCGCTCGCGGCCGGTGTGTCCGGGATGCTCGACGACCTCGAGGTGGAGCAGGTCCGGCCGTTCGAAGAGGCGCTCTACAAGTACCTCGACGGGCCCGGGCGCGAGCTGGCGAAGAAGGTCATGACGGCGCCGAAGATCGACGACGCCCTCAAGGCCGAGGTGCGCAAGGTGGTCGAGGAGGTCAAGGCCAACTTCAAGGCGCTCCAGGGCGCGGTCCCGCCGAAGCCGGGCGCGGAGTCGAAGCCGGCGCCGAAGGCGGCCGAGCGCAAGCCCGAGCCGGCGACCGCGGGCGCGGCCCACTGATCCGGGCCTGACCGGGAGACCCCGATGGCCAACGTCCGCGACTTCCGCACCCGCATCCGCAGCGTCAAGAGCACGCAGCAGATCACCCGCGCCATGTACCTGGTGTCGGCGGCGAAGATGCGGCGGGCCCAGGAGCGCATCATCGCGGTGCGTCCCTACGCGCTGAAGATGCTCGACGTGCTGTCGTCTTTGGCGGCGCGCGCCGACGTGTCGAAGCATCCGCTGCTGGCGCGGCGCGAGGAGCGGCGCGTCGTCGTGCTGGTGATCTCGTCCGACAAGGGGCTGTGCGGCTCGTTCAACACCAACATCCTCAACCGCGCGCGCGCCTTCCTCGCGGAGCTGCAGGACCGTGACGAAGTGCACGTCGATCTCGTCGGCCGCAAGGCGCGCGACTGGTTCAAGCGCCGCGCCTACAAAGTACGCCGCGTCGAGGTCGATCTCCTGAAGGACCTCGACGTCCCCAAGGTCCGCGCGCTCGCCTCGGAGCTGGTGCGCGGCTTCGTCGCCGAGGAGTACGACGCGGTCTACCTCGTCTACAACGAGTTCAAGTCGATCCTGCAGCAGCGCCCGGTGGTCGAGCGGCTGCTGCCGATCCCGCTCGAGATCTTCGCGCGCACGCAGCCGGAGGGCGCCGCCGCCGACGCGGGCGGGGCGCCGGTGCGGCCCGAGGACTACATCTACGAGCCGGACGACGTGTCGCTGTTCGACCGGCTGCTGCCACGGCACGTCGGCACCCAGGTCTTCCGCGCCCTGCTCGAGTCGGGGGCGGCGGAGCAGGGGGCGCGCATGACCGCGATGAACAACGCGACGCGCAACGCCACCGACATGATCGACGCGCTGACGCTGCAGATGAACAAGATCCGCCAGGCGGCGATCACCAAGGAGATCCTCGAAGTGGTCGGAGGGGCGGAGGCGCTGAAGTAAAAGTGCGCTCGCGCCTGCGGCCCGGCGAGACGGTGAGGCTCCAGGCGCGCAGGCACCCGATCGCGGTGGTGTGGCCGTTCACGGTGCTGCTGTTCTGCGTCGGGGGACTGGCTGCGGCGGCGCTGTCGCAGACGCCGGCGTGGTGGTACGCCGCGGGCGCGGCCACGGCCGCGGCGGCGTTGTGGGCGCTGTGCCGGTGGCTGGTGTGGCGCGTGGACATTTGGGTGGTGACCGACCGCCGGGTGATCGACGAGTCGGGCGTGCTGACGGTGCGGATGATGGACAGCCCGCTCGAGACGATCAACAACGTCGGGTGTGAGCAGACGCTGTTCGGCAGGATGTTCGGGTTCGGCCGGGTCGTCCTGCAGACGGCGGCCGAGCACGGCGAGACGACGATCGACGGCCTGGCGCGGCCGGAGGAGCTGCGCGACGCCATCATCGAGATGAAGGAAGAGAGACGAAGGAGCGCGGGATGAACGTCGGCAAGGTCGTGCAGATCATCGGACCGGTGGTGGACGTGGAGTTCGCGGAGAACACGCTGCCCGCCATCTACAACGCGGTGCGGATCACCAGCGAAGGATTCGACGTCCCGCAGCCGATCGACGTCATCGCCGAGGTGGAGCAGCACCTGGGCGAGGGGCGCGCCCGCTGCGTCGCCATGGAGCCGACCGACGGCATGGTGCGCGGCATGAAGGCTGCCGACACCGGCGCGCCGATCACCATCCCGGTCGGGAACGAAGTGCTCGGGCGGGTCATCAACGTGCTCGGGCGCCCGGTGGACCAGATGGGGGAGGTCAAGGCGCAGCACATGTCGCCCATCCACCGCAGCGCCCCCACCTTCGAGCAGCAGAACACCCGGCTGGAGATGTTCGAGACCGGCATCAAGGTCATCGACCTCATCGAGCCGTACCTGAAGGGGGGCAAGACCGGCCTGTTCGGTGGCGCCGGCGTCGGCAAGACGGTGCTCATCCAGGAGCTGATCAACAACGTCGCCATGAAGCACGGCGGCGTGTCGGTGTTCGCCGGCGTCGGCGAGCGCACCCGCGAAGGCAACGACCTCTGGCTCGAGATGAAGGAGTCGGGCGTCATCAGCAAGACGGCGCTGGTGTACGGCCAGATGACCGAGCCGCCCGGGGCGCGGCTGCGCGTCGGCCTCACCGGGCTGACGGTCGCCGAGCACTTCCGCGACGTCATGGGGCAGGACGTGCTGCTGTTCATCGACAACATCTTCCGCTTCACGCAGGCGGGCTCGGAGGTGTCGGCGCTTCTCGGCCGCATGCCGTCGGCGGTCGGCTACCAGCCGACGCTGGCGACCGAGCTGGGGGAGCTCCAGGAGCGCATCACCTCGACGGTGAAGGGATCGATCACCTCGGTGCAGGCCATCTACGTGCCGGCCGACGACTACACCGACCCGGCGCCGGCCACGACCTTCGCGCACCTCGACGCCTCGACCAACCTGTCGCGCGCCATCTCCGAGATGGGCATCTACCCGGCGGTGGATCCGCTCGCCTCGACGTCGCGTATCCTCGACCCGCGCATCGTCGGCGACGAGCACTACGCCGTCGCTCGCCAGGTGCAGGGCGTGCTGCAGCGCTACAAGGACCTGCAGGACATCATCGCCATCCTCGGGATCGACGAGCTGTCGGAGGACGACAAGCAGGTGGTGGCGCGGGCCCGCAAGATCCAGCGCTTCCTGTCGCAGCCCTTCTTCGTCGCCGAGCAGTTCACCGGCCTGAAGGGAAAGTTCGTCACCATCAAGGACACCGTGCGCGGCTTCAAGGAGATCGTCGAGGGGAAGCACGACGACCTGCCGGAGCAGGCGTTCTACCTCGTCGGCGGCATCGAAGAAGTCCTCGAGAAAGCCGAGAAGATGAAGAATGCTGCCTGACAAGCTGCGTCTCGACGTCGTCACGCCCGAGCGCCATCTCGTCGCCGAGTCGGTGGACGAGGTGGTGCTGCCCGGCTCGCAGGGCTCCTTCGGCGTGCTCCCGGGGCACGCGCCGCTGCTGACCGACCTCGACATCGGCCCGCTGGTGTACCGGCGCGGACAGGAGCGCCGGGCGCTGGCGGTCGCGGGCGGCTTCGTCGAGGTGCTCCCCGATCGCGTCACGGTGCTGGCGGAGGTGGCCGAGGCGGCGGAGGACATCGATCTCGCCCGCGCCGAGAAGGCGAAGGAGCGGGCCGAGGAGCGCCTGAAGAGCGGCGAGACGGAGACCGACTTCGAGCGCGCCCAGAAGGCGATGCGCAAGGCGCTCCTGCGCGAGGAGATCGCCCGCACGCCGCACCGCCGAGAGGGCCCCTGACGGAGCCGTTTCTCTCGGTCGTCATCCCCGCGTACAACGAAGCGGGGAGAATCCGCGACAGCCTCGAACGCCTCATCGCCTGGCTCGCCGAGCCGGGGCGCCTGCCGGGCCCGGTGGAGATCCTCGTCGTGGACGACGGCAGCCGTGACGGCACCGCCGGGATCGTGGACGGCTTCGCCGCCTGGATCGCCGCCCGGCCGGGCGTGACGCTGCGGCTGCTGCGGAACGGGAAGAACCGCGGCAAGGGCTACTCGCTGAAGCACGGCGTGCTGCTCGCCGCCGGAACGCACCTCCTCCTGAGCGACGCCGACTTCTCCACGCCGATCGGCGAGCTGCCGCGGCTGCTGCAGCCTGTCGCCGACGGCGAGTGCGACATCGCCATCGGGTCGCGCGGCCTGGCCGCATCGAACGTGGCGCTGCGCCAGCCGATCTGGCGGCAGACGATGGGGCGCATCTTCAACCGCATCGTGCGGCTGCTGACGCGGCTGCCGTTCAAGGACACCCAGTGCGGCTTCAAGGTGATGCGGCGCGAGGCGGCGGCGCCGCTGTTCCGCGCGGCGCGGGTCGAGCGCTTCGCCTACGACGTCGAGATCCTCGTGCTCGCCCGCAAGGCGCGCCTGCGCGTGCGGGAGATCCCGGTGCTGTGGCGCGACTCGCCCGGCTCGAAGGTGCACGCCGTCCGCGACTCGCTGGCGATGCTGCGGGACGTCGTCGGGGTCCTGTGGCGCGAGCGCCGGGGAGCGTACGATCGTCTGGAGCCTTTGGGCGAACGCGAGCCCGCCTGAAGGATCGGAACGCCGGGATGAACGGCCGGGGAGACAGGGTGAGGACACCGGTGGAGATCGGGCGCGTGGTCGGACGCCGGGCGGCGGCCCGCCTCGCCGCGACGCTGCGCCGCCGCGGCGCGCGCCTCGTCTTCACCAACGGTGTCTTCGACCTGCTGCACGTCGGGCACCTCGACCTGCTCGAAAAGGCGCGCGCCCTCGGCGATGCGCTGGTCGTCGGCGTCAACAGCGACGCCTCGGTGCGGCGGCTCAAGGGACGCGGGCGCCCCATCGTCCCGCTGCGCGAGCGCATGGAGATGCTGGCCGGGCTGAAGCCGGTGGACTACGTCGTCGCCTTCGGCGAGGACACGCCCGCGCGGATCATCGCGGCGCTGCGGCCCGCGGTCCTGGTGAAGGGGGCCGACTACCGCGTGTCGAACATCGTCGGGGCGGACACGGTGCGAGCCTTCGGCGGCCACGTCGTCCGCGTGCGGCTCAAGCCGGGACGCTCGACGACCGGCCTGGTCGCGCGCGCCCGCCTCGCCGTGCGCGCGGCGGCGGGACGGGATCGGCGGCGGTGAACCGGGACGTCCGCGCGCTCCTCGATCTTCCCGGCCGGGATGGCGCGCTCGCCGGGTACGTGCGCCGGCTCGAGACGCCCGAAGGCTGGCTGACCCTCTCCGGACTCTCCGGGCCGGCCGCGGCGCTGCTCCTCCCGTCGCTCCTGGAGCGCGCGCCCGGCGGCAAGATCATCCTGCTCGTTCCCGGCGAGCGGGAGTCCGAGCCCTTTCGCTCCGACCTGATGTTCGCCGCGACCGCGCTGCGCGGCGGGCGGACGCGGGTGCGCCTGTTCCCGTCGCTCGAGGCCGATCCCTACCAGGAGATGTCGCCGCATCTTCAAGTGGCGTGCGATCGGGTCGAGGCGCTGCGGGCGCTGCGCGAGCCGGGGGAGGCGATCGTCGTCGTCCCGGTGCGGGCCCTCATCTATCCGCTGGCGCCGCCGCCGTCGCTCGACATCGCGACCTTCGACGTGCGCGCCGGGCAGTCGCTGCGTCCCGACGAGTTGTCGGAGGCGCTGCTCGCGGCCGGCTACGAGCGCGCCGACCTGGTCGAGTCGATGGCGGAGTTCTCGCGCCGCGGCGGCATCATCGATCTCTTCCCTCCCGACAGCGCGCTGCCGCTGCGGGTCGAATTCTGGGGGGAGGAGGTGGAGTCGCTGCGCTTCTTCAACCCCGAGACGCAGCGATCGGGCGAGGCGGTGGCGGCCGCGCGCGTGCCTCCGGTGCGGGAGTACCCGTGGGACACGGGGGCGCTGGCGCGGCTGCGCGTGGCGCTGGAGGCGCGTCGCGTCGAGCGGCGCGGGCACGGCGCGGCGCTGCGCTCGGACGATCTCGCCGAGAAGGTCGAGATCCTGGCGTCGGGGCGGACCTTCCCGGGGTTCGAGGCGTGCGTGCGGCTGGTGGAGGCGACCCCTTCGACCCTGTTCGACTACGCGCCGTCGGCGCTGGTGGTGGCGTGGGAGCCGGCCAAGGTGCTGTCGGAGATCGAGGCGGTCTATGTCGAGATGCACGCCGGGCTCGACCTGACCGAGTCGTTCGACATGCCGCTGCCGGAAGACCTGCTGGTGCCGCGACCCGCGGTGCTGCAGGCGGTCGGCCGCGCGCGCGTGCGCCTCATGGAGCTGGCCCTCGAAGAGGAGACGCCGCCGCCGCGCGTCGCCTGCGCCCCGGCGCCGACCTACCACGGACGCATCCAGGACCTCGCGAAGGACCTGCAGGCGCTGGCGCCCGCCACCGCCACCGTCTGCCTGATGGAGAGCCTCGGGCGGATCGAGCGACTGGCGGAGGTCCTGACCCAGTACGGCCAGCCGCCGAGCGTCGTGCACGACGCGCTGCCGGAGTTCGCGGCGGCGCCCGCGTCGCTCGACGCGGTCGCGCCGCGGGTGCTGGTGGCGCCGGGGCGTTTGTCCCAGGGATTCGTCCTGAAGGGGGCGGGCCTCCAGGTGCTCACCGAGCAGGACGTCTTCGGGGCGCACGCCGAGCCGGAGCGCAAGCGCCGCAAGGTCGCCGCGTTCAGTCCCGGGTTCAAGGACCTCAAGGTCGGCGACCTGGTGGTGCACGCCGAGCACGGCATCGCGCGCTACGGCGGCATCGCCCGCATGGGGGAGAGCGACGGCGGCCGGCGCGACTTCATGCTGCTGTTCTACGAAGGGAACGACAAGCTCTACGTCCCGGTCGACAGGCTCGATCTCGTGCAGCGCTACTCGGGCGTGGCGCACAACAAGGCGCGGCTCGACCGCCTGGGCGGCATCACCTGGGAAAGGACGCAGCGCAAGGTCAAGAAGGCGATGCGCGACATGGCGGAGGAGCTGCTCGCGCTCTACGCCGCGCGCGCCGCCGCGACCGGGCACGCGTTCCCGACCGACACGCCGTGGCAGAAGGAATTCGAGGACGCCTTCCCCTTCCCGCTGACGCCCGACCAGGAGCGCGCGGTGAAGGAGACCAAGGCCGACATGGAGAAGGACGGGCCGATGGACCGCCTCATCTGCGGCGACGTCGGCTTCGGCAAGACCGAAGTGGCGATGCGCGCGGCCTTCAAGGCGGTCATGGACGGCCGCCAGGTCGCCGTGCTGTGCCCGACGACCGTGCTCGCCTTCCAGCACCTCACCACCTTCCGCGAGCGCTTCGCCTCGTGGCCGGCGCAGATCGACATGATCTCCCGCTTCCGCACGCCCAAGGAGCAGAAGGCCATCCTCAAGAAGGCGCAGGAGGGGAAGCTCGACATCCTCATCGGCACGCACCGCGTGCTGTCGAAGGACGTGGCGTTCCATCGGCTCGGCCTGCTGATCGTCGACGAGGAGCAGCGCTTCGGGGTGGCGCACAAGGAAGCCGTCAAGAGGATGCGCAAGGACGTCGACGTCCTGACGCTGACCGCGACGCCCATCCCGCGCACGCTGCAGATGTCGCTCGGCGGCATCCGCGACATGTCGATCATCGAGACGCCGCCGGAGAACCGGCTCGCCATCAACACCGCGGTGGTGCCGTTCAAGGAGGGGACCATCGCCTCGGCCATCCGGCACGAGCTGCAGCGCGGCGGGCAGGTGTACTTCGTCCACAACCGCGTCGAGTCGATCGGCTCGATGGGGAGCTTCCTGCGCCGCATCGTCCCCGAGGCGCGCATCGCCACGGCGCACGGGCAGATGAGCGAGGGGACGCTGGAAAAGACCATGCTGGCCTTCCTCAAGGGCGAACACGACGTCCTCCTGGCGACGACGATCATCGAGAACGGGCTCGACATCCCGCGCGTCAACACGCTCATCGTCAACCGCGCCGACCGCTTCGGCCTGGCGCAGCTCTACCAGCTGCGCGGGCGGGTCGGACGGTCGGACCGGCGGGCGTACGCCTTCCTGATGGTGCCGGGGCGCAAGGCGCTGTCCGATGTCGCGCGCCGGCGCCTCAAGGCCCTGCAGGAGTTCACCGAGCTGGGATCGGGGTTCCGCATCGCGGCGATGGATCTCGAGATCCGCGGCGCGGGGAACCTCCTCGGCGGCGAGCAGAGCGGTCACATCGCCGCGGTCGGCTTCGAGATGTACGTGTCGCTGCTCGAGCGCGCCGTGCGCGAGCTGAAGGGCGAGGCGCCCGCGCCGGAGAGCAAGGCGCAGATCAACATGCAGGTGGACATCCGGCTGCCGGAGGAATACGTCCCCGACTTCGGCGACCGGCTGGTCTTCTACAAAGAGGTTGCGTCGGCCCCCGACCAGGTCTCGGTCGATCGCCTCGCCGACCGCATGCGCGATCTCTACGGCGAGCTGCCGCCGCAGGCCCAGCGCCTGCTCGCCCTGGCGCGGCTGCGGATCGAGGCGGACGCCGTGCAGGCGCGCACCATCGACGCGGTCCGCGGCGGCGTCCAGATCCGCCTCGCCGACAACAGTCCGATCCCGCCGGAGAAGATCGTCCGGATCGTCAACAGCAGGCGGAACGTGCGCGTCGTTCCTCCGGGGATGATCCGGCTCGACGTGCCGGCGGAGGCCTCCGATCTCGAACGCATCACCGAAGTCCGGGCGTTATTGCTCGACCTGGGGGCGCGTGATAGGCTCGCCGCCTCACCGGCGCGCCCGTAGTCAGGGCGGGGTCACACGAATGAACAGCGCATTCTCCCTCAGTCCACGTCGCCGCACCCCGAGCACCATCGCTTTTCTCGCGCTCGCCCTGATCACGATGACCGGTTTCGCAGGTTTGTCGTGCTCGAAAGCGGGCAAGGGGGCGGACGCGAGCGCGGCTCCGGGGGCGGGGGGGACACAGGCGGCGGCGGGCGGCGGCGGAGCGGACTCGCCGGGGGCGCAGGGGCCGGGGGCGGTGGCCAAGGGCGATCAGGGTGCGGCGGTCGCGACGGTGGGCGACAGGAAGATCACCTACCGGGCGTTCGAGCGGTACCTGAACGACAATGCGGGCGAAGACGAGGGGGAAGGGGACCAGGTGGACGCGTTCAAGTCGCGCCTGCTCGACCAGTTCCTCGAGGAGCAGCTGCTGCTCAAGGAGGCCGAGCGGCTCGAGGTCGCCGTCTCCGACGCCGAGGTGGACGCCTACCTCAAGGAGCTGGGCGTGTCGGAGGACGACGTCGACGTCGGCACGCCGGACGGCAAGGCCGCCTTCCGCGCCCGGGTGAAGGACGGCCTCCTCGTCCAGAAGGTGAAGGAGAAGGCGGTCCTCAAGACCATCAAGGTGGCGCCCGGAGAGGTGGACGACGAGCTGAAGAAGCACCCGGAGGCGGCCGCATCCGGAAGCAAGGTGGTCCTGCGGCAGATCCTGCTCGAAGATAAGAACGCCGCCGAGGAGGCGCGGCGGCTGATCCTGGCGGAGCCGGCCAAATTCGAGGAGGTCGCCAGGGCCAAATCGGGGGCGCCGGACAAGGGCGCGCCGCGCGCCTACGACGAGCAGGACCTGCCGGAGGATCTGCGGACGGCGGTCGCGGCGTTGAAGCCGGGGGAAATCAGTCCCGTGGTGGAGCAGTCGAAGACGTTCGTCCTTCTGAAGCTCGATCGGCGCGTCGAGGCGGCCCCGTCGGATGCCGCCGAGGCGCGGCACCGCGTCGAGTCGGAGCTGTTCCGGCAGAAGGCCGACCAGGTGATGGAGCGCTACATCGCCGACCTGAAGGAGAAGACCGCAGTCCGTGTCATCCGCGCCCTGCTCCCGTTCCGCTACGTCGGCGAATTCCAGAGCTGAAAGTCCTCCCGTGATCTCCCGAGTCCCCAGCGCAGCGCTTTTCGTCGCGGGTCTGGCCCTGCTGGCCGCCGGGACCTTTGCGCGGGCGGCGATGGTCGAGGAGATCGTCGCGAAGGTGAACAACCGCATCATCACCAAGACCGAGTACGAGCTGCGCCGGCAGTACCTCAACGATCAGCAGAAGGGGGCGAGCGAGGACGACGCGCAGGCGCAGCGGGACGCGCTCCTGGCGAACCTCATCACCGAGGCGCTGCTGCTCGAGCGGGCCGAGACCATCTTCGACATGGATCGCATCCGCGGCAGCCTCATCGACGACTTCAAGAAGCAGCAGAACATCACCACCGACGAGGAGCTCGAGACCGCCCTGAAGGACCAGAACATGTCGCGCAAGGAGCTCGAGGAGCACCTGATGCGCCTGGCGGTGCCGAACGAGATCATCAACTACGACGTGCGCCGCAAGATCAGCGTCAGCGACGCCGAGGAGCAGGCGTACTACGACGCGCACCGCTCGAAGTGGGAGACGCCGGCCACCGTCACGCTGCGCGAGATCGTCATCGCCTACACCGAGGACACGCACGACGAGGCGAAGTCGCGGGCGCAGGGGATCGCCGCGCAGGCGCGCGACGGCGGCGACTTCATCGAGCTGGTGAAGCAGTACTCCGAGGGGGGAACGCGCGAGGTGGAGGGGATCCTCGGGCCGGTCTCCCTGAAGGACCTCAACGCCTCCCTCGCGGCGGCCTCCCAGGCGCTCAAGCCGGGGCAGATCAGCGATCCCGTGGACAGCGGGCGCGCCTTCCACATCGTCAAGCTCGAGGCGCGCACCGAGGCGATCACCAAGACGCTCCCCGAGGTGAAGGACGAGCTCTACAACGCGGTGCGCGAGGAAAAATTCCGGCCGCGTTTCGACCTGTACCTGAAAAAACTCTGGAAAGAGAACTACATCGAGGTCGCGCCGAAGTACGAGTCTCTCCTCGTCGTCTCGCCCCTCAAGAACCCGAAGCCGGCGGCGTAACCGCGAGCGTGACTGGAGTCACCGTCGCGGATCGAGCCGATGCACCGGTGAGTTTCCGGTGCGGCGCTGTGATTCGCCGCGGCGCTGTGATATGGTTGGAACAAATCGGACGACCCCCGAGCCCGACACAACCAACGAGATGAAATCAGACCCAGGGTTCCCCGACAACAAGACCGGCCCGGCGCTGGGGCGCCGCGGCCTACGAGGAAGCCAGATGCGACGTTACGAACCGGGCAACACCGCGCCGCCCGCGCCGCCGGCGGATCGCAAATCGGACGAAGGGGCGGGACACCGCCGGCTGATCCGTCCGAACCTCTCCGAGCTGAAGAACCAGCTCGGCGGCCCGCGTGTTCCCCGCCGCAAGCAGGTGCCGCCCGAGCAGACCAACGCCGAGGCGTTCTACTACCTCAAGCAGATGAACTCGCGCACGCCCATGGTCGTGGTGATGAAGGACGGCGAGGTGCTGCACGGCGTCATCGAGTGGTACGACCGCACCTGCATCAAGGTGAACCGCATCGGCGCCCCCAACCTCATGGTCATGAAGGACTGCATCAAGTACATGTACAAAGAGGAAGAGGGCCGCGGCGGCAAGGACTCGGACAACACCTGATCCCGCGGCACACCCTCCCCCGTCACCACCGGCGAGGCGCTCCCCCCTGAAACCCATCCTGGCGGTCTCCACCGGCGATCCCTTCGGCATCGGACCCGAGATCTGCCTGAAGGCCGCCGTCCGCCCCGAGGTCCTGGAGGTCTGCCGCCCGCTGCTCATCGGCGACCACAGGCACCTGCTGCGCGAAGCGGCGCTGCTCCGCACCGCCGGCCCCTCCGCCGAAGCGGCGGCCGGATCGATCGCGCACGCCACCGACTGGCCCGACATCGGCGAGCCCGAGTCCTGGCCCGAAGTCTCCCGCCCCGCCTTCGACGAGATCGGCTCGAAGCAGGGCGCCGAGTTCGTCATCGAGAACTGGAAGGAAGGCCCCGCCTTCCACGACATGGGCGCCATCGACCCCGAGCCCGGCACCGAGTCCGACGCCGCCTCCCACGCCGCCGCGCACGCGGGGCGCGCGGACGGGATGCATCGCGCCCCGTCCGCAACCGGAGGCCGCGCGTCGGTGAAGTACATCAAGCAGGGGGTCGGCCTCATCCGCACCGGCCACGCCGCGGCGCTGGTGACCGCGCCGATCAGCAAGACGTCGCTGCGCCTCGCGTCGATCCGTCATCCCGGCCACACCGAGCTGCTCGCCGATCTCTGCGGCATGGAGCCGCACGAAGCCGGGATGCTCTTCGTCACGCCGCAGTTCAAGACCGCCCTGCTGTCGGTGCACGCGCCGCTCAAGGAGGCCATCGCCTCTCTGACGCAGGAGGAGATCGTCCACCGGCTGGCGCTTCTGCACGTCGAGCACGCCCGCTGGTTCGGCCAGGACCCGCGCATCGCCGTCGCCGCCCTCAACCCGCACGCCGGCGAGGAGGGGATGTTCGGCGAGGAGGAGCGCAGCATCCTGGCGCCGGCCATCGACGCGGCCCGCGAAGCCGGCATCGACGCGCGCGGCCCGTACCCCGCCGACACCGTCTTCACCCGCTCCGCCCGCGGCGAGTTCGACTGCGTTCTCGCGCTCTACCACGACCAGGCGACGATCGCCGTGAAGACCTCGTCCTTCGGCCAGGCCGTGAACATGACCATCGGCCTGCCGTTCCTGCGGACGTCGGTCGATCACGGCACCGCCTGGGACATCGCCGGCAGCGGCAAAGCCGACCCCTCGAGCCTCGTCGAAGCCCTGGTCCTGGCCGCCCGCCTCAGCCCGCGCGCCCGCGCGTAGCTATTTGCGGTAGGCCGCGCGCACGACGCGCAGCATGTCGGGATGGATCTCGGGAGCCGATGCAATGATGTCGCCGCTCTCGACGTAGGAGCCGCGGCCGACAAAGTCGGTGACCACGCCCCCCGCCTCGGTGACGAGGAGCGACCCGGCGGCGACGTCCCATGACGACAGCCCCATCTCCCAGAACCCGTCGAAGCGGCCGCACGCGACGTACGCCAGGTCGAGCGCCGCCGACCCGTCGCGCCGCAGCCCGCCCGCCTCCTGGATGAAGCCGCGGAACGACGCGAGGTACGCATCCAGCCGGTCGAGCGACCGGAACGGGATCCCGGTCACGAGGAGCGAGCGCTCCAGCTTCCCCGGCCGCGCGACCTGGAGCGGCGCCCCGTTCAGGTGCGCCCCCTGCCCGCGCGCCGCCGTGAACATCTCGTTGCGCACCGGGTCGAACACCGCCGCCGCCCGCATCCCCTGCGCATCGGCCAGCCCGATCGACACGCCGAACAACGGCACGCCATGGATGAAATTCGTCGTCCCGTCCAGCGGATCGACGAACCACCGGTACCCGTCCGCCCCCGAGCGGTCGTCGCGTGAGGCGGCCCGCTCGCCCCGGGACCCCGATCGGCCCGCGGCGCCGCTGCCGGACGCGGACTCCTCGGCGACGATGGTGTGATCGGGGAAGCGCGCGCGCAGCAGCCGCAGGACGACGTCCTCGGCGCGCCGGTCGGCCACGGTGACGAAGTCATTGCGCCCCTTCTCCTTCACCGCGAGCGTCGCGCGCCGCCCCCAGTGATCGAGGAGCACCCGCCCCGCCGCCTTCGCCGCCGCGACGCACGACGCAAGATGGAAATCGACCGCGCCCCCCGCCGTCCCGGATCCCCCGGCCCGCTTCTCCCCGTCGTGCCCGCCGCCGTCCCCCTCGCCCCCGCCCGCTTCGCCGCCGCCGGCGCGCTTGCGCCCGGAGCTCCACGGGATGACACGCCCGCCGCCCCCGCCGCGCGCCCCGCCCGACGCACGCCCGCTCGCGCCGCTCCCGGGTCCGCGCCGGGCCGTCCCGCCCGTGCGCCGCGTCACGACCGGTCCGCCTGCGGCCGGCGCATCACGATTCGTCCGCCTTGGGGCGCGAGAAGGCCTGCTCGTAGACCTCGACCAGGCGCTTCATGGAGACCTTGGTGTAGCGCTGCGTCGTCGACAGGGACGCGTGGCCGAGCAGCTCCTGGATGGAGCGCAGGTCGGCGCCCGCGTCGAGCATGTGCGTCGCGAAGGAGTGCCGCAGGGCGTGCGGCGACACGTGCGCCTGCACCGCCGCCGCCCGCAGCCGCCCGTCGAGGATGCGCCGCACGCTCCGGTCGGTCAGCCGCCCCCCGCGCGCATTCAGGAACAGCGCGTCGCGATCCGCGTCCGGCACCGGACGCCCCGCGCCGAACGACGCGCGCGCGCGCAGGTACGCCGCCAGCGCCTCCACCGCCTTGCTCCCGACCGGCACCAGCCGCTCCTTGCGTCCCTTGCCCATCACCCGCAGCATCCCGTCGGTCTCGCCGCCCACGGCGGCAGCGCCGCCGCCGGGCGCAGTCGAAGCCGAAGCGCGCCAGTCGGCCGTGCCCCTGGCCATGGCGAGACGGACGCCACGCGGCAGCTCGAGGTCGCCCAGATCGGCGCCGACGATCTCGCTGACCCGGCAGCCGGTGGCATAGAGCATCTCGAGCAGCGCCCGGTCGCGCAGGTCGAGCGGCCCCGCGCCGAACGACGCCTCGAGGAGCGCGGTCACGTCGTGCTCCGACATCGGCCGCGGCAGGCGCTTCTCCTGCTTCGGACTCGCCACCAGCGCGGCCGGATTCACCGTGACCGCCCCCTGCCGCTCCAGCTCGCGATAGAACGACCGCACCGCGGCCAGCTTGCGCGCCACCGTGGCCCGGCTCACGCCGCGCTCGTGCAGGAACGCCAGGTACGCGCGCACCATCAGCGTGTCCACCGCCGTCAGCTTCGGCACCCGCCCCGGCGCCGGCGCCTCGGAGTACGCGCCCCCGCGCCCGTAGCCGCGCAGCCCCGTGCGCAGAAACGACTCGAACTCGCGCAGGTCGGTCCGGTAACAGCGCACCGTCAACGGCGAAGCATTCCGCCCCAGCCGCAGATGCTCGAGAAACTCTTCGATCCGATCCATGCGCCGCATTCTAACGCGCCACCGCAACGCGCCGCCGCAACGCGCCACCGCGCCGCCGTAACGCGCCGCACCCGCGCCACCGCAACGCGCCGGACTCGGGCCTCGCGCGGGGGATTTTTCGTTGACTCCGGGCAATTCATGACCTACCATCCTCGGGCCCAAAGACTCCGGCACGATCCCGGCACGCGCCGGATCATCATCCAACGCCCAGCCGGGTCTTCTTCATCGACCCATCATTCAAATTCTGGAGGGACGTCTCATGACGAAGAACACTCTCATCGCCGGCGCCGCGCTGCTCGCCCTGTTCGCCGTCGCGTGCGGCGGCCAGAAGGCCCCCGAGGCCCCCGCCGCTCCGACCGCGACGAGCGAGGCCCAGCCGGCCGCTCCGGCCGCCAACACCGCCGAGGGCGCGGCCGCCCCGACCGACGCCGCCGCTCCCGCCGCGGCCCCGGCCGACCAGGCCGCTCCGGCCGGCGACGCCGCCGCTCCCGCGGGCGGCACCGCCCCCGCCGGCGGCAACGGCTCCGGCAACTGATCCGGACCCCCGTTCCGCAGCAACCGAACACGCCTCACAGTTGAGTTCCGGAGGGGCGGGGAACAATCCCCGCCCCTTCTGCTTTATCATCCGCACGTCCGCCCCCCCCGTATCGCCCCCGCAGCACCGCCGCCCCGTCACGCCCCCGACCGACAGCGCCGCCCCGGAAGGAAGGACGACGATGGATCACGAACCGGATCCGCGCGAGCCGCGGCTGCTCGAACGAGTCAGCCACGAAGTGCGCGTGCGCCACTACAGCCGCCGCACCGAGGAGGCGTACCGCGCGTGGGTGCGCCGCTTCGTGCTGTTCCACGGCAAGCGCCACCCGGCGAGCCTGGGCGAGCGCGACGTGGCGCGCTTCCTGACGTGGCTCGCGACCGAGCGGCGCGTCAGCGCGAACACGCAGAGCCAGGCGCTGAGCGCCATCCTCTTTCTCTACCGCGACGTCCTGCAGCTCGACGTCGGCTGGGTGCAGGACGTCGCGCGCGCCAAACCGTCGCGCCGCCTGCCCGTCGTGCTGACGCGCGACGAAGTCGCCGTGCTGCTGCGCCGCCTGCACGGCACTCCCTGGCTCGTCGCCGCGCTGCTCTATGGCTCGGGCCTGCGCCTCCTCGAAGCGCTGCGCCTGCGCGTGAAGGACGTGGAGCCGGGCGCGCTGCAGCTCACCGTGCGCTCGGGCAAGGGCGCGAAGGATCGCATCACGATGCTGCCGCGCGCCGTGCGCGACCCCCTGCGCCGCCACCTGGAGACCGTGCGGCTGCAGCACGCGCAGGACCTCGCCCGCGGCGCCGGCCGCGTCGAGCTGCCGCACGCCCTCGCGCTCAAGTTCCCGAACACCGCCCGCGACTGGGGCTGGCAGTGGGTCTTCCCCGCGAGCCGGACCTACGTCGACGCCGCCACCGGCGAACGCCGCCGCCATCACCTTCACGAGACCGTCCTGCAACGCGCCGTTCGCGACGCCGTCCGCCACTCCGGCCTCACCAAGCCCGCGTCGTGCCACACCTTCCGCCACTCCTTCGCGACCCACCTCCTCGAGGACGGCTACGACATCCGCACCGTCCAGGAACTCCTCGGCCACCGCGACGTCGGCACGACGATGATCTACACCCACGTCCTCAACCGCGGCGGCCGCGGCGTCCTCAGCCCCGCCGACAAGGTCCTGTCATGACCAACGCCGTCTTCGAACCCGGCGCGACGCGACACGCCGGACTTCGCGACGCGACCACGTCGGACTCCGCGACGCGACAGGTCGGACTTCGCGACGCGACCACGTCGGACTTCGCGACCGGTCAGGAGCCTGCGAGCCTGTTACCATCGACGCTCGAGGATCGACGTACGGGAGGAGGCCCGGTGGAAGATCGTCCGAAAGGATACGAAGGAGTCGCCCCCGAATTCCTGGCCGGCCGCGGCAGCCCGAAGTCCTCCGGCATCGGCGCCCGGGACGTGCGCGCCTGGGCCGGCCGCCTGCCGCCCGGCGCCGCCGTGCTCGAACTCGGCTGCGGCACCGGCATGCCGATCACGCGGGAGCTGGTCGAGGAGGGCCTCGAGGTGTACGCGGTCGACGCCGCGCCGACCCTGGTGGCCGCCTTCCAGCGCAACTTCCCCGGCGTTCCCGTCGTGTGCGAGACGGCGGAATCGTCCGCCCTCTTCGACCGCCAGTTCGACGCCGTGCTCGCCTGGGGCCTGCTGTTCCTCCTGTCTCCCGACGACCAGCGGACCGTTCTCGCCCGGATGGGCCAGGTGCTCAAACCGGGAGGCCGTCTCCTCTTCACCTCGCCCCCCGAGCCGATCGAATGGAACGACGCGATGACCGGTCTCCATTCCCAGTCGCTCGGCCGCACCGAATACCTGCGCCTCCTCGAAGCCGCCGGCCTCACCGTCGAACAGGAATACGAAGACGTCGGCGACAACCACTACTACGACGCGGTCAAAGTCGCCGCCGGCACCTGATCTGCCGGGAGAGGGCACGAGGCCCGGTATCACCAACCATCTCCCGCCACACAGATCCGCTGTGTTTTATCGATGAATCGGACTTGCCCCCCGTCAGCCTATTTCATCAAACACCGCAGCCTCTTTCGGTGCTAACCTCTTGACCATCAGCGACCTGCGGTCAGCCCTCGACGCCCCTTTCCCGATTTAGGCTGACAGCCGCTGCCCGCCAGCTCGCAGCCCTATTTTTTTACGAAGGTCTGTCTACTTAGCGTTAGGTGTCAGAGGACGATCGAGAATGACCGACGTGTCCAGTGCTCGCTGTGCGCGAATGACGGCGGTCGCATTCCTTACGCTGGTTGCGTTCATCAGCATCGGCAGTGACGGCGTCCTCGCTGCTGATGGCGCTTGCCCGAGTGGCGAGCGGAAAACCGAGCAGGGGTGTAGAAGAGACCCGCAGATCGTTAGCAAGGTGCCAACCACGTATCCGGCGGAAGCACGCTCCCGAGGCGTCACGGGGTCCGTCACGCTCGAGGGGGTAATTGGCGAGGCAGGCACGGTGAGCGGTGTCAAGGTTGTGAAGACAACTGCGAGCAGTGTGAAGTACCGAAAAGACTTCGAGCAAGCTGCAGTCGAGTCGTTTCAGGGGTGGCGTTACAGTCCGGCCACACTCAACGGGAAGCCGGTCGCTACGCCCATGACAGTCACCATCGAGTTTTCGCTATAGGCCGCCCAGCCATGACACCTAACTTCTGCATGCAGCGGACGGCGGGCCGGTTGACCGAGGTAATTTCCACGGCGGCGCTGGCCGGCCGCCGCTGATGCATGCGTTAGCGCACCGCGAGGGCTGCGGGGAAATGGTCGAGGCACTCTCGCGGTTGCGAAAAGAAGCTGGCTCCGGGGCTTCGTTGACGGTATGGAAGGGTGGTGTGGGCGCTCG
>DASYQE010000108.1:0-11474 GCA_036005805.1 Candidatus Polarisedimenticolia bacterium | reverse complement strand
TACCTGGTCTTCGACGACGAGGGGCACGGGTTCCGCAAGAAGGAGAACCAGAACAAGGGCTACAACGCCATCCTCGAGTTCCTCGACCAGCACCTCAAGAATGCGAAGCCGCACGGGCCGGACGGCGTGACCCCGGCGACCGCCGCCGCCGTCCCCGCGTCCGGAACGCCGGCGCAGCCCTAGAGATCAACCGCCGTGCGGGAAAAGCCGCCGGCGGTTCCGGAGCAGGTACCAGACGATGGCGACGTTGACCGCCAGGATGGCGAGCATCGCCTTCGAGAAGCCGCGCAAAAGCTCGAAGAGCTCGATGGGGATGAAGAACGCGGTCTCGCCGATGGCCAGCCACGCGGCCCAGAAGGCGCGTCGCATCAGCCCGGCGCTCTCGACCAGCAGGAGCACGGCGTAGAGGAAGGTCCCCGACGCCAGGAACCGCACCTTCCCCGGCGTGATCGCCTGCAGCCGGTCCCCCAGATTGGCGAAGAAGGCGTGCTCCGGGTCGACCCGGATGAAGCGCAGGAAGCGCTCGAACTCGTGGCGCAGGTCGCTGTCCATCAGCGCGTAGATGCCGAAGGCGATCCCGAACAGGAGCGCGCACTTCGCCAGCTTCAGCGCGATGATGCCGTAGAGTCCGGCGGCGGGCTTCGCCGCCGGCGCGCCGTTCAGAACTTGACCTTGGGGGCTTCCTTCGCGCCGGCTTCGGCTTCGAAGTAGTCCTTCTCCCCGAAGTTGAAGATCCCGGCGACGATGTTGCCGGGGAAGCGCTTGATGAGGGTGTTGTAGGAGCGCACCGCCTCGTTGTAGCGCATGCGCTCGGTGGCGATGCGGTTCTCGCTGCCGGCCAGCTCGTCCTGAAGGCGGATGAAGTTCTCGTTCGCCTTCAGCTGCGGGTAGTTCTCGGCGATCGCCAGGAGCCGTCCGAGGGCGGAGGTGAGGCCGGCGTTGGCATTCTCCGCCTCCTGGGGCGTGGTGGCGCCGGCCAGTCTGGCCCGGGCCGCGGCGACGTTCTCGAAGATTTCCTTTTCGTGCGCCGCGTAACCCTTCACCGTCTCGACGAGGTTGGGGATGAGGTCGGCGCGCCGCTGCAGGACGTTCTCGACCTGCGCCCACGCCTTGTCCACGGACTCACGTTCCGTGACCATGCGGTTGTAGGCGCCCATGCACATGCTGCCGACGATGAACGCGACGACGAGAAGCACGCCGACGACGACCAGACAGCCAAGCCATCCCCTTCTCATCGCGTCTCCCCTCCTTGCGCCGGCACGAACGCGTCCACGAGGTCCGCGGCGCGGGTGAGCGCGTCATAGTACCCGGAGAAGACCTTTTTCAGATCGGCGCCGGAGGCGGAACGGCCGTCGCGCAGCCGGCCCACTTCGAGAAAAGGTGCCGCGTCGATTCCGGCGCGCTCGCAGAAGGCGGCGGCGGTCTCGTCGGCCGCTCGAGGCACCGCCGCTCCCAACAGTTGAAGACAGCCACGGAACAGGGCGATGAACGAGGTGTAGGAGTCGACGAGCAGCGCCCGCAGGCCCCCCTTGGTCACGTGGGCGGTGACGTAGCCTTCGCGCAGGCGCATCAGCTTCTCGCGCAGCTCCCGCTCGCACTGCAGGCGCAGCGCCTCGGTGCGGATCACCAGGCCCGCGAACGGGTCGGACCCGTGCAGCGCCACGTGGTGCGTGCGCAGGTCGAGGATCTCCAGCGGAAAGACGTCGAGCGAGGCCGCCAAAAGCCCCCGGGTCAGCAGGCGCGGCGGCGTCTGCTTCGCCTTCACCCATTCGAGGACCGGCCGCGTCAGGGCTTCGAGGGTGGCCGGGTCGAGCGCCACCACCACGACCGCGACGTTGAGGTCGCTCGTCCCCTCGCGGTGGTCGCCGCGCGCCGCCGAGCCGTACAGCACGACCGCGTCGAGGCGCTGCCCGAGGGCGCGGACGAGCGCGTCCACGAACCCTCGCAGCTCCGGCCGCTGCAACGCCTGCTCTTTCGTCATCGATCCCCTCCGTCCGTCAGAACCCGCGGCTGGCGCCGCCGCCGCCGAACGAGCCGCCGCCGAAGCCGCCGAAGCCGCCGCTGAAGCCGCCCCCGCCGAACCCACCGCCGCCGAAGCCGCCGCCGCCCCAGCCGCCGCCCCAGCCGCCCGGGCCGCGCCGGCGCCGCCCGGCCCCCGAAAGGATGAGCGCGGTCAAAAGCGGGCTGCGCACCATCGACAGGACGAACAGGAACAGGAAGATGAGGAACAGCAGCCCGAAGAAGCCTCCCCCGCCCCGGCCGACCGTGCGCCCCTGGTTGCGCTTCTCCTGCAGTCCGTCGATGGTCAGGTTGGCCTGCTGCGCCGCGATCGAGGTGAACGCGGCGCTCGCCTGCAGGAGCCCGCGGCTGAAGTCGTCCTTCCGGAGGTGCGGGATCACCTCGCTGTCCATGATGGCGCCGACCTTGCCGTCGGGCAGGTACCCTTCGACGCCGTATCCCGTCTCGACGCGCACCTTGCGCGGATCGAGCGACAGCGCGATGACGATGCCGCGGTCGTCCCCCTTCTTGCCGACGCCCCACGTGGTGCCGACCCGGGTGGCGAACTCCTCGATGGTCTCGTCCTCGAGGCGCGGCACGGTGACCACGACGATGGCGACGCCGGTGGAGTCGAACAGCGCCCGGTGCCACGACTCCATCTGCCGGACGTCCTCCGCCCGGATGACGTGCGCCTCGTCATAGACCGACCGCGTGTCGCGCTGCGGCAGCGGCGTCAGCGCGAAGGCCGGCGCCGCGACGCACACCAGCAGCGCGAGCACGAGGACCCGGCGGAGGCTCATCGCAGGGAGGATCTCAGAACACCTGCTCCTCGACCGGGTTGCCGTTCTCGTCCACCGCGGGAGGGGGGACGTAGCCGGTCGGGGGGCCCTTGGCGCTCAGCTGCCTCTTCTTGATGGTCACGAAGTAGGCGGGCGTGCCGTTCTTCCCCGGCGGCGGCAGCCGCTCGGTCAGGAAGACGTACTGCTCGGCGTCGGACCAGATGGTCTCGTACTGTTCGTGCGCTTTGTCACCGTAGGAATTGATGACCGCCTGCCGGCGCTTCACGTCCGGCTCGCCGTAACGCTGCTCGAGGCGGGCCAAAAACGGCCCGATGCCGCCGGTCTCGTGGCCGTAGTGGACGTCGATGCGCTCCAGCTCGTTCGACTCGTCCCGCCCTGAGAACGTCAGGTGCACGATGTAATCCCCGGCGTCATACACCCAGACGCGCGGGTTCTTCCCGCCGGCGGTGAGGCTCGATCGCATCGAGCGCACCCTGGTCGCCTCCGCCCGCGTCATGCCCAAAGACAGGCCGTCGAAGATCGGCGCCGGGAAATGCTTGGCCGGCGGGGCCGGCGGCGGCGCGGCCTCCCTCCCGGAGCAGGCGCAGACCGTGGCGGCCACGAGCAGAAGGGCCAATCCGGCGGCGGGCCCGGCGAGGCGCATACAAAGAGGATGCTATCCCAACCTGCTGCGCGGTTGCAGCGCCGGGCCCGGGTGTTCGCTCGACGCTCGCAGGAGTGCGCCGCATCCTTGGCGCACGTTTTTCGGTGGAGTCGGACGATGACCCTTCTCTTCAGAGTGCAGATCGAGGACGAGATGCACGAGGTGCGGATCGAAGTGGCCGGAAGCCCGGGGGCCGATCAGTGGGCGGGCATCGAGGAATTCGCCTTGAAAACCGCCTGGCTCGAGCATCGCCGGCTCCTCCCGAAGGGAGTGCTCAACGCCCTGGTGTGACCGGAGCCCCGACGGCTCCCGCCGCCTTCTGCCATTCCTCCGCTCGTTCGGTTTCTCCCGCCTGGCGCGCCAGTCGCGCCGCCACTTCCAGCAGTCGCCGGTCCTCCGGCGACACCTGCCCTGACGCCGCGGACCGCGAGGCCGCCCCCTGGGCTGGACCGCGGGCGATGTCGAGCCCCTCCGCCGCGCGACCCGCCGCTTCGAGCAGTGTCGCCGCTTCGGCCGCCGCCGCCGGATCGTCCGGACGCCGGCCGCGCACCCGCTCGTAGAGCGACAGCGCCTTCTCGAGGTCCCCGTGCCGGCCCTCGAAACCGGCCGCCGCGAGCAGCACCTCGGGATCGGCCGCGTCCGATCGCAGCGCCGCGGCGAGCAGCGCGCGGGCGTCCTCCAGCCGTTCGTCGCGCTCGGCCAGGAGCCCCCGCGCCGCGAGGGTCGAAGCGCGGTCGTCGCCGGCGCGCGCCGCCGCGTCGAGCCGGCGCCGGGCTTCCTTCAGGTCGCCGTCTTCGAGCGCGAGCCTCCCGAGCGCCGCCGAGGCGCGGCCATCGCGGTGATCGAGGCGATCGGCCCGGTCGAAGGCATCGCGTCCGCCGGGGCGATCGCCGCGCGCCGCGAGCGCCTCGCCCAGGGAGAGCCACAGGGGCGCGGCGCCCGGCGCCTTCTCGATCGCCAGCCGGAAGAAGGCCTCCGCGCCGGCCGGATCCCCGGCCGCCGCGAAGAAGGCGCCGAGATCGGCTTCGCGCACCGGCGGACCCCGCCTCGGACGCGCGGCCAGCTGCGAGGTCAGGGCCGGCACGAGCGGCGCCAGCGGCGCTCCGACGCCGGCAGGGGCATCGCGCGCCAGCGCCGGGCTCATGGCGTCTTCCCGCACCCACACCGAAGCGGCGGTGTCGATCCACGCCAGCTGCCAGCGTCCCCCCGCCGCCAGGTGGCGCAGGAGGACCGCCCCCCGCCCGGCATCGTGGTGCGGCCACAGGATGGTGGTGATCTGGTACTTGTCCACCGCCCGCTCGAACTCCTCGACGTCGCCGACCGTCTCCAGCCAGGCCCCCAGCACCCCATGCTGGAACGGCTCGCGCCGCTCGTCGGCGAAAATCCGCCGGTCACTCCGCCAGGTGTCGAGCAGGGACCCGCTCACCGACAGGCTGTGGAACACCTGTCCGGGAAGGCCGGCTTTCTCCACGAAGCGCGCGGCCGCGTCCGGGAACTCGTCGGTCGCGGGCAGGAACGAAGGCATGGGCCGCGTTGCGGGCGGCCAGTCCGGGGGGCGAATCGCCGTCACGGCGACACCGGCCGCGACGATGACGCAGGCGGCGCCCACGAGGGCAGGCGCCCTGACCCCGGGCGTCGTGACGGACCGCGCGGAACGGTGACGCAGGGCGATGAAAGCGGCCGCGATCAGGAGCGGCGGCAGGTGCCGCCGCGATCGCAGCGCCATCGCCAGGAGGAGCAGGAGCAGCGCCGCCCCGGCGAGACGCCCCGGCTCCCTGCGCCACAGGATCACCGCCGCCGCCGCGAGCAGCAGCAGGCCGAAGGCGATCCACTGCGGCATCCCGAGACCGCCGCTGAGCATCGGACGCCAGTCGTCGAAGATCCGCCCCAGGAACGCATTGACGCCGAGCGGATCGAGGACCGTGTCGAACGGCAGCCGCAGAGCCCGCGCCCCGTAGGGGCTGAGGAGTGACGCGCCGCACTGCAGCGCCACGCTGAAGGCGAAATCGGCGGCGGAAAGCAGGAGGACCGTCGATCGGCCCGAAGCCCGCGCCCCGCGTCCGAAAGACGCCGCGCCCAGGTCCACGGCGACGAACGCGGTCGCGAGGATCGCGAGGAGGAAGGCCTGGTGCAGGTTCACCCACAACAGCACCAGCCCCGGGAGGACGCCCCAGGCCAGCAGGCGGCGCCGGGCGGGGGTGGCGTCAACCGCACCAGCGGCGCGCTCGAGAAGCAGCAGGGTCAGGAGGAGCAGCCCCCACGACACCACCTCCGGCCCCGGCCGCAGCCACGGAGCGCAGCCGACCGCCGCGGCGAGGACGATGGCCGCGCGCCACGGCGCCGGAACGACCCGGCGGCCGCGCGCGAACAACGCGGCGAACAACGCCGCCCACGCCAGGGCGTGCAGGCCGCCGACCGCCCCCAGGCCCCCGATCCGCCGCACGCCGGCCACGCCCGCCTGGTACAGCCAGGAGAGGTCGGTCCACGGCAGCCCGTAGGCCGTGTAGGAGAACTCCTCGGCGTGGGGCACGCCGTGCCGTTCGAGGATGCGGTCTCCCGCCGCCAAGTGGGTGAAGATCCGGTCGTCGAGCGGGCAGGTCAGGACGAGCGCCGCGATGGCCGCGAACACCGCGACCGGCGCAGTGACGTTGATCCAGGCCCGGAATCGTGATAACAAAACGCCCTGCTCCTTCACACGCGGGACATTGTGGCGCGGGACATTCTGGGGAGGGTGCGCCTTTGGCGCAACTGACGGCTTTCAGCCTGAAAGGATGGATCGACGCGCACCGGGATCGGCTCAAGCCTCCGGTCGGCAACGCCCTCGTCTTCGAGGAGGCCGACTTCCAGGTGATGATCGTCGGCGGCCCCAACAAGCGCAACGACTATCACCTCGACCCGGGGGAGGAGCTGTTCTACCAGCTCGAGGGGGACATCGTCCTCAAGGTGGTGGAGGACGGGGTGCCGCGCGACATCCCGATCCGGGAGGGGGAGATGCTCCTGCTTCCGCCCAACGTCCCGCACTCGCCCCAGCGAGGACCGAACACGGTCGGCATGGTGCTCGAACGCCGGCGGGCGCCGGACGAGGAGGATCGCTTCCGCTGGTACTGCGAGCGCTGCCACGCCGTCGTGCACGAAGCGGCGCTGCACGTCTCCGACCTCGGCACGCAGCTCAAGCCGGTGCTCGAGGCGTACCGGACCGACGCGAGCCTGCGCACCTGCCGCGCCTGTGGCGCGGTCAATCCACCCGCCGGCGCTTGAACGCCGGCGCGCCGTTCCGGGTCGATCTCCACACGCACATCCTGCCTCCGCGCCTCCCCGACGTGCGCGAGCGCTTCGGCTACGGCGGCTTCGTCTCGCTCGAGCCTGCCGAGGCAGGGGCCCGCATGATGGTGGACGGGGCGCTCTTCCGCGACGTCCCGGCCGCCACCTTCGACCCGGCGCGCCGCCTGGAGGAGTGCGACCGGCACGGCGTGGCCGTGCAGGTGCTCTCCACGGTGCCCGTCATGTTCTGCTACTGGGCCGAACCGGAGCACGCGCTCGACGTCGCGCGGGGCCTCAACGATCACATCGCCCAGACGGTGCGCGACCACCCGCGCCGCTTCGCCGGCCTCGGCACCGTGCCGCTGCAGGATCCCGACCTCGCCATCGGCGAGCTGGAGCGCTGCGTGAACGAGCTCGGCCTGTCCGGCGTCGAGATCGGCACGCACGTCAACGCCTGGAATCTCGACCAGGAGGAGCTGTTCCCGTTCTTCCGCCGCGCCCGCGAGCTCGACGCGGCGATCTTCGTGCACCCGTGGGACATGCTCGGCTCGGAGCGCATGCGCAGGTATTTCCTGCCGTGGCTCGTCGGCATGCCGGCCGAGCTGTCGCTCGCCCTGTGCTCGCTCGCCATGGGCGGCGTGCTCGAGCGGCTGCCGGGCCTGCGCCTGGCGTTCGCGCACGGCGGCGGCGCCTTCCCGTTCACGCTCGGCCGCATCGACGCCGGCTATCGCGCCCGGCCCGACTTGTGCGCCCTCGACAGCCCGAAGCCGCCGGGCGCCTACCTCGACCGCATCGTCGTCGATTCGCTGGTGCACGACCCGGAGGCGCTGCGCTTCCTGGTGCTGAAGCTCGGCCCGGAGCGCATCGCCCTGGGATCGGATTTCCCCTTCCCGCTCGGCGAGGCGGAGCCCGGGCGCCTGATCGAGTCGCTCAGCGAGCTGCCGGCCTCCGCGCGCGACCGGATGCTCGGTGGGACGGCGCTCGCGTTCCTCGGCCGCCGTCGCGAGGAGTTCGCGTGAGCGGTGCGGCGCCGCTGGACGAAGAGGAAGCGCGGCGGCTCGACCTCGCAGATCCGCTGTCGCGCTTCCGCTCCCGCTTCGCGGTGCCGGGCGGGCCCGACGGCCGTCCGCTCCTGTACTTCTGCGGCCACTCGCTCGGCCTGATGCCAAAGGCGGCGCGCGCCCTGGTGGACGAAGAGCTCGACGACTGGGAGGCGCTCGGCGTCGAGGGGCACTTCCGCTCGCGCCGGCCGTGGTACTCGTACCACGAGCAGTTCCGCGACAGCGGCGCGCGGCTCGTCGGTGCGCGGCCCGGCGAGGTCGTGATGATGAACGGCCTCACCGTCAACCTGCACCTGATGCTGGCGACCTTCTACCGTCCGACCGCCGATCGCCGCGCCATCCTGATCGAGGAGCACGCCTTCCCGTCCGACCACTACGCGGTCGCGTCGCAGATCCGGCACCACGGCGGCTCGCCCGACGCAGCGCTCCTCGTGGCGCGCGCCCGCCCGGGGGAGCCGCACCTGCGCACCGAAGACCTGGAGCGGCTGATCGAGGAGCGCGGCCGCGAGATCGCCGTCGTCCTCCTGCCGGGCGTGCAGTTCTATACCGGGCAGGCGCTCGATCTCGGGCGTCTCGCCGCCGCGGCGCACCGCCAGGGCTGCGTCTTCGGGGCGGACCTGGCGCATGCCGCCGGCAATCTGCCGCTGCGGCTGCACGACTGGCAGGTCGATTTCGCCGTCTGGTGCTCGTACAAGTACCTCAACTCCGGCCCGGGCGCGGTCGCCGGCTGCTTCATCCACGAGCGGCATGGCCGCGACCGGACGCTGCCGCGCTTCGCCGGCTGGTGGGGCAACGATCCCGCCACCCGCTTCGAGATGCGCGACGCTTTCGTGCCGCGCGAAGGCGCCGACGGCTGGCAGCTCGGCAACCCGCCGATCCTGGCGCTCGCTCCCCTCCTCGCGTCGCTGGCGATCTTCGAAGAAGCGGGGATCGAAGCGCTGCGGGCCCGCTCGGTGCGGATGACCTCGGCCCTGGTGGCGCTCCTCGATCGCCTGCCGGCGGGGCGCATCGAGATCCTCACGCCGCACAACCCGGACGAGCGCGGCTGCCAGGTCTCCCTGCGCCTGCCGGGCGGCGGCGCGCGCCGCCTGCACGACGCGCTGGCGGCCCGCGGGGTCGTCTGCGACGTGCGCGAGCCGAATGTGCTGCGCTTCGCGCCGGTGCCGCTCTACAACACCTTCAGCGAGATCGTCCGCTTCGCCCGCCTGCTCGAGGAGGCGCTCGCTTGAGCGCGATCGCGGCGGCGTCGCGGTGAGCACCATCGTGCAGATCGGCGCCGGGCTCGGCGGGACGCTCGCGTCGATCTTCCTCGGCCGGGCGGGGCACGAGGTCAAGGGCTTCGAGATGCGTCCCGACCCGCGGCGCGGGCCGCTGGTCGGCGGGCGCTCCATCAACCTCGCCCTGTCGGCGCGCGGGCTCGGTGCGCTGGAGCGCGCCGGCCTGCTCGACCGTGTCCTGGCCCTCGCCGTGCCCATGCGCGGCCGGATGATCCACGACCTGCGCGGCCGCACCGTCTTCCAGCCCTACGGCACCGAGGCCGGTCACGCCAACCACTCGGTGTCGCGCGCCGAGCTGAACGTCCTGCTCCTGGAAGCGGCCGAGCGCGAGCGCAACGTCCGCTTCTCCTTCGGCCGGCGCTGCGCCGACGTGGACCTCGACGCCCCCTCGGCCACCTTCGAGGACACGGAGACCGTCCAGGGCGACGTGCTGCTCGGCACCGACGGCGCGTGGTCGGTCGTCCGCCGGCGCATGCAGCGGCTCGACCGTTTCGACTACGACCAGTCGTTCCTGAGCCACGGCTACAAGGAGCTGACCATCCCGGCGGGGTCGAACGGCTCGCACCGGCTCGAGCCGCACGCGCTGCACATCTGGCCGCGCGGCGGCTTCATGATGATCGCGCTGCCGAACCGCGACGGCTCCTTCACCTGCACGCTGTTCTGGCCGCACAGCGGACCGAACTCGTTCGAGGCGTTGACCTCCGCCGCCCCGGTGCAACGGTTCTTCGAGACCTGGTTCGCGGACGCGGTGCCGCTCATGCCGGATCTCGCCGAACAGTACGCGCAGAATCCCGTCGGATCCATGGTCACCATCCGCTGCCGGCCGTGGCACTGGCGCGGCAAGACGGCGCTTCTCGGCGACGCGGCCCACGCCGTGGTGCCGTTCCACGGGCAGGGGGCGAACTGCGCCTTCGAGGACGCGGTCGTCCTCGACGAGTGCGTGCGCGCGCACGCGCCCGACTGGGACCGTGTCTTCACCGCCTTCGAGGCGGGCCGCAAGGAGCACACCGACGCGCTGGCGCAGCTCTCGGTGCACAACTTCGTCGAGATGCGCGATCACACCGCGTCGCGCCTGTTCCGCGCCCGCAAGGCGACCGAGAAGGCGCTCTACCGGCTCTTCCCGCGCCTGTTCATGCCGCTCTACATGATGATCTCGTTCACCCGCATCCCGTACGCCGAGACGGTGCGCCGGGCGCGCCGCCAGGCCCTGTTCCTGAAGTCGGTCGCCGCCGCGGCGGGCGCGGCGGCGCTCCTGTCGATCGCCTGGTGGTGGAGAAGCCGATGACCAAGCCGAAGTCGGGATCGCGCGGCAGCGCCGGCGGCGACGCGGGCGGCGGCGACCGCACGCTGCCGCTCACCTACGCGCGCTACTTGAAGCTCGACACGCTCCTGGGGCTTCAGCAACCCGCCTCCGACCCTCCGGAGCACGACGAGACGCTGTTCATCGTCATCCACCAGGTGTACGAGCTGTGGTTCAGGCTGCTGCTGCACGAGTTCGAGAAGATCCGGCGCGACTTCACGCAGGGCGAGCTGTTCGAGGCCATCGCCACGTGGAAGCGCGTGCGCATGGTCCTCAAGACGCTGGTGGCGCAGATCGACGTGCTCGAGACCATGACGCCGATGTCGTTCCTGACCTTCCGCGATCGGCTCGAGGCCGCCTCCGGCTTCCAGTCCACGCAGTTCCGCGAGATGGAGTTCCTGCTCGGTCACAAGCGGCCGGAGATGCTGGAGCGCTTCCCGGCCGGCGACCCGGCGCGCCTGGCGCTGGAGCGGCGGCTGAACGAGCGCTCGCTGGTCGATCACTTCTACGAGTTTCTCGCGAAGCTCGGCGTGGCGATCCCGGACGCGCTCCGCGAGCGCGACGTGCGCCTGCCCAACGAGCCGAACGCCGACATCCAGGAAGCGCTCGTCACGCTCTACCGCCGACGCCCCGACGTCGCCATCCTGCTCGAATTGATGACCGACTTCGACGAGGGATTGCAGGAGTGGCGCTACCGGCACGTGATGATGGTGCAGCGCACCATCGGCAACAAGATGGGGACCGGCGGCTCGCTCGGCGTCGATTACCTCAGGAAGACCCTCTTCAATCCGATCTTCCCCGACCTCTGGCTCATCCGGAACCGGCTGTGATCTACGACCTGACGCCGCCGATCGACCGGGCCCTCAAGGTCTTTCCCGGGGACACGCCGCCGGAGCGGGAGGTCCTCCTCGACATGGAGGCGGGGGCGCACCTGACGCTCTCGACGCTGCGCACCACCGTGCACGTCGGAGCGCACGCCGACGCGCCCAGCCATTACGCCCGTGGCGCGGCATCGATCGAGAAGCGGCCGCTCGATCTCTACCTCGGCCCCTGCCAGGTGCTGCGCCTCGCGGCGCGGCGCGGAGCCGTGCTCGAACCGGACGACCTGCGCGACGCGTCGATCGCGGCGCCGCG
>DASYQE010000107.1:0-18643 GCA_036005805.1 Candidatus Polarisedimenticolia bacterium | reverse complement strand
GCGATTCCACGGTGTCATCTGGTTCCTCCAGACAGCAGGCGCCGGTGCCAGGCGGCGAGTCCCGCGACGAGCGCGCGGCCGGCCGGCGTGAGCAGGCCGTCCCTCCGGGCACGGCGCAGATCGGTCAAGGCGCGCGTCATCATACTCAACTCCTTGCGGCGCTCGCGGGCGACGAACGCCGCCCCGCCGCGGCCGAGGAGCGGGTCGATGACCGCCGGCCATCGCCGCCGGGCTGCGAGGATGCGGGTGAACAGCTCGGCCCGGAACAGAAAGGTGAAGGCGCCGTGCAGGATGCCGTGGAGCGGCCGCCGCGCGCGTCTCCACGGCGAATCCCAGGCCTGCGTTTCTTCCGTCGCCGGGCCCGGGACGAGGAAATCGATGCTCTCCTGCGCTTCGTGGAGCAGGTGATGGGCGGTCTCGTGCAGCAGGTCGTCGGCGAGATCCACGGTGCGCTTGCCCACGACGTTGATGAAGGAGACGCCGGGCCGCGCCGCGAGCGAGTACGACACCAGCCGTCGCTCCAGGACCGGCACCACCATGGCCGTCCGGCAGAGGATTTCGCGGGCTCCGTCGGGCCACGCGAGCTGCACGAGGCGAAGGCCTTGCGCCAGCCGTTCCCCGAGCCCCGGCAGCGGGCGCCCGACCAAAAGCGTCCGGGCGGTCGATCGCACCGCCGGTGTGAGCACGATGGCCGTGCCGGGGATGACGGAGCGGCGTTCCGGTCGCGGCAGCGGCCCTTCGGGCAGCGGACCCGCGAGCGCCAGGGCCCCGAGAGGAAAGGCCTGCTCCGGTCCCTGGTCCTGGCGCAGCAGGAGCGCCCGCGGCGTGAGGCGGGCGCGGACCTTTCGGACGCGCGGAGACAGGCGCAGGGTCAGCGCGCCCGAGGTACCGCCGAAGGCGCCGAGGTCGATCCGGTCGCCCGGTCGTCCCTGCTCCGCGTCGGGGCGCGCCCGCAGGTGGAGAACCGCCGGCGCTCCCGGCTTTCTCCCGTGCACCGGCGGATCCGCCAGGCGGATTCCGAGGATCAGGGCGGAGGCTTCGCCTTCGAGCGCCCGCAGGCGGAGCAGGGCCAGCCGCCGGGACCGCGCCGGAAACCCCGCATCGAGGCGCCCCGTCGGGACGAGCGCGGTCAGGTGCTCGGTGCGGGCCACGAGGTCGAAGAGACGGTTCGCATCCGTCCCGTGGCGCGCCCGATGAAGCATGTCGCTCCACGTCTCGGCCTCGGAGAGAAAGCCCCGCAGGTCGGGGCCGTGCAGGATGCGCCGCCGCAGGGACGACGGAGCCGCGGCGATGAGCGGGGGAAGCGCAGAAACGAGCCTCCGGAGTTTCGGACGAGCCCTGAGGCGACGTTCCAGCACTCGCAGCCGCCGCAGCGTGCGGGCCTCGGCCATCCGGGCGAGGCGCAGGCTGACCGCGTCGCCCGGCGGTGCCAGACGACGAGCCCAGACGGCGGGGGAGGGGGAAGACATGCAGCGCAGGGATGACGTCCCGGCGGAGGGATCATAGAATACGCGCCGCCATGAGGTCCCTGCCCCTGCCTTCCGGTTCGAGAAGCGCGCGACGCCGCGGCGTCCGTCGCCTGCTCCTTTCGGCCGCAATGGCGCTCGGGGCGGTCCTTCTGGCGGAGAGGCCGGCCTCGGCGCAGGGCTTCGGCGGGACCGTCGAGGACATCCTGGCGCGCGGCGACGCGTACCTGCAGGCGCAGCGGGCGAACGAGGCGATCGCGCAGTTCCAGGAAGCGCGCACCCTGTGCCCCACGCCCGGCGAAACCGTCACCGCCCTGCAGGGAGAGGCGCGCGGCCGGATGCAGAACAAGGAATTCCTGCCGGCCGCCGGCATCCTCGAGGAGGCCATCCAGCGCTTCCCGAACGACCCGCGCCAGGCGGACCTGCTCTACATGGCCGGCATGGCGCGCAACCAGGGAGGAGACATGCCCGGGTCGGCCGCGCTCCTGCGCAAGGCGCTCGACGCCAATCCGACCCCCGACCTGCTGCCCGCCCTGCGCTTCTGGCTGGCGCGCAGCCTGAGGCTCGACGGCAAGCCGAAGGAGGTCGTGGAGCTCCTCAACACCTTCGAGAAGGACTTCCCGAAGAACAACCTGACCGCGCGGGCGCTCTACTACCTCGGACTGGCCCAGCACGACACGGGCGATCTCGCCGCGTCGGAGGCGACCTACCGGCACCTGATGGAGGCCTATCCGCACACGCAGGAGTCGTCGGAGGCCCTCTTCGAGCTGGGGCAGGTCCTGGCGGCGCGCGGTGTGCGCGAGGAAGCGGTGCAGTTCCTGCGCACGTACGCCAACGCCAATCCCTCTTCCGCGGTGGCCGCGCGCTCGATGGAGCTGGCGGGGGACCTGATGCTCTTCCACTCGCCGAAAGAGGCGGCTCTCTATTACGGCGTGGCGCAGGTGAAGGCGGCCAGCAACCCGGAGCCCGGCAACCCCACGCTCGTGGTCAGCGGCTGGCTCGGGACCAAGACGAAGATCGCCCGCTGGTTGTCGGAAGTGTGGGTGCTGGTGGCGCTGGCGGTGGTGGCGGCGGCGTTGCTCGGCGCAGCCGCCTGGCTGTTCCTGCGACGGTGGCGCGCTTCCCGCGGGACCGCCGCGCTCAGCGCGGGCTAGCTCCCAGGCTGCTAGTCGCCGTCGAAGGGACGCGGCGGCGGGATGTCGGGGTTCTCGGCCGCCTTCTTGCGCGCCTCCTGGAACTTCTTCTCCAGGATCTCCTCGCGGTGCTTCGCGTCGGAGAACGCCTTCTCGAGCTTCTCGTCCGCCTCGCGTTTCTTCGCCTGGATCGAGCCGAAGACGTCGTCCAGCGACCCGTGCTCGCGCTTGACCACGCGGTCCTCGCGCAGGATGGCGCCGGTCTCGGCGTCGATGACGAGTTTCGTCTCGCAGCAGGGGCAGGTGATTGTGAGTCGGTCGGACATCGTTCTCCCGGGTCTGTCGCGCGGATTCGGGCTATTCTCCGTCTCCCCGTCGCCCGGGGTCAAGGAGCCAACCGCATGAGCGACGCCCCGAAGAGCGCCTGGGAACTGGCGCTCGAGAAACTCCAGAAGCAGGACCGCGACCAGGGACTCGCCAGCCCCGGCGCGCTCAGCGACGACCAGAAGCAGAAGATCGCCGCCCTGCGCCAGCGTTTCCAGGCGAAGCTCGCCGAGGCGGAGATCCTGCATCACGACCAGAGGCGCAAGGTGCTCGAGGATCCCGAGGCGTTGGCGAAGTCCGAGGAGGAATACCGCATCGAGCGCCGGCGCATCGAGGAGCAGCGCGAGCGGGAGATCGAGCGGGTCAGGCGGGGAGAGAAAGCGGCTGCTGAAAAAGCGCCCGCGCAGGGAAAGGCGAAGAAGCGGCGCTGAGCCGCCGGGCTACTTGATGGCGTTCATGATGCCGGCGAGCTCCACCTCCGGCACCGACGACTCCAGGGCTCCGAGGCGGGTCACTTCCTTCCCCTCGTACTTCACCATCACGGCGGGAATGCCCTGGATGTTCTTCCCTTCCCAGGGACCCTTCTCCATGCCGAAATTCTTCGGCACGCCGACGAGGGTCACCTTGATGTTCGGGTTGTTGGCGTCCTTCAGCACCCGCAGCAGCTTCGGCATGTACATCTTGCAGTGGGGGCACCAGGTCGCGAAGTAGGCCTCGATCTCGAGCGGCTTCTTCCACGCCTTGATCGAGTCCATCGCCACGGCGTCGGGGGTGTAGGTCTTGATCCCCTCGCGGTATTCGATGCGGTCGGCCAGGAGCGCGTCCATGGCGATCGGGCCGACCACCGGCGGACGATCGAGCACCTTGAGGACCCGCACCTTGGCGTTGTCGGTCTGGAAGCGCAGCACCGGTCCTTCGATCTCGAGGGCGTAGGACGACGCCCCGGAGCCGGCCGTCTCCACCTTCACGGTGCCCCCCGCCTCGGGGTGCACGTTGGCGCGCGGGATGGAGACCGCTTTGCGCGCCGGCATGTCGATGAGGTAAGTGACCGACTGGGACGGGATGTCCACCATGTGCTTGCCGCGGCTGTCCGAGGAGGTCAGGAAGCGCGCGTCCTGCGGGTACTTGCCGTCCACCTCGACGCAGAAGTCGTAGATGGGGCGGCAGGTGATGGTGTCGGCCTGCGCCGGCGAAACCGCCGCGATGAAGAGAACCGGGGCGACCCCGAGAAGGGCCGCGGCCGCGATCCCGAAGGTCCGCCGCACGCCCGCAAATCCCGTCGATGTGGGGTTGTTCATGAGGGTTTGGATGATAGCAGGTCGGCTTCCGGGGGGCGAGGGCCCGGGTAGATTCGCTCCACCCGGCCTCCCCGGACCAGGAAATAGATCGGCAGGCGGCGGTAGAGGGGCTTGAGGGCCCCCCGGTCCATGGGGATGACGTCGAAGGCGGGATAGGCCTCCCACAGGAAGGCGGCCTGCTCCTGCTCGGTCGAGGGGGTGAGCGCGACGATCGAGACGGGGGCGGTCTCCTCCTTGAGGGCGTTGAGCGACGCCGCGGCCGTTTTCGAGACCGGGTCGGTCATGTCGAGGATGGCGACGAGTGTCCCCTGGGGCCCCTCCTCGGGAAGCCGCAAGGCGATGCCGAGCTCGGTCGCCGTCTTGCCCGTCTTCAGCGAAGTCACCAGCGGATCGAGGGGCAGCCTGGGTGAAGCGATGGCGAACCCCAGCATCGCGACGACCGTCCCGGCGGTGAGGACCGCCGTCAGGACGCGACGGGACGCCTGCCACGCTCCGATCCCGAAGAAGACCAGGATCGCCAGCGCCAGGAAGCCGAGGTCTTCGAGGATCACCTGCTGGGGGGTGCGCTTGACGTAGGCCCCGAAGCAGCCGCACGCCTCGACGCGGCCATGGCTCAATCCCCACGCCTCGAGCGCGATGAAGAAGACGAGCAGCCCTGAGGTCAGCGCCGCGGCCAGCCGCGGCCGCCAGCCGAGCAGGAGCGCGATGCCGAGCGTCGTCTCGAACGCGATGAGCAGCGGCGCCAGGAGCGCTGCCATGCCGGGGCCGACCACGTGGTACTCGGCGGTCTGGCGCGCGAACTCGGCGACGTCGAGCGACTTCAGGACGCCCGCGGCGACGAAGATGACCCCGAGCAGAAGGCGCGCCACGTGGGCGGTGATGCGAAGCGCTCTCGTCATGCCGGACTCGCCTGCCATATCCCTACAGACCGCGTCTCAAGGGCCGAGTTCCCGCCTGGGAGGCTGGGCTCCTAGGGACCGTAGTCGATGAATCCCGGGTTGAGGATGCCGTCCGGGTCGTACGTCTGCTTCAGGCGGCAGACATCGGCCCACTTCGGTCCGAAGTGCTGCTTCCAGCGCGGCCGGTCGAACTCGATGAAACCCGACAGGTAGCGCTTGGCGCCCGCCTGCATGCTGGCGTCCGACGCCGCGTTGAGCCGCGGTTTGACGAACGGCAGGATGTCGGGCGGCAGTCCCGGCAGGATCCCGAAGCCCATCACCAGCGGCGTCTTCGGCGTCATGAACAGCGGCACGCTCGAAGTCGTGCCGCGGCAGGGCCACAGGAGGACGTGACCGCCGCCGAGCGCCGTCGGGGGCAGGTTCTGCAGCACCTGCGTGATGTAAGGGAGCGTCACGGGCCAGGGAAGGATGGTTTCCATCCACGGGTGCGCGCCAGCCCAGTAGCCGCTGCGGTGCCAGACGGCGAACAGCGGCTCGAGCCGCGCCGCGAAATAGAAGAGATCCTGGTCCTCGACGTGCGTCTTCCGGTAGGGCTGCAATCCTTGCAGACGCGCGGCGTCGTCCGGCGGCGACTTGGGGTCGAACTCCACCGTCAGGTGCAGCGGGAAGAACCAGGCGGCGAAGGCCTCCTTCGTCTGCCCGGCCCAGCGGAAGCCCTGCGGGCACGGCACGCACCACGACTCGAGGAAATCCACCCGGTCCTGGTCGATGACGAGCTGCATGTCGCGCATGATCGCGCCCAGGTCGTCGTAGAGCAGGTAGTAGGTGCGCGTCTTCTGCAGGCAGGAGCGCAGCTTCAGGCGCGCCTTCGTGATGACGCCGAACTGGCCGAGGCCCGAGCGGACCCCATCCCACAGGTCCTGGTTCTGCGTCGGGCTGCAGTTGATGACGTCGCCTTTCCCCGTGACCGCTTCGATCTCGAGAACGTTGTCGCCCTGGGCTCCGTGGCGGAACGAGGCGACGCCGAGCCCCGCGACCGACAGCGTGCCGCCGATGGTGACTCCGAGGTTGTTGGTCAGGACCGGCGGGATGAGCCCCTGCGGCACGGTCTGCTTGACCAGCGTCTCCCACTTCACGCCGGCGCCGCAGCGCACGCTGGGGCCGCCGGCCGACGTCGCCGGCTCGATCGCCTCGATCGCATTGAGCGAGGTGAGGTCGAGCGCGATGCCGCCGTCGGTCAGCGCCTGGCCGGTCTGGGTGTGCGCCTCGCCGCGCGAGGCGACCGGCACCGAGTTCTTGCGCGCATAGCGGATCACCGCCGCGACGTCGTCCGAGGAGGCCGGCCGCACCACGACCCCCGGCACGCGGCGGATCATCCGGCCGAAGTCGCCGCTGCGCGCTTCGCGCGCCGCGATGTCGTCGAGGACTTCTCCCTGGACCAGTGCTTTCAGATCCTGCGACAGGCTCGCCGGCATCCGTTCTCCGCGTTCTCGAGGGCCCCCCGGCCCGTTCAGAAACTCATGGGAAGGCCGCGAATGATACGGGATCGACGGGAGCGCTTCAAGAACGGGGTAGACTCACCGGCCATGATCGAGCGCCGCAGCGCCGTTCCCCCGGGTCGCCACCTTCGTCTGGTCGCCGCCTTCGGCCTCGTCGCCGCCGTCACCTCCGGCACGAGCGTGCGGGCGCAGACGGCCGGGACGGCTCCGCAGGGGCGCCCCGCGGCCGGGACGCCCGCGGTGACCGCGGCGCCCCCGGTGGCCTTCGCGCCGCCGACCGGCGAGGAGCTCCAGACGATCAGCGAGAACGGGCGACGCATCGCCGCCTACCACGAGGCGGTCACGAAAACGCGCGCCGCCCTGGCGCCACAGCATCCCGAGGTGGCGGAGGCGCGGGCCGTCGTCGTCGATCGCAACGGCGTGCCTCACGTCTTCTTCTTCCACAGGGACGAGACCGGTCCCCAGCCCCGGTGGGTGCTGATCGCCGACGTCGTCTACCAGTCGCGCGCCGGAGAGGTGGGGGCGACCGTCTTCCCCGACCCCGCCAAGGCTCCGCCGGCCGACGCCGTGACCCACCTGCGCGCCATCGAGGCGGCCCGCGCCGGGGTGGTCGCGAAGCCGGGCGGGCCGACGGGGCCCTGGGACGAAGCGGTCTTCAAGGAGAAAACCGGCGGTGCCTACATGGTGTATCTGCAGACGCAGGCCGCTCCGAACACCGCCCGCTTCGGGTCGGACGCCCGCCTGCGCATCAGCGGCGACGGGATGCAGGTGGGGGAGATGACCGTCCTGCACGTCGAGACGACGGCGGTTCCCGTGCCGGCCCGTGCCGGAGCATCGCCGACCCTGCACTCGCACCCGCAGGGGGACCTGCCGACCGACACCGACGTGGCGATGGTGGTCGATCACCCGACGATCGCGCCGCACCTGATCCTGACGCCGCACCACATGTTCCGCATCGAGTCGGATGGCCGCGTCAGCTACCTCGGTCCGAACGCCGTCCCGCCCGCCGCATCCGGAGGAGGCCGTTAACCGCGCCGCGGTGCTGGCCGTCGGGCTGGCGCTTGCCTCCGCCGCCTGCGCCGGCCGGGCCGAGGAGAAGGATCCGATCGTCGCGCGGGTGGAGATGGCGACGCGCGACGAGAAGGCGCAGCGCGCCATGGCGGCGCTGCTGTCGTCGTGCGGCGGCTACGAGGTCTGGCAGGGGATGCGCGAGGCGGAGTACCGCTACCGCTTCCAGTTCTTCGGCGGCGACCCGCAGCCGCGCCTGGTGCGCGTCCAGAAGCACTGGCTGGCGCTCGACGACGAGGTGCACGTGCGCCTGCAGGATCTCGAGGGGCCCGACCCGATCGAGGTGCGGCTGGATCTCGACAAGGTCGCGCTGTTGCGGGGCGGGCAGCCGTTCGACGACTCGTCGCAGGCCGAGTTCCAGCGCGCCTTCGGCCGCCAGGTGCGCTGGGAGTTCCTGACCCCGTGGACCTTTCTGCAGTCCGGGATCCTGCTCGAGTCGCGCGGCGTGCGCACGCCGCCGACGGCGGGGAAGGTGCCCCCGGGACCGTGCGACGTCATCCGCGTCCGCTTCGAGCGCCCGATGGAGGGAGGCGGCACCGACGACTGGCACGACGTCTACATCAGCGGCCGCAGCCACCTGGTGGAGGAGATCGTGTCCTACCGTTCGTCGGCGAACCAGTACCGCCTGTCGGTCTGGTCGGACCACCGCGATTTCGACGGCCTGCGCGTCGCCACGCGCCGCGAGACCTACGCTTCCGACGAAGCGGCGACGGTGGGCCCGCTCCAGGCCGTCTCGGAGTACTCCGACATCCGTTTCATCCGGCGCGACGCCGCCGAGCCGGCCCCTTCGGCCGCCCGCTGATCGGCTAAGATCCGCTCACCGGGAGATTCCGCCATGTCGAACCTCGACGCCATCACCAGCCGCTACCTCGAACGCACGAAGAAATCGCGCGAGGCGCACGACAAGGCCAAGGCCCTGCTGCCGCGGGGCGTCTCCTCGAACTTCCGGGCGGTCGATCCGAACCCGATCTTCGTCGAAAGCGCCGTCGGCACGACCATCACCGACCTCGACGGCAACCGCTACGTCGACTTCGGAATGGCGTTCGGCGCCATGATGGCGGGCCACGCCCATCCCAAAGTCGTCGCGGCCGTCGAGCGCCAGGTGAAACGCGGCACGCTGCACGCCATGCCGCACCGCCTCGAAGCGGTGGTGGCGGAGGAGCTGGCGCAGCGGTTCGGCCAGGAGCAGTGGCGCTTCGCCAACTCCGGCACCGAGGCGACCATGCACGCCATCCGCCTGGCGCGTGGCGCGACGGCCCGGCCCGGTGTCATCAAGTTCGAGGGGGCGTACCACGGCGCGCACGACACCGTGCTCGTCTCGACCAAGCCGCCGCTCGGCCGCGTCGGCCTGCGCCAGGCGCCCGCCTCGGTGCCGGCGAGCGAGGGCATCCCGCCGGGGACGATCCAGCACACGCACGTCGCCCAGTTCAACGACCTCGACTCGGTGCGCCGGCGCTTCGAGGAGAACCTCAACCGTGTCGCCTGCGTCATCGTCGAGCCGATCATGCTCAACATGGGCGTGACCGAGCCCGAGCCCGCCTTCCTGCCGGGGCTACGCGACGTCTGCGACAAGTACGGCGCGCTGCTCATCTTCGACGAGGTGAAGACCGGCGTGAAGATCGCCCGCGGCGGCGCCAGCGAGCACTACAAGGTCCACCCCGACATCGTCTGCCTCGCCAAGGCGATCGGCGGGGGACTGCCGCTGGCCGCCTTCGGCGCGTCGGCGGCCCTGATGGAGGAAATCAACTCCTTCCGCGTCATGCACGTCGGCACCTACGCCAGCAATCCGCTGACGCTGGCGGCGGCCGAGGCGACGCTGAAAGAGATCCTGACGGACGACGCGTACAAGCAGGTGTTCGCGCTGAACCGCAGGCTCGTGGACGGCTACGCCGCGCTTCTGCGCGAGCACGGCCTGCCGGCCTACGCCAACGGCGTCGGCGGCATGGGCACGGTGAACTTCCGCAAGGACAGGATGCGCGACTACCGCGACTGGGCGTCGGCGGACAAGACGATGTCGCACGCCTTCTGGCTCGGCATGATGAACGAGGGGATCATCCCGCAGCCCCCCGGCCCCGACGAGCAGTGGACCATCTCGGTGCAGCACACCGATGCCGACGTGGACGCCCACCTCAAGGCCTTCGCGAAGGTGGCGCCGCTGCTCAAGAAGCTCGCCGGATAGCCATCAGCGACAGGTCGTCGGTCGGGCGGGAACCGCGCAGGAAATCGGACAGCGACCGCAGGCAGGCGTCGGCGAGATCGCGCGGCCCCAGCCCCCGGTGTTGCGTGAGCAGCGCGCTGAGGCGCGTCGCGCCGAACTCGCTGTCGCCGCTGTCGCGCGCCTCGACCAGCCCGTCGGTGTACAGGAACAGCGTGTCACCCGGGTCGAGCCGCACGGTCGCGGTCTCGTAGCGGCGCTCGCCGATCATGCCGATGGGCAGGCCGCCCTCCTCGAGCGCCTCGATGCGGTCGCGGCGCGCCACAAGCGGCGGCCAGTGGCCGGCGTTGACGATCTCCACCTCGCCGCCGCGCTTCGCCCGGCCGCACACCAGCGTCGCGTACTGCGACGGCAGGTGGCTGTCGAGGAGCAATCGGTTCTGCCGCGCCAGGATCTCCGGCAGCGGCAGGCCGACCTGAATGAGACTGCGGAAGGATGCGTTGAGGTGCGCCATCAGGAGCGCCGCCGAGATCCCCTTCCCCGAGACGTCCGCGACCGCGAAGAAGAGCTCGCCGTCGCCGTTGCCGGTGGTGACCAGGTCGCAGTAGTCGCCGCTCACAGGTCCCGCCGGCTGGTAGCGGTAGTGCGCCTCGAAGCCGGCGGCGCGCACGTCCTGCGCCGGCAGAAGACCGCGCTGGATTCTCTGCGCCGTGTCGAGGTCGTGCTGCAGGGCCGCCTGCTGCCGGTCGGTCAGCTGGCAGAGGCAGTACTCGATGAACGGATTGCGCAGGAGGTCGCCCTCCTCGATGTCCGTGTGGCACACGGTGCAGGTGCCGTAAGAGTGGGTCTCCATGCGGCGCAGCGCCGAATCCACCTGCTCGACCAGACTCACGAGGTCGTCGAGCGTGCCGCGCTCCGCGACCGCCTCTTCGAGCCGCTTGCGCCGATCGATGAGCTTGGTCCGGAGGGATGCTGCGGTCTCGGGGCTCATGGGGAAAACCTGCCCCGATTATAGAAGAAATGGGAGGGGAGGAGCGCGAAATCAGTGGCCGGACAGGGCGGAGAGTCCCGCCAGTCCGAGGCCCACGCCGACGAGCACGGCGACGGGAATCACCAGCAGGGCGATGCCGATCAGGGTCGCCCCCAGCGCGTGCCAGGCGGAGAAGCGGTGCGCTTCGGCGAGGCACTTGAGGAACACGACCAGCCGCCAGAACACCACCACCGCCCCGAGCGCCAGCACGGGCGCGAAGAGCATCATGCCGACCGAGTCGTCGAAGAACGATTCGGGGCTGACGTTCACCCCCTCGAGGCCGAGGTAGGCCAAAAGCGGCAGCCAGAGCAGCGCCGCCCAGATCGTCAGGACGTTGGGCCAGGCCGCGGCGGCGCGCACCTGCACGAACGTTCCCTGGCCGCCGATCCAGCGGCCGGTCATCCAGACGATGAACGAGCCGACGTAGAGACCGATGAGGCCGCCGAGGATGCCGAGGAGGCACTTCATCGCCAGCATCTCGCCGGGCGAGAGGTGCGGCATCGGCGGTGAGTCCGGGATGTGGGTGCCGATGAACTCGCCGATCCCTCCGAGGATCGCCAGCCGGTGCACCCAGGCGCGCGGATTGGTGTCGAGGATCTGGCGCATGGTGGCGCGCGGGCGGGTCCAGATCGACAGCCACGGATTCAGCGGCTCGCCGGCGGGGACCATCGGCGGCACCAGCGGCGGCGGCGTCGCGACGACGGGCTCGGGGACCGCGGGAGGCCAGGGGGGCGGAGCGTCGGTCGGCGGGGGAACGTCGTTCATCGCGACAACGTCTCCGGGGCGGTGCGGGTGGGAAGCGCTTCGACCGCGCCTCCCGCCCGCGGTGGCGACGAGCGCGGCCGCGGGCGGGAGGGGAATCTCCGCGGGAGAGGCGGGCTACGCCTTGAGGTGCTTGTTGACGAGCTTGGTCATCTCGAACATGTTGACCTTGCCCTTGCCGCCGAAGACCTTCTTCAGAGAATCGTCGGCGTTGATCATCCGCCGGTTCTTGGCGTCCTGAAGCTTGTGCTTCTTGATGTACTCCCAGAGCTTCTTCGTCACCTGGGTCCGAGGCATCGCCTTCGAGCCGATCACCTCGGCGAGCGCGGCGCTCGGGGTCATCGGCTTCATGAATGCTGCACTCGGCTTGCGACCCTTCTTTGCGGCCATCTGCACCTCCTGAGTTCACTGCCGGTCGGGATGAACTGCCGTCGAGACGGCGAGACTCTAGCACGGAAGACGCGTGTCAAGCCTTTTTCTCCATAGAGGAAAAGGGTCCCCTTCCGAGGGGGAATCGCCGGTTCCGCCGGGTCGGCCACGCGGTCGCGACGGCGCGGACGCCCTGCGGAGCACGGTGCGCGACGGCACCGAGTGCGCGCTTGCGCCATCGCGGCGCATCGCGGACAATCGGCCCGCCGACGGCGGTCCGCCGCCCCCGCCGTCGACGACGACCGATGCAGCGCGATCGATTTCGGCTCTTCCTCGGGGTGTTCGGCCTGGGGCTCGCGGCGCGTCTCCTGGCGCTGCGCGCCACGTTCGATCCGTCCCTCGTCTTCGACAAGTACCTGCTGCTGGCGCGCGATCTCCTCTCGAACGGCGGCGCGCCGCGCCAGCCGTGGGCCTTCTCGCCGATCTACACGCTGGGTGTCGCCGCCGCGCTGCGGCTCGGCGCCGACGCGCACGCCATCGTCCTGGCGCAGATCGTCGCCGGATCTTCTGCCTGCGTGCTCGTGGCCGCCATCGCGGATCGGCTCTTCGGCCGGACCGCCGCGGCGCTCGCCGGCATCGGCGCCGCGGTGTACGGGCCGTTCCTGCTCGCCGCGGTCGAGCTCGAATCGGACGGCCTCGGGATGCTGCTCGGCCTTGCGGCGGTCCTCGCCGCCGCGCGCGCGGTGGAGCGGCCGACGTTCGCCTCCTGGGCCCTCACTGGGTTGCTCGTCGGGTTGCGCGCCATCCATCGCCCCGACGCGCTGCTCCTGCTGCTGCTCCTGCCGCTGGCGCAGCTCGCGCCGGGGCGCCGTCCGGTGCGGGTGCTGGCGGTTTTGCCGTTCGCGCTGCTGCCGATCGTGCCGATCGCCTGGCAGAACTGGTCGGCTTCGCGGGCGTTCATCCCGGTGACGTCGTCGGGGGGGTGGGTCTTCTACACCAGCCACAACTGGCAGGCGCGAGGGCTGTCGTACTTCCCGCCGCCGCTCGCGTGGCAGTGGATGCAGGCCCCCGCCGCGGATCCGCTCGACCGCCTCGACGACCGGGTGTCGCGCCGGCTCGCGTCGCTCGCCTCGGGCGCCCCGATCGATCCGGTCGCGGCCTCGTCGTTCTGGCGCCACGAAGGGATCGCCAGCATGGCGCAACGGGGCTTCGGCGGGCAGGTCGTGCTCGAGGCGCGGCGGCTCCTCTATATGCTCCACGGCTACGAGGGCCAGGACGACCTGCCGCTGCTGGTCAAGCAGGAGCGTCTCGGCGCGTTCGCCGGCGGCATGGGAATCCTCGCGCCGTTCGCGGTGCTGGGGCTGGTGATGACGTTCGGCATGGCGGAGTTCTGGAGACGGCACGGCCCGTGGCTGCTGCCGTTCCTGGCGCTGCCGGTCCTGTCGATGTGCGTCTTCTACGTCGGGGCGCGCTTCCGTCTCGAGCTGGCCGCGCTCCTGATGCCGTTCGCGGCGGCGGCGCTGGTCGGGCTCGGACGCGCCCTCGCGTCCGCGGCGCCCGGGCGTGGCGCGGTCCTGCTGCGCGGTGTCGCGGTGGTCGCCGCCTGCGCCCTGCTCTTCAACCTGCCCGACCACGAGATCCGCCGGCAATCCCGCCTGCGCGCCATCCAGGTGCGCACCTTCCTCGGAGAGCGCAACGGCGACGAGCGCGAGCTGCGCCGCGCGCAGGAGCTGGCGCTCACGCCCGCCGAGGCGGAGCCGGCGTGGCACGCTCTCGCCGCGATGCTGCGCGCGCGCGGGGACGAGGAGGGTGCGCGCGCCGCCGAGGAGACCGCCACCGGGATCCTCGACGACCGCACGCTCGATCGTCTGAACCGGGACCACGACGACCCGGACGTGCTCTGGGCGGTGGCGAGGCACCATCTGCTGCGGCGCCAGCCCGACCAGGCGGCGGAGGTGCTGCGGCGCGCCGTGCAGCTCGCCCCGGAGGACCCGGACCTCGAGTTCGCCCTGGCCACCGCGGCCTTCGAGGCGGGGGTGACGCCGGCCGACAAGATCCTCGCGGTCGTGCGGGGAGCGTTCGTGAAGGGACTGAGCTTCTCGACGAACGCCGCTCCCGGCTATCTCCTCGAGGGACGCTGCGCGCTGATGAGCGGGAAGCAGGACGAGGCGCGGCGCGCCTTCCAGGCGGCGCTGCGCTACGACCCGGAGAACCGCGCCGCCCGTCAGCTCCTGAGCGAGGTCAGCGATACCACCCGATCGGCGTCTCGTCGAGATTGATGTAGACCTGCTTCACCTCGAGATACTCGTCGAGACCCCACGGACCCAGCTCGCGCCCGAACCCCGACTGCTTGAACCCGCCCCACGGCGCCTCGACGGGCGTCGGCTGCATGTGGTTCACCCAGACGACGCCGGCGCGCAGGTTCCGGACCGTGCGCATCGCCTTGAACAGGTCGCGCGTCCAGACCGCGGCCGCCAGCCCATAGTGCGTGTCATTGGCGATGCGCAGCGCCTCGGCCTCGTCGTCGAACGGGATGACCGACATCACCGGGCCGAAGATCTCCTCGCGCGCGATGGTGGCGTTGTTGTCCACGTCGTAGAAGATCGTCGGGGACACGAAGAAGCCTTTCTCCGCCGCGCCTGAGAGCTTCTCCGGCCGCCCGCCGCCGACCGCGAGTCTGGCTTCGCTGTTCCCCTTGGCGAGATAGCCGAGCACCCGGTCGTACTGCTCCTGCGACACGAGCGGGCCCATGCGGTTCTCGGGGTCGATCCCGGGGCCGACGGGAATCCGCTTCGCCTTCTCGACCATGGCGTCCACGAGCTTCTTGTAGATCGGCCGCTGCACCAGCACGCGGCTGCCCGCCGAGCAGACTTCGCCCTGGTTGATGAAGACGCCGAACAGCGCCCCGTCCACCGCCGCCTCGAAGTCGGCGTCGGCGAAGAAGATGTTCGGGGACTTGCCGCCGAGCTCGAGCGACACGCGCTTCAGGGTGTCGGCCCCGGCTTTGACGATGGACTTGCCGACGGCGGTCGATCCGGTGAAGCCGATCTTCTCGACCCCCGGGTGGACGACGATCGGCGCTCCCGCCGTCTCGCCGAAGCCGTGGACGATGTTGACGACGCCTTTCGGCACGCCCGCCTCGGCGAACGCCTCGGCGAGCAGGGTGATCGTCACCGGGGTCTGCTCCGCCGGCTTGAGGACGACGGTGCACCCGGCCGCAAGCGCGGGCGCGATCTTCTGCGACGCCATCATCAGCGGGTCGTTCCACGGGACGATCTGCCCGGCGACGCCGACCGGCTCTTTGAGCGCCAGGCTCAGCGCGTTGTCCGGGATGGTGAGGACGTCTCCCTTGATCTTGGTCGCGAGGCCGCCGTAGTACTCGAAGCAGAAGGAGGCGTCGCCGAGATCGGCTTCCGCCTCGGCGATCGGCTTGCCGTTGTTGGTCGTCTCGGCTTCGGCGAAGCGGCGGGCGTTGACCTTCAAATACTCCGCGAGCCGGAACAGGATGCGGCCGCGCTCGCGCGCCGGCACCTGCGGCCAGCCGTCCACGTCGAAGGCCCGCCGCGCCGCCTTCACGGCCCGGTCCACGTCCTCGGCGTTCGAGTCGGGCGCCTTCGCGATCACCTCGCGCGTCGCCGGGTTGTACACGTCGAACGTCTTCTTCGAGACCGAGTCCACGAATGTGCCGTCGATGTAGTTGCGCAGGGTTTGCACGTGCGGACCTCCCGTCATGAATCGCCTTTTTTCTCGGGTTGCGATGTCGATGAACCGGTCTTCGGCGGCAGCCTGAAGTACTGGACGATCCCGACCGAGTTGACGGCCAGGGCCTTGCCGTCCGGAGAGAGGGCGACCCCCGATTCGCCTTTCCGGCCATGCCGTTCCTGGACCGCCGTCGCGAAAACTTCACGACGCTGCTCGACATCGAAGACCCGGACCGTTTCCGATTGAATCCTTGTGAATTCTCCGCCCCCCAGATGGGGCGATTGAATCGCGAAACGGCTGCCGTCGCGCGACGCCACCGCCATCCATCGGGTCTCCCGCTCGATGTCCGTGCTGAAGAGCGAATCGCCCGAGATGGTCACGACGTCCAGGCGATTGCAGCCGAAGACGGCGAGGACCCCATCGGAGATGAATCGAGGCTGGATGACCTTGCACGTCGTCGAGAAAGGGTAGGCCCTTGATTGCGCGGTCTCGACCACGGCCACCCGGCGTTTGTCCCCCTGGACCGCCATGTAGGCGATACGATCGGCGGCGATGGAGTCGACCGTCATGTTGACGAACTCCGTGCCGGTCGGATCGAAGGACGCGGCGTCGAAGAATCGCGTGATCGCATGGCCCGGCACCGCCTCCGACGTCGTGAAATAGCACCCGTCGGGACTGACCATCCGGACGGCCTGCGAAATCCGCTCGGTTCTCTCGAGGCCCGCGGTGAACACGGCCTGGCCGTCGCTCGTGTACGCCAGGTACGTCCCGTGCGCCGTCGCGTGGATGTTGGCCGGTCCGTTCCTTCGAGTCCATTCCTGCCTGCCGGTCAGCTTCCCGGAGACCGCGTTGATGACGAAGGCTCGCACCTGGATGGGTTTCCTGGCGACTCCCGTATCACGCACGACAACGAGCTCTTCGGGGCTGCCGAACGCGATCTGATCGGCGGCCGTGATCGCGTCGGGTGCCGTGAAATCCTCGTCTGAATAGCCGGATGGACGCAGGTCCAGCTTCCAGGCCGGTCCACCTTCGGCCGTGTCGGCAAGGGCTCTTGCGCCCCCGACGAACCCGGCTGCAGTCGCAGCGGCCAGGAGCAGGATCAAGGCGCCCAAGCGCTTCACCGGGATCACTTGATCCACAGAAGACCGAGGGTTTCGTACCAGTTCTTCGGATGGCGCCCCTGCGCCTCGGCCGGGTCGAGGGGGACCGGGTAATCGGGATCGCCGACGAGACTGAGCGGGCACGCCGCGACGAGCTTCGCGTACAGGCGATCGTTCGCTTCGCTCGTCTCCATGTCCATGGTGATCACCAGGCGGCCGCCCGGCTTCAGCACGCGGACGAATTCGCGCATGCAGGCGGGCCACAGGTCGTGCGGGATGTGCTCGATGACGCTCAGGCAGAAGACGCGGTCGAAGTGCGCGTCGGGAAAATCCATCTTCTGCGCCATGTACGGCCAGTAGTGCAGCCGCGCCCCGGTCCCGTCCTTCGGCAGCCCCCAGAGGGTGCGGATGCCGGAGACCCGGAAGGCCGACCGCTTGGCGAGCGTCCGGGCGTTCTTCCAGGCGCTGCGACCGGGGTCCCAGGCGAAGAAACGTCCCTGGTCGAGCGACGGGTCGACGACGTGGGCGTCGTGGCCGCGCGCCGCGAGCCAGGGCGCGAACGGGCTGCCGCCGCCGCCGACGTCGAGGACCCGCAAAGGCGTCCCGTCGAGATCGGCGGCGAAGATCGCCCACGGGTATTCCCAGGCGCGCGACCAGTGGTCGTAGCCAGTCATGGTCTGCAGCCGCCGGTTCTTCAGAAGAAGCGGCCGGAACCATTTCGGCTGGCGCTCGAGCGACAACCGCAGCATCTCACCGTAAACGGTACGCCATGCCGGGTCGGTCGCCTCGCGCATGTCGAGGAGTCGCGAGGCCGTGGACGCTTCCCGCTGGGGCATGCGGGCATCTTATACTTGCGCCCCCTCGATGGGAGGACTCGACTCGATGGATGGCCGTCTGTCGTTCTGGGTGAGGCGCACGCTCCTCGTTTCCGCCGTCCTGGTCTTCGTCGTTGCGTTCGGGCTGGCGCCCCGCCGGGCCGGAGCGCAGGGACACGAAGGTCACGCCGCCGCCCCCGCGGCGCCGACGTCGCCGAAGCTTCTCGCCGGGCTTTCGGATCACACCCACCCGATCGCGACGTCGAACCCCGAGGCGCAGAAGTACTTCGACATGGGATTGAACCTCTACTTCGCCTTCAACAAGGAAGAATCGGAGCGGGCCTTCCGCAAGGCGGCCGAGCTCGACCCGAAGGCGCCCATGCCGCAGTGGGGCATCGCCTACGCGCTTGGCCCCGACATCAACACGCCGCGCACTCCGGACCGGGACAAGGGGGCTTACGAAGCGATCACCAAGGCGCGCAGCCTCGCCGCCTCGGGAGCCGAGGCCGAGCGCGACTACGTCGAGGCGCTCGCGGCGCGCTACTCGAACGACCCGAAGGCCGACCTGCGGGCTCTCGACGAGGCCTACCGCAACGCGATGAAGCAGGTGACGCAGAAATACCCGGACGATCTCGACGCGGCGACGATCTACGCCGAGAGCCTCATGGACCTCAACCCGTGGAAGTTCTGGGGGCCGGACGGCAAGCCCGCGGCCGACACGCCGGAGATCCTCGCGGTGCTCGAATCGGTGTTGCGTCGCGACCCGGGGCAGGTCGGCGCGAACCATCTCTACATCCACGCGGTCGAGGCCTCGCCGAATCCCGAGCGGGCGCTGCCGAGCGCTGTGCGTCTCGAGACCGCCGCCCCCGCGGCGGGCCACCTGGTGCACATGCCCGGGCACATCTACCTGCGCACGGGGGATTTCTCCCGGACCGTCGCGATGAACGAGAAGGCGGTGGCGGCCGACGAGGCCTTCTTCAAGGACTTCGGGAAAAGCGCCATGTACCCGATCATGTACGCGAC
>DASYQE010000106.1:0-11572 GCA_036005805.1 Candidatus Polarisedimenticolia bacterium | reverse complement strand
CGACACCTGCGACGTCCTGAGCACCGCGTCGGGCGCCGCGACCGGGCAGGCGGTCACCAACATCGCCCCGTCGGCTCCGACCGGGGTCACCGGCGCGCGCAGCGGAATCGGCACCGTGACGGTGTCGTGGACCCCGGTCACCACCAAGGTGGACGGGACGACCACCACCATCAACACGTACAACGTCTACCGGACCAAGCAGCCCTATGGCACGCTCCTCGGGAGCCTCACGGCAGGGGTCTTCTCGCTCCTGGGGACGACCACCACGAACAGCTACGTCGACAACCTGCTCGGGGCGGACATCTCCGACCTGAACAACAGAACCTCGGGGTTGTACTACCAGATCACCGCCGCCGACGCCTGCGGCAACGAGAGCGCCCGCTCCGGAGCCGTGGACGTCGCCTGCAACATCGGGACGATCACCACCAGCCCCTCCGACGGCGCCTCCGCGTCCGGCATGGTGCCCATCACCCTGAGCATCAGCGGCAGCGCGACCTACACCTCGGCCCGCGTGCAGATCCCGAACCAGAGCGGCAGCGGCACCGTCTACGACCAGACCTCCTACTCGTACCCGTTCTCCTTCCCGTCGTTCAACGCCTCGGCGGCCGGCCCGGGAACCTACACCATCCACTGGACCATCACGCTCAGCAACGGCTGCGTCGTCGACCTGTACACGCGACTCGACGTCCCGGCGAACCTGGCGTGCCAGATCACCCCGACCAACCCGAACCTGTCCCCGACGAGCGGCAAGTCGACGAACCTGAACAAGAACATGTCGTGGGACATCATGAACAACTCGGGGCTGAACCTCGACATCAAGAGCATCGTGGTGTCGTGGACCGCCAACATCGGCGCCCACAAGCTCCTGACCATCCAGTACCCGACGGGCTCGACGGTCACGTCGTTCGGCACCGGCTCCGCGAGTCCCGCGACCGGCAGCTACGGCACCTTCCCGCTGTCGCTGCCGGCGACCGCCAACGGCTCGTGCGGCACCTGCAAAGTCAACATGCAGCTCGCCTACGACACGCAGATCGTCGACCCGAACACCGGCAACGGCGAGCTGGTCACCATGACCTACACCTTCCAGGACCAGTACGCCAACAGCGGGTCGTGCACGTTCGTCGTCCATCCGGACCTGTCGATCACCGGGCCATAAGGGGGACGCCGATGAACGCAACGAAGAGGGACACGATGAAGACCCCGATGGAAACGCGACGCGGTGAGGAGGGCTCGGCCCTCATCCTGGCGGCCCTGGTGACGGTGATCCTGAGCCTGCTCGGCCTGTCCTACCTGATGATGGCGCAGACCGAGAACACCATCGCCGAGAACGAGCGCAACTCGGCCGCGGCTCTGTACGTCGCCGAAGCCGGGGCGCGGCTCGTCGTCGGCTGGTTCAACGATCCGACCGCGACCGGCTACCTGGTGCCGACTCTCGCGGACCTCGACCGCACCAAGCGCATCTTCGACCACGACAACAACGGCGGCACGGCGCGCGTGCAGGCGGCTTCGGGAGACGCCACCAAGCCTCTCTACAAGGATGCGACGGTGACGGCGAGCCTGATCTTCGACCGCCCGTACCGCAGCGCCCTGGGGGACACCTTCCTCGGTGTCGAGACCGGCACCGACGGGAACGTGGCCTTCGCCGCCATGGGGCCCGACATCATCGTCAACTCGAGCTTCCTGACGACGATCAATGACACCCTGTTCTCGAACTTCCCGTCGCCGTTCCTGCGGGCGCGCATCACCCGCATCGAGGTCTACCAGCCGCCCATCCTGTCGATCGGCGGCAACAACACCCGCATGGGGATCGCGACGGTGAAGGTGACCGCCGGCGTCTTCCAGTACCCGGGGACGGCGTCGGAGCGGCAGATCGCCACCCGCATCGCCAAGGCGGTGGTCAACGAGATCCCGGTGCCCGGTCCGGTCGGCCCGCTGCAGTCGTGCGCCGGCCTGGGCTACAACGGCGACTTCAAGATCCACTGGGGGACAGGGACCTCCGTGGGCGCGGCGAACCTGCCGTCCGCGGGGACCATGGACAACAAGATCAACAGCGGGCTGCCGTACGCTCTGAACGACCCGTTCACCTATATCAACGGAGGCACGACGCTGGTGTCCTGGGCGACGGCACACAACAACCAGGCCATCGAGGACCCGTGGTTCAAGTACATCGCCGGCGGGGCGCTCACCTTCAACAACGTCGCGGCGCCCAACACCAATCCCCAGCCGTATCCCTTCGCCGACACCACGCCGCTCGGACAGGGCAACGGTGAGCACAGCAACCTCTTCCAGAACACCGTCGTGAACTGCCCGACGTTCGATTACGCGCTGTGGAAGCAGATTGCCCAGAGCGGGCTGAAGAACAACTACTATTACAAGTGGGTCAGCGGCACGAACTTCTCCCTCGATGGCACCGGCACGTCCACCGACATCCGAACGCTCACCAACGGCAAGTCGGGGGTTTTCTTCTTCGACAGCCAGGATGGACTGGCCCCCAATGTCGCGGGAACGAACCTGACGCCGGACATCACGCTGAGCGGCGGCACGTGGGGGGCCGGGGGATTCATCTACATGAACGCCGCCAATTTCGGGACCACCGGTCTGGGCGGGCTCCCGACGGCGTTCGTTCCGCCCGGCGAGCCGTCGGACGGCAGCGGCTTTCTCAACCTCGACTACCCGGCAAGCGCCTCGAACCTCTACACCATCAAGCAGGGAACCGCCAACTTCGAGACGTGGCAGGATCCGGTGACGGGCGAGTGGTACTGCACCGACGCCTCGCAGTGCGACGCCAGCGCGCGGACCCCCGCCGGAGTGCCGGTGCAGGACTCACGCGGCATCCCGTACCAGGAGGATGCGGCCCTCAACGGCGTCCTGTACGTCGCGGGGACGTTCACGGTCCAGGGGAACGCCAAGTACTTCGGGTCGGTCGTGGCCCAGCGCGGCGTCCTCGACGGCTCCTCCGGAACCCCCGATTTCTGGTTCGACGAGCGCCTCGTCAAGGGGCAGTGGCCCCCGAAGGGGATGTCGATCCCGCGGGTGGTCATCTCCTCCTGGCAGACCGATCTGTAATCGGCGGCGCCTGCCGGGAACGGCCGTCCCCGCCGGTCGGTTGCGCCGGTCCCACCGCGACCCTACATTTCCGTCACGGCGCCGTGTGCGTCGCGGGGAGAACGTCATGGATCGTCGCCCGAAGTCCGTCGCCCTGGCCCTGGCCTGCGGCCTCCTCCTGAGCACGGCGCCGCGGCTCCTGGCCGCGGAACCCGATCCGCCCAAGGCGGGTGAACAGGCCCCCGACAAGAAGAAAAAGAAGGACGAGAAGCCGGCGTCGGCTCCGCTGCGCTTCACCGACGACGACCTGGAGAAATACAAGAAGCCGCAGCCGCTCCCTCCGCCTGAGGAGGGGGAGGAGACGGCCCCCGCGCCGCCGCCCGCGGGGAATCCGCCCGCCGCTCCCGCGCCGCCGAAGGGAAGCGCGACCGGCGGGCCCAAGGGCCCCGTTCCCCCGACGGCGTCGGGCGCACGTCCCGCCCCCGGCTCGCCCGCCACGACCAATGCGGCGGCCGCGACGAACGCGATCGGTCCGACGAAGAGCTCCCCTGCGCCGGGTCCACCGAAACCCGCTGTCGGAGGCCCGAAACCGCCCGCGGCGAGCGCCGCGAAGACCTCGCCCCCGAAGCCGGCCGCGCCGAAAGAGCCCCCCGATCCACTGCAGCAGTGGAAGGACCGCGCGGCGAAGGACGCGATCCGGGACCGCGAGCTCCAGGCCCGGCGCGATCGCATCTCGGGAATGGAATCGCGCCTCGCTTACCTGCAGGAGAAGCGCCTGGCGATTCTCGACCCGCTGCGCATCATGCCGAAGGCCCAGAGCGACGCCGACGCCTCCGCCGACAAGGCGAAGGGAGCGCGCGACCTGCTGAAGGACGTCGAGGACGAGATCGAACGGGTGCAGAAGGAGCTGGACGCTTCCCGCGACGAGCTGGTGGCCACCGAGACCCGCTTCGCCGAGGAGTCCGGACGCAATTGAATCCTCCCGGCTCGATCCTGCTGGTGGAGGACAAGGCGGCGCTGCGCGCCGTCGTCCGCCAGACCCTCGAAGCCGAGGGGTTCGCCGTCGAGGAGGCCGCCGACGGCCAGAAGGCGATCGAGCGCCTGCGCCGCGAGCCCTTCGCGCTCGTCCTCACCGACCTGAAGCTTCCGAAGGCGAACGGGCACGAGGTGCTGCAGGCGGCGGTGCGCGCCGACCCGGCGACGCCGGTCATCCTGATGACCGCGTACGGGACGATCCGCGATGCGGTCGAGGCGATGCGCGAGGGAGCCTGGGACTATCTCGAAAAACCGGTGGACCAGGATCACCTCATCGCGCTCGTCCGCAAGGCGCTCGATCACCAGAGCGTCGTGCGCGAGAACCAGGCCCTGAAGGAACGCTTCGCACGCGACCTGGGCGGCCCCGAGATCCTCGGGTCGTCCAAGGCGTTGCAGACCTCGATCGACCAGGTGCAGCGCGTCGCGCCGACTGACGCCACCGTGCTGCTCCTCGGAGAGAGCGGCACCGGCAAGGAGCTGTTCGCCCGCGCCGTGCACCACCAGGGCCCGCGCCGCGACCGCCCCTTCCTGGCGCTCAACTGCGCCGCCATCCCGGAGAACCTGCTCGAGAGCGAGCTGTTCGGCTACGAGAAAGGCGCGTTCACCGGCGCTGTCGGCAACAAGCGCGGCAAGCTCGAGATCGCCGACCGCGGCACGCTGTTCCTGGACGAGATCGGCGACCTGCCGCCGGTGCTGCAGGGGAAGCTCCTGCGCGTCCTGGAGCAGAAGCAGTTCGAGCGCGTCGGCGGCAACGAAACGCGCACCGTGGACATCCGCCTGGTGGCGGCCACCAACAAGGATCTCCGCGCCATGGCGGCGGGCGGCACCTTCCGACAGGACCTCTACTTCCGGCTCTCCGTCTTCCCGATCACCATCCCGCCGCTGCGCGATCGCCAGGACGACGTGCCGCTTTTGGCGCGGCACTTCGCGGCGCGCTTCGCCGCCGAGCAGAAGCGCCGGGGTCCGGTGACCATCGACCCGGCCGCCCTCGAGGCGCTGTGCGCCTACGCCTGGCCGGGGAACGTGCGCGAGCTCGAGAACGCCATCGAGCGGGCGCTCATCCTGGGCGACGGCAGTCTCATCCGCCTCGAACATCTCCATCTGCCGGGATCGCTTCTCGCCTCGTCCGATCGCCGCTGAACCCCGGAGGAGATCTCGCGCCGTGAGGGCGGTCGTCGCAGGAGGGGGGCTCGCCGGCCTGTCGGCCGCGTGGGGCCTGAGGCGGGCCGGGATCGACACCCTGGTGCTCGAGAGCGGCGCCGTCCCCGGGGGAACGGCGTCGGGTTTCCGCGACCGCAACTACACCTTCGATCTCGTGCCACAATCGCTCGCCGCCCGCGATCCCGGCATCGCAAGGCTCGCCGAGGCGTGGTGCGGCCGGCCGCTCCTGCGCGGACGGCGGCTGGTGCGGATCCTCCTCGAAGGGAGGCTGTATCGCCATCCACCGGACGGGCGCGATCTCCTCGGCGCGCGCGGGCCGGCGGTCGCCGCCGGGATGCTCGCCGGACGCCTGCAGCTGCGCCTCGGAGAGGGCGGCGCGGCGGCGGACTACGCCTCCTTCATGACGGCGCGCTTCGGGGCGCCGCTGTACGAGCGTTTTCTCGGTCCCATTGTGGAGAAGATCACCGGGCTGCCCGCTTCGGAGATCGGCTCCGAGGTCGCCCGCGCCACCCTTTCGTCGGCCGGATGGATCGGGCAGGCCTGGCGCCGGGCCCTGGGGAAGCCGGAGCCGGACGAGGAGCATCTCTACCCGGAAGAAGGCTTCCCGGCCCTCGCCGAAGGACTGTCGCGGGCGCTCGAGCGCGCGGGCGTGGAGGTGCTCCCGCAGCACCGGGTGATCGCGCTGAGCGGATCCGGCCACCGGCTCGAGGAGGTCCTGGCCGAGGGGCCGCGCGGGCCCGTGCGGGTGCGCGCCGATCTCGTGGTTTCGACGCTGCCGATCGGCGCCCTCCTCGACGCGATGCCGCTGGACGAGACCGCCGACGCCCGTGACGCGGCGCGCCAGCTCAGGACGCGCTCCCTCGTCGTGGTCCACCTCGGGATCCGGCGCGATCGCCTGACCGAGAACAACGAGATCCTCGTCCCCGACCCGGCGGTCCGCTTCCACCGCCTGAGCGAGACGGTGAACTACGCCCCGCGCATGGCCCCACGCGGCGCCACCGGCCTGTCGCTCGAGATCGCCTGCGACCGCCACGACCCGATCTGGAACGAGGAGGACGGGGCGCAGGTGCGCCACGCCATCGACGACCTGTGCAGCCTCGGATTCCTGCGCAGCACCGGCGAGGTCGAGGCGGGATGGGTGCGCCGCGTTCCCGAGGCGATCCCGGTCGTCACGCTCGGGCATGCCGGGCTGCGCGAGCGGATCGATCGCAGCCTCGCTCCTTTTGCCAACCTGAAGCGCTGCGGCCGCGAGGGGGGACTCTCCGCCGGCGACCCGGTCGCGCGCCTCCGCCAGGGGCTGGAGATCGCGGTCGACGCGTCCGAAGCGTCGCGGGCCGCATAAATCAAGGACAGCGCGCCGCACGGTTTCGCATCACGGAACGCAGGCTTCGGGGAGGCCGGGGACCGTCTGCTATATTGCCCCTCCCCGGTAGATTGAAATCCCACGGCACGGGAAGGAGCTTTCGATGAATCCTCGACGAGTCCTGATCATGGGTGCGGCGGGTCGGGACTTTCACAATTTCAACGTCGTGTTCCGCGACAACCCGCAGTACGAGGTGGTCGGCTTCACCGCGACCCAGATCCCGAACATCACCGACCGGCGCTACCCGGCCGAGCTGGCGGGGGCGCGCTATCCGAAGGGGATCCCGATCTACGAGGAGGATCGCCTGCGCGAGATGATCCTGTCGCTCCAGGCGGACCTCGTCGTCTTCGCCTACTCGGACGTCTCGCACGTGCACGTCATGCACCAGGCTTCGCGGGTCATCGCCGCGGGGGCGGACTTCATGCTCCTCGGCTTCGACGCGACCGCGCTCAAGTCGTCGCGGCCGGTGGTGTCGATCTGCGCCGTGCGCACCGGGGCGGGGAAGAGCCAGACCACCCGCGCGGTCTGCCAGCGGCTGCAGGCGCACGGCAAGAAGGTGGTGGCGGTGCGCCACCCGATGCCCTACGGCGATCTCGTCAAGCAGCGGGTGCAGCGCTTCGCCACCTTCGACGATCTCGATCGCTACGAGTGCACCATCGAGGAGCGGGAGGAGTACGAGCCCCACCTCAAGGCCGGCACCATCGTCTACGCCGGCGTGGACTACGCCGCCATCCTGAAGAGCGCCGAACAGGAGGCCGACATCGTCGTGTGGGACGGCGGCAACAACGACCTGCCGTTTTTCCGCCCCGACGTCGAGATCGTCGTCGCCGACCCGCACCGCCCCGGGCACGAGCTGCTGTACCACCCGGGGGAGGCGAACCTGCGCCGCGCCACCTGCATCGTCATCAACAAGGTCGACACCGCCGACCAGAAGGGGATCCAGGAGGTCAAGGCGAACATCGCCGCCCTCAACCCGGGCGCGACCATCATCGAGGCGGCGTCGCCCGTGGCCGTCGAGGACCCGGCGGCCATCCGCGGCAAGCGGGTGCTCGTGGTCGAGGACGGCCCGACGCTGACGCACGGGGAGATGGCCTACGGCGCCGGCGTCATCGCGGCGCAGCGCTTCGGCGCGGCGTCGATCGTCGATCCGCGCCCCTGGGCGGTCGGCACCATCGCGCAGGCGTTCAAGAAATATCCCAAGGTCGGGCCGCTGCTGCCGGCGCTCGGCTACGGCGATCACCAGATGGCCGAGCTGCGGCAAACGATCGAGCGCGTCGAGTGCGACCTCGTTCTCATCGCGACGCCGATCGATCTGCGCCGCACCATCCACTTCGACAAGCCGGCGATGCGCGTCACCTACGAGCTGCAGGAGATCGGCAAGCCGGATCTCGACGACGTCCTCAAGAGCGTCCTCTGAGCGCACGGTCCCGTGCGGGGGAGAGGCGCCGCCGCGTCGTCATCGCCTTCGGCGGCAACGCCCTCATCCGCTCGGGACAGGAAGGGACGCAGTGGGAGCAGCTGGAGAACGCCGAAGCCACGGCGCAGCGCCTCCTGCCACTGGCGCGTGCCGGGCACGATCTCCTGCTGGTGCACGGCAACGGTCCCCAGGTCGGCAACATCCTGATCCAGGTGGAGGAGGCGGTGAACAAGGTGCCGCCGCTGTCGCTCGACGTCTGCGTCGCCGCCTCCGAGGGCAGCATCGCCTACATGCTGGAGCTGGCCCTCCTGAACGCCTTCCGCAAGGCGCGGCTGCGGCGGCGGGTCGTGGCGCTCATCACCGAGGTCCTCGTCGACCCGCGTGACGTCGGCTTCCGCCGGCCGACCAAGCCCATCGGTCCCTTCTATTCGCGCTTCCGGGCGGATTTTTTCATCCACCGCCTCGGCTGGAACATGATCGAGGACGCCGGCCGCGGCTGGCGCAAGGTGGTGCCGTCGCCGCGCCCGCTGGAAGTCGTGCAGCTCCCGGTGTTGAAGCAGGCGCTCGAGGCGGGGCACCTGGTCATCGCCGCGGGCGGCGGCGGCATCCCGGTCTACCGCACCCGCGAGGGGCTCCTGAAGGGGGTCGAGGCGGTCATCGACAAGGACTACACTGCGGCGCTGCTCGCGGCCGGGGTCGGGGCGGACCTGCTGGTCATCCTGACCGGCGTCGACCAGGTCGCGCTCGACTTCGGCACCAAGGACGAGCGGCCGGTGTGGCGCATGACGACGACCGAGGCGCGTGGCCACCTCGAGGCGGGGCAGTTCCCCGCGGGGAGCATGGGACCGAAGATCCGGGCCGGAGTTGAGTTCGCGGAGAAAAGCGGCCGCGAGGTGCTGATCACCTCGGCCGAAAAGCTGGCGCAGGCGATGCTCGGCCGGGCCGGCACGCGCATCGTGCCCGACAAGGAGAAGAAATGAAGAGCCGTGACCTGATTTCCCTCCATGACCTGGCGCGCGACGAGGTGCTGGAAATCCTCGACCTCGCCTCCCGCATCAAGGCCAGCCCGCGCGAGCATCGCACCGCCCTCGAAGGCAAGACGCTCGCGATGGTTTTCGAGAAGCCGTCGCTTCGGACCCGCGTGTCCTTCGAGACCGGCATGACCCAGCTCGGCGGCCACGCCATCGCCATCCAGGGGAGCGAGGTGGGCCTCGGCAAGCGTGAGGCGATCGGCGATGTGGCCCACACGCTGGAAGGGATGGTGGACGGGATCATGGCCCGCACCTTCAGCCACCAGCTGCTGATCGACATGGCCGCCGCCGCATCGGTCCCGGTGATCAACGGCCTCTCGGATCACCTGCACCCGTGCCAGGCCCTCGCCGATTGCCTGACCATCCGCGAGAAGAAGGGAAGGCTCGAGGGGCTGACGCTCGGGTGGCTCGGCGACGGCAACAACGTGCTGCACTCGCTCATGTACGCCGGGGCGAAGCTCGGGGTGAACGTGCAGGCGGCCACCCCCGAGGGTTACGAGCCGGATGCCGGCGTCGTGGCGCGCGCCCAGTCCGACGCGAAGGCGACGGGAGTGAAAATCACCGTCGGCCGCGATCCCGCCGCCGCGCTGAAGGGGGCCGACGTCATCTATACCGACACCTGGGCCAGCATGGGCCAGGAGGCGGAGCATGCCGCCCGCTTGAAGGTGTTCCGCCCCTATCAGGTCAACGCCGCGGCCATGGCCAAGGCCAACCCGGGCGCCCTCTTCATGCACTGCCTGCCGGCCCATCGCAATGAAGAGGTCACCGACGAAGTCATCGACTCGGCGGCCTCGGTCGTCTTCCCCCAGGCCCACAACCGCCTGCACGCCCAGAAAGCCGTGCTGGTCCTCCTGATGGGCGCCCGGGGATAGGGAAGGGATCCGCTTCGCTGCTCAGGGATTTGCGCGATTTCCGCTCTTGACACCCTCGCGTGACCCCTGACAGAATGCCTTCCCCTGTCCCAAAGGCACCGGGGTTTTTCTGTCCCTTGACATGTCCGTCGTAAGGGAAGAGGCGGAGGAGCGTGGATACCTATTTCTGTCGGCCGAAAGAGGCCAAGCGCGGCTGGTTGCTGGTGGACGCCGAGGGGCAGACCCTCGGGCGGCTCTCGACCTTCGTCGCCATGGCCCTGATGGGGAAGCACCGACCGACCTACACCCCGTTCATCGACACCGGCGACTTCGTCGTGGTCATCAACGCCGAAAAGGTCCGGCTCACGGGGAAGAAGGCCGAGAACAAGCTGTACCACTGGCACACCGGCTACCCGGGCGGCATCAAGCAGGTGACCGCGGGCCGGATGCTCAAGGAGCACCCGGAGCGGGTGATCGAGTGGGCGGTGAAGGGGATGCTTCCGAAAGGGCGGCTGGGCCGCCAACTCGGCACGAAGCTGAAGGCGTACCGCGGCTCGGAGCATCCGCACCAGGCGCAGAAGCCCGAGAAGGTCAGCATCCCGGCCTGAGGCCGGCTGAAGGGGAGCGATGATTCAGGTCCAGTACTACGCCACGGGTCGCAGGAAGTCGTCGACCGCCCGCGTCTATCTCCGTCCCGGCGAGGGGAAGATGATGGTCAACCGGCGGGAGATGCAGAACTACTTCCACACCGACGCGGTGCGCCGCATCGCCAAGGAGCCGCTGGTCTTCCTCGAGCTCCACGACAAGTTCGACGTGCTGGTGAACGTCAACGGCGGCGGCGAGCATGGCCAGGCGGGCGCGATCCGGCACGGTCTGGCCCGGGCCCTGGTGGTGTTCGACGCCGGGCTCAAGCCGCGGCTCAAGGGGGCCGGCTTCCTGACCCGCGATTCGCGCGTCAAGGAGCGCAAGAAATACGGACAGAAGGGCGCGCGCGCCCGGTTCCAGTTCTCGAAGCGTTAGAAACAACCGGCCGGGCGGATCCCGGCACGACACGAGGAGGTCATTTGGAGGCGGTCAGCGTCAAGGAACTTCTGGAGGCAGGCGTTCACTTCGGGCATCAGACGAAGCGCTGGAATCCGAAGATGCGCGAGTACATCTTCGGCCAGCGGGACGGCATCTACATCATCAACCTCCAGAAGACGGCGGCGCTGTTCCGCGACGCCCTCGACTTCGTCGAGCGGGTCTCGGCAGAGGGAAGAACCGTCCTCTTCGTGGGGACGAAAAGGCAGGCGCAGGAAGTGGTGGCGGAGGAGGCGCAGCGCGCGGGGGTGGCGTTCGTCAACACCCGCTGGCTCGGCGGCACCCTCACCAACTTCCGCACCATCAAGAAGCGCATCGAGCGCATGCGCTGGCTCGACAACTTCCTGGCCAATCCGGTCGAGGGGCGCTTCACGAAAAAGGAGCTCCTCGGGCTCGGCAAGGAGCTGGTGAAGCTCCAGAAGGTCCTCTCCGGGATCCGGGCGCTCGATCGCCTGCCGGAGGCGCTCTTCGTCATCGACCCGAAGAAGGAGCACATCGCCGTGCTCGAGGCCCGCAAGCTCGGGATCCCGGTGGTCGGCGTGGTCGACACCAACTGCGACCCGGACGACATCGACTATCCGATCCCGGG
>DASYQE010000105.1:0-18300 GCA_036005805.1 Candidatus Polarisedimenticolia bacterium | reverse complement strand
CGTACAGCCGGGTGGCGAAGCAGGTGTCGAGGCTGACGTTGGGCCCGAGCGCGATCAAGCCGTCGACGTGGATGCCGGCGCCGTCGTCGTCGTGCATCATGCGCAGCAGCTGATCGGCGCCGGCGGAGTGCCCGACCAGGATCGTGCGACGGGGCCGGCACTCGGCCGTGATCTCGCTCAGCAACATGCGCAGGACGCGCGAATGGTCGTCGATCCCGAGCGTGGGCCTGCGCTTTTCGAGCTTTCCGAAGCCCACCAGTGTGACGGCGATGGCGCGATGCGGAGAGGCATTCAGGAACGCCTCGAACTGCCCCCCATCGGCTCCAAGCCCGTGCAGGAACACGACGAGATGATCCGATTGAACCTGGTTGTCGACGTAGGTCACCGGATAGCCCACCAGCCTGGGATTGCGCTCGGCGAGCCGGCGCACGTGCGCGGCCGTGAGGACGAGCTCACGTTGCAGGAGGGCTCCGGCCGACCGGCCGGCGCCGGTCGCTTCGCCCGCCGGCCAACGCAGCGCCAGGGCGAGATCGTGCGCGCTCTGCCAGCGCTGCTCCGGATCCTTGGCCAGGCAGGCGCGAATCGCGCGTTCAAGCGTCGGCGGCGTGTGCGGTGCCATCTCGATCATGGGGCGCGGCTCGTCCCGGAGAATCGAGGAGATCAGGGAAGCCGGCGAGGAGCCTTCGTAGGGTCGTCGACCGGTGGTCATCTCGTAGAGCACGCAGCCCAGCGCCCACAGATCGGTGCGCGCATCGGCTTCACGTCCCTCGACGTTCTCGGGCGCGACATACTGGCTGGTGCCGACGAACATCCCCATCCCGGTGAGCGGCGTCGCCACGGTCGGCGACTGCGACAAGGAGTCCGCGGCGGAGCCGGAGCCGCCGGAGACACCGACGCGCTGCCGCTCGCGCGCCAGCCCGAAATCCATGAGCTTGGCGCCGGACTTCGAGAGCATGATGTTCCCCGGTTTGAGATCGCGATGCACCACGCCGGCGCGGTGGGCGCGATCGAGGGCGTCGGCGATCTCGGCGCCGAGACGGAGCACCTCGGTGACCGGCAACGGGCCGCGGGCGAGGCGCTGCGCGAGCGACTCGCCCTCGACCAGCTCCATCACCAGGTAGTCCATCCCGTTCTCACGCCCGACATCATGGAGGACGCAGATGTGCGGGTGATTGAGCCCTGAGACGACGCGGGCTTCGCGCTCGAAACGTGCCCGCGCCTCGGAACTCTCGGAGAGGTGGCTCGGCAGGACCTTGACCGCCACGTCCCGCCCCAACCGCGTGTCCCGCGCCCGGTAAACTTCGCCCATGCCCCCGGCGCCGAGCGGAGCAGAGATCTCGTAGGGGCCAAGGCGGGTTCCGACCGTGAGCGGCATGGCGTGATCCTACCCCAGCCAACGAGCCGGCTCGGTCTAGCCCAGCAGACGTGGCGTCGGCGAATGCTCCGGCATCAGCAGGGACTCACGTCCCGCGGCGGGGGGTGCGGCGTCGACGGACCGGACGGAGAAAATACGCATGCTGGTCGGAAGCGGCACGGCCGGGCCGAGCTTGCGCAGAATGCTCAGGACGTTGCGACGGATATCGTCGACACGGTCGGTGGTCATGGCTTCGGGGACGAACTTGCCGACGTAGAGATCTTCGCCGACCTGGACACTTCTCAGGAAGGCGCCGTCGTCCCTGGAGACGTAGGCTTTCTCGAGGTCGCCGAGTGATTCGAGCAACTGGCGCAGGGCGCGGCTGGCCTTGAATCCGATGAAGACTGGCTCGTCGATCCGGATTTCCATCGGCACACTTCACCTCGGCCGTCGCCATGGCACGCGCGACGATTCGACAAGTCAATCGTTCTGCTTGGTGAAAACAAGGCAAATATAGTTTTCCGCGGTGCAGGATGCAAGCGAAATTGTCACGCGGTGGCTGTTCCTACTCCGATCTCAGCGCCGTCATCGGATCGACCCGCGCGGCGCGCCGGGCCGGAAGCCAGGCCGCGGCGATCGCGACGGACGCGAGGACGACGGAGCCGGCGGCGAACGCCGCGGGGTCCCACGGGGCGACTTCGAAGAGCAGCCCGGCCATGAGGCGGGTGACCGCGAGCGCGCCCGCCGTCCCGGCCAGGAGGCCGAAGGCGAGCAGCCGCAGCGTGCGGCCCAGCACCAGCCGGTGGACGTCCGTGGTGCGCGCGCCGAGGGCGATGCGCACCCCGATTTCCCGTGTGCGCTGCGCGACCGAGTACGACACGATGCCGTACAGCCCGACGGCCGCCAGGACGAGGGCCAGCGCCGCGAACGTCGACAACAGGAGCGCGTTGAAGCGCGGGCGGGCCATCGAGTCCGTCATCGTCTGGCTCATGGTGCGGACGTCGCCGATCGGCAGGTCACGGTCGAGGGTCGCGATCGCGGCGCGCAGCGACGCCGCGAGGCTCGGAGCCTCGCCGGTCCCGGCACCAGGAGCGGCCGCGCCGGGGCTTCCCGCGCCGGGGCGGGCCGCGCGCACGGTCACCACCATCGCGCCCCAGGTGTTCTGGCGGTGCGGCACGTAAAAGAGAGGCCGGATCTCGTCCCCGGCGCCGAAGTAGCGCACGTCCTGGACCACGCCGACGATCTCCCGCGGGACGTTTTCGTCCCGCCAGGATTTCGCCCGCTTGCCGAGCGCCTCCTCTCCGGGGAACATCGCCCGGGCGAACGCCTCGTTGACGATCGCCACCGGCGTCGAGCCGTCCTCGTCGCGCGCCGTGAAGTCGCGTCCCTTCTTGATCACCATGCCCGTCGTCTCGAAGTATCCGGGCGTGACGACGTTCCACATCGCCTGGACCTCGGGGCCCGCGGGCGGCGCGGGGCGCCCTTCGGCCAGGAAGCTGCGGCCGAGGTAGAAGCCGCCGCCTCCCAGCGGGATCGCCGAGCTGGCGGCCGCGGCCCGGACGCCGGGGGTCGCCTCGAGCCGCTCGATGAGCGACTCGTAGAAGGACCATCTCGCCTCCTTGGTCGCGTAGCGCGCGCTCGACAGGGTCAGATGGGCCGTCTCCAGCTCCATGACGTCGATGCCGGTGTCCACGCGCTGCAGGCGCGACAGGCTGCGCGCCATGAGGCCGGCGCCCGTCAGGAGGACGAGCGACAGGGCCAGCTCGACCGCGACGAGGACGTCGCGCAGGCGCGCGCCACGGCGCGATCCGGTGCCACCGCGACCGCCCGTGTCGATCGCCAGCCCCGGCTGCAGGGAGGAGATTTGCAGGGCGGGCGCGATCCCGGTCAGGAGCGCCGTCAGGAGCGACACCAGGCAGGCGAACAGAGCGACCGGCGCGTTGAAGCGCGCCTCGGCCAGCCGCGGCACGTCCGCCGGTCCCAGGGCGGCGACGCTTCCGAGGCCCCAGACCGCGAGCAGGATTCCTGCCGCCCCTCCCGCCACCGCCAGGAGCAGGCTGTCGGCCATGAGCTGCCGGACGATCCGTCCTTTCCCGGCGCCGAGCGCTGCGAGGACCGCCAGCTCGTGCCGCCGGGCCGAGCCGCGGGCCAGGAGCAGGTTGGCGACGTTGACGCAGCCGATGAGCAGCACGGACCCGACGGCCGCCAGCAGGAGCCAGAGAGCGCGCGACACCGCCGGACCGACGATCCACTCGCCGAGGGGCACGGCCGTCAGCGAGACGCCCTTGCGGGCGGCCGGGTCGTCCTGCTCGATCCGCTTCGCGAGCACCTCCAGGCGTGCGCGGGTCGCTGCGAGCGGCTGGTCCGGTCGCAGGCGCGCGATGCCGGAGAAGATGAAGTTGTCCCGGCGCGTGAGATCGGGGTCCGGAAGCTTCTGCCGCAGCGGTATCCAGGCCGTCGCCTCGCGCGGCCACGCGAAGCCGGGCGGCATGACGCCCACCACCGTGAACGGGACCCCGGACAGGACGACCTTGCGTCCGAGGATCCCGTCGTCTCCTCCGAAGGCCGACCGCCACAGGGGATCGCCCAGGATGATGTGACGCTCGGTCTCGGGCACGAACTCCTCCGGGTGGAAGTCACGTCCGAGGGCCTGGGGCACGCCGAGGACCCGGAAGAAATCAGGACTCACCCGGGCGGTCGTGAGACGCACCGGCTCTTTCCCCGGGTTGAAGTCGAGGTCGAGCGTGTCGTAGACGGCGACGCCGTCGAAGATCTTCTCCTCCTGCCAGTCCTGGAAATCGGCGTAGGCGATCGACCAGCGGTCCCCCGTGGCCAGGTTGACCGAGGCGGGCACGACGATGCGCTCCACCCCGGGATACGGCCAGGGGCGCAGCAGGACCGCCTCCAGGATGCTGAAGATGATCGTCGCCGAGCCGATGCCGAGGGCGAGGGTCAGCACGGCGGCCACGGCGAACCTGGGATGGCGCAGGAGCGATCGCAGCGAAAGACGCACGTCGAATGGCAGGCCGCGCATCGTGTCCCCCTCCGATTCTGACGGGCCTCGCAAGATGCGTACCTTGCGCCACGACCATCGCAGCCACGTGGAGGGCGCACCGCACCGCTGGATCCTGTCCGCTCCCGGGACGCACGGGTCCCACGGGCGCAACAGCGCGGTCGCCGGCGCCAGGTCGCCGCACCTCCTCCTGACCCTGCGTCAGGGATTCTCACCCGGCGAATCAGCCGCGGCCGGATGTTCGCGCGTCCCCCCTGGTGCGAAGGTGATGGCTACACCCCGGATCGACTGAGGCCCCGGCGGGAGGACCGTCATGACACCGAACGTGCGCACCGCGACGAGGCTCTGCATTCTTGCATCCGTGATCCTCCTCCCGGCCTTTCGCGGCAGCAGCGGCATCGCCGTGCAGGCGGCGGAGTCGAGCGTGCTCGCTCCTTCCGCGATATGCGCGCGCGGCACGGACGAAACCCGCAAGCTGTCCAGGTGGGGGGCCCGCTCGTACACCGTTCATCTCCCCCCTGCGTACAGCAGGAGGATGAACCTCCCCGTCGTCATCGACATCCACGGCGGTGGCGGCAACAAGGAGGGTGCCCGGCTGACCACGTGCCCGGACCAGGACCCCGACAGCCCCGGGTGTCTCGACCGGCTTGCCGACTGCGAGGGGTTCATCGTGGTGTATCCCGACGGCACGCAGGAGTCGGGTGAGCCGAAGACCATTCGCAGCTTCAACGCCGGCGGGGGAGTCAATGGGTACGCCTGCATCGCCGGGGAGGCCTGCACGACGGACATCGATGATGTCCGGTTCTTCCGCGATCTCATCGACGGCCTGAAGAGACAGTACCGGATCGATCCGAATCGAGTCCATGTCGCGGGCTTGTCGAACGGCGCCGCGATGTCCCATCGTCTCGCCTGCGAACTTTCGGATCGGGTCGCGTCCATCGCGGCGGTCGGCGGCGGCAATCAGTACGCCACGTCCCGTGAGTGCGCGCCCGGGCGCAGCGTCCCGGTGCTGCAGATCCACGGCACGGCGGATCGTTGTTTCCCCTATGGCGGAGGCTACGAACGCTGCACATTGCTGCAGCCCTACGGCTTTCGCGTCTCGGTGGCCGACACGGTCGCAGGCTGGGCGGAGAGAAACGGTTGTCGATCGACCCCCGTGGTCGACAACTGGGCCGACGCCGACCCGGACGACGGCACGACCGTGACACAAATGCGTTATCCGGACTGCACCGGCGGAGGGGACGTCACCCTGCTTCGGGTCAACGGCGGCGGGCATACGTGGCCCGGCGGCTCGGACAACCTGCCGGACTGGATCGTCGGGAAGGTGAGCAGGGAGTTCAGCGCCAACCAGGTGATGTGGGAGTTCTTCAAGGCCCACCCGCTGAGGTGAGGACGCCGCCGCAGAGCCGGGACTCCATGGAGAAAACGGCACCGACTCGGTGCTGCGCGCGGCGCGCGACAACGACACCCCGTTCCTGACAGCCGAGGAATTCGACGGACTGCTGTCGGCCGCGCTCGACCCTGTCCGCGCGCCCTTGTCCCGCCCGGCGCCGCGGTACGCACTGTTCCGGATGGCTGCGGTGCGAGTCTGCGGGTATGACCTTTCGGCCTCGATGTGACCTGAGGCGGGAACGAGCTTTCGACCACGCAGGGACCGTTGCGCGGTGTGCTTGCGGGCGTGGCCGCCTGGAAGTGGGGCGGCGGATGCCTGTCCACGATCCTCGTGTTCGTCGTGGTCTTCTGGATGCTCGGTCACGTGCACTGCTGAGCGGCAACGCGGTTCGTGTCGGTATACGATTCGCCGCGGTGGTCCGCAGGCGAGGGAGGTAGAGTACGCGCCGCTCGCGGGCTACAACGAACGCGGCCTTCTGGTCGCACGGGCTTTTCGCTCGATGCGAGACCGTGGCCTACGTGGTAGCGGACAGGAGCGCATCCGAGACGCGCATTCACGGACCATCCCTGGGGGAGGACATGGGCGATTCGAACGACACCGGCTGGAGCCGTCGCGACTTCGTGCAGACCGCCGTCTCGAGCGCCATGCTCGCGGCGGTGCCGTCGATCTTGCGGGCGGCCGTCGTGGGCGACGACAAGGCGGCGGTGCTGGCGCAGGTGCCGAAGCAGCATGCCGTGAACATCAAGCGGCTGCAGGACTGGATCGCGCTGCCCTCGATTGCCGCGGAGAACCGCAACTATCCCAAGGGCGCCGAATACATGATGCAGCTCGCGCAGGACGCGGGCTTCACGGGCGTCAAGGTCATCCCGACCTCGGGCATGCCCGGGGTGTTCGGGCGGCTCGATGCTGGCGCCAGGAACACCCTGGCCGTCTATTTCATGTACGACGTCAAGCAGTTCGTGCCCGAGGAGTGGAGCTCGCCGCCGCTCGAGGCGCGCCTCGTCGAAAAGCCGGGCCTCGGCACGGTCCTCATGGGACGAGGCGCCGTGAACCAGAAGGGCCCGGAGAATGCTTTCCTCGGCGCGCTTGCCGCTTTCAAGTCCAGCGGCAGGAAGCTGCCCGTCAACCTCGTGCTCGTCTGCGAGGGCGAGGAGGAGATCGGCTCCCCGCACTTCGGCGAAATCGTCAACAACCCGGACGTCCTGCCTTCTCTGAAGCCCTGCATCGGCGTCCTGCTGCCCAATGCCTCCCAGGAACTGGACGGCAGCGTCACGGTCGAAGCCGGCGCCAAGGGAGTCGTCGAGCTCGAGCTCGTCTCGAGCGGCGAAAAGTGGGGCCGGGGCCCGAAGAAGGACATCCACTCCAGCCTCGAGGCGCAGGTCGACTCGCCTTCGTGGCACCTGGTGCAGGCCCTCAACACGCTCGTCGACAAGGACGGCCACACGCCCGCGGTCGCGGGCTTCTTCGAGAAGGCACGGCCGCTTTCCGGCGCGCAGAGAAAGATGGTGCTCGATTATGCCGCGACGGTGCCCGAGGCCACGATCAAGGCGCAGTACAACGTCGAGCGCTGGGTGAAGGACGAGGACTGGCCGACCTCGCTCCTGCGCCTGTACTCTCAGCCCACGATCAACATCGAGGGCCTCGTCGGCGGCTACACGGGACCGGGCGGCAAGACGGTGCTGCCGCACCGCGCCGTCGCCAAGATCGACATGCGTCTCGTGCCCGACATGACGGCCGAAGACACCCTCGAGAAGCTCAAGAACCACCTCGCGCACCAGGGCTTCGGCGACATCGAGGTCAACATGACCGGCGGTTACGATCCGACGCAGACCGACCCCGGCAGCGCTTTCTTCAAGGCCGTGGTCGCGAGCTTCACGCATCTCGGTGCGAAGCCGCTCGTGCTGCCGCGCAGCCCCGGCTCATGGCCGGGCTATCGCTTCACGAACCCGCCGCTGAGCCTGCCCGCGGGCGGCTTCGGCATGGGCTACGGCACCGGCGCACACGCGCCGGACGAGCACTTCCTGATCGAGTCCACGAACCCGAAGATCCAGGGGCTCGACGGCGCCGTCGCGTCGTTCGTCGAGTTCCTCTACGCCGTGGCGTAGCCGGTTCGAAGGGCGTGTCGCCTCGACGTAGCTGAGCCACTTTTCCTTCCCAATCCGTCATTCCTTTTGCAGGTTCGAGAGACGCCGTGCGTCCCGGACTCGGAACAACAAGAGGAGTGACCCCATGACCGCCCAACGCCGGCCTGTTGTCCGTTGCCTCGTCGCGCTCACGATCCTCCCCTCGGCCGGGCTGCTCGTCGCGAGCCCGCCGCAGCGCGTCAAAGGCACCCGCGCCTTCGGCCGGGTCGCGTCTGAGTCCGATCGCATGCTCGCCGCCAAGCGCCTAATCTCGGAATCCGACAACTGCCCGCTCGATCCGAACCCGAAGCAGGAGGACATCGACCTCGATGGACAGGACGATGCCTGCGATCCGGATGGCGATGGCGACGGGTTGAGCAACGACAACGGCGTCTGCCCCTTCACCTTCGACCCTTCGCAGGCCGACCGCGACGGCGACGGGTTGGGCGACGCCTGCGATCCATGTCCCGACGACGCCGACGAGGTCACCGCCTGGACGACCGGCATCCCGGAGATCGGCGTGGATCCGAAGCCGATCGTGCCCGACAGCGACGGGGATGGGACGCCCGATGCCTGCGACGGGACCCGGTACTGGCCGACGTTCCCGGGCCTATCGGGGTCGCCGGATGGAGGCGTCGACGTCCGGCAGCACGGCGTCCGGGCCGATCCCGCCACCGGCGCCATCGTCCCCCGGCCCCCCGGTCCCGGGTGCGCGGCCGAAAAGGATGAGTCTGGAGGTCGGCCGTTAGCCCGGGTCGAAGAGCCTCGCCGGGCGACTCGGATGCATCACAAATACGCATTACTACGAACGACACATTGAGCGATTCCGAGGTAGATTTGAAAAAACTTGCCCTACTAAATTGACCCCCGGGAGGCGGCTCGCTCCTCAAGGGGCAGGGAGATCGTCGGGTTGCCTCCGGGCGCCTGGGGAGCATTTCCATCAGCGGAGGACACACCATGAGAAAGCCGGAGATTCGACTCGAAGTCGAGCCGCTCGAAGAGAGGATTGCCCCGAGCGTGGCACCGGGGCTCCAGGGTTACGAAGGGCAACCCGGCAACCAGGGTGGCAACAACGGAACACCCAATGGACTGAAGGGTTACGAGGGACAGCCCGGCAGCCAGGGCGGATAGTTCCAGGCCATACGGCCCCCGGGGGGACGACCGGGGCGCTCTGGTCTCCTCCCCCGGGGGCCATTTGGTGAAGAGGGCCACTTCCGGCAGGTGGCCTTTTTTTATGTCGACAATCAGCCCTCCGCTCTCCGAGATACCCGCTGCGCCCGTGATCAGCCCCTCGGGCGATGCGCCCAGGCTGCGGTGTGACCTGATCCTCAGTCTCCAGGAACGATCCGCTGGGGGAGGCCTGGTGGTGAAGGATCCGGCGTCCGGGCGTTACTACCGCTTCGGGGAAGCGGAGGCCTCGATCCTCAGGCTTCTGGACGGGTCCACGCCTCTCGACACGATTCGGAGGCAGGTCGAGCAGAGGTTCGACGCCCCGCTGTCCTCGCTCGGTCTGCAGGGATTCGTTGAGAAGCTCCGTTCCTTTGGTCTGGTCGAACGATCCGCGTCATCGTCGCCGCCCCCGCCATTAATTCGCGGACCGGTGCGCGGCAGTCTGCTCTATCTCAGGTTCAAGGCATTCGATCCGGATCAGCTGCTCGACCGCATGGTCCCGAGACTGGGATTCCTCTTCACCCCCCGCTTCGTCGTCCTGTCAACGGCCGGCGTTGCCGCGGCGCTCATCATCACCGTCGCCAACCGGGCCGACATCGCCCGCGATGTCCGCAATCTGTTCAATCTTCACTCCCTGATCCTGGCCTGGTTCACGGTCTACGCCATCATCGTCGTGCACGAATTCGCGCACGGACTGACCTGCAAGCGCTTCGGCGGCCGAGTCCGGGAGATGGGCTTCCTGCTCATCTATTTTCAGCCGGCGTTCTACTGCAACGTCAGCGATGCCTGGCTCTTCCCGGAGAGGTCGAGGCGGCTCTGGGTCACCTTCGCCGGAGCCTACGTCGACATTTTCATGTGGGCGGTCGCCACCCTGGCGTGGCGACTGACCGAGACCGCAAGCCTCATCAATCAGCTCGCGCTGGTCGTGGTGGCCACGTCCGCCGTCAAGACGCTCATCAACTTGAATCCTCTCATCAAGCTCGACGGCTACTACCTGCTCAGCGACTACCTGGAGATCTCGAACCTCCGCGGGAAGGCCCAGGGATACCTTCGCGCCGGGATGCGCCGGCTGTTCGTCGGAGGGTCATCCGAAGTTGTGCGTCCGACGCGGCGGGAGACCCGGATCCTCCTGGCCTACGGGCTGCTCGCGGGGGTCTACTCCGTCTGGCTGCTGGGCTGGGTCGCGCTGTGGTTTGGCCGATACATGGTCACGCGCTATCAGGGGTGGGGGCTCTTCGCTTTCACGCTCGTGTTGCTCGCCACCTTCCGTGCTCCCGTCGCCAGGACTCTTGATACTCTTCGCGCCATGTTCCGATCGTTCGAGACACTTCGAACCGCGGTCATGAGGGGAGCCAGGGTGTTCTTCGTCCTGGCCGGTGCCCTCGCCATACTCTGGTTCGGGAAGATGGAGCTGAAAGTCGCCGGCGATTTCACCATCCTGCCCGCCCAGAACGCCGACGTGCGGACGGACGTGGAGGGGATCATCGACGAGATCCGGGGCGAGGAGGGGGACCGCATCACCAAGGGAGAGGTCATCGCCCGCCTTTCGGATCGCGACTACCTCGCGGAGATCGAGAAAGTCCGAGCCCAGATTGAGGAGAGCCAGGCGAGGCTGCGCCTGCTGCGGCTGGGGCCGAGGGGCGAAGAGTTGTCGCTCGGCATGACGGAGGTGGAGAAGGCAGGGGAGCGTCTGAAATACGCCCGGGAGAAGCGCCAGATGCTCGACAAGCTCTTCGTGCAACGGCTCGTCTCGCAGAAGGAATTCGCCGAGTCGGAGGAAGAGGTTTCGGTCCGGCAGAAAGAGCTCGAGGAATCCGAGGGTCGTCTCAAGGTGCTTCAGGCAGGGAACCGCAAGGAGGCGATCGAGTCCGTGGAAGCGGAGGTCCGGCGATGGGAGGCGCAGCGACGCTACCTCGAGGAGCAGCTCCTGCGCATCGCCATCATCAGCCCGATCACCGGAGTCATCACCACGCCGAAACTCAAGGAGAGAGTGGGCGAACACGTCAACAAGGGGGATCTGATCGCCAAGGTCTATGACGTGACCACCGTCACCGCCGAGATCGCGGTGCCCGAGAAGGAGATCTCCGACGTGCGCATCGGGCAGAGAGTGGAGATTCGGGCCCGCTCGTTCCCGCGGAAGACGTTCGAAGGCACGGTCACGTCGATCGCTCCCACCGTGTCCCTGGCCCAGGATGCGCTGGCCGGCAGGACCATTCTCGTCAGGACACGCCTCGACAATCTCTCCGGCCTGTTGAAGCCTGAAATGACCGGAACCGCCAAGATTCATGGCGATCGGGCCCGGCTCCTGACGCTGTTGACGCGCCGCCTCTCGCGCACGCTTCGGGTCGAGTTCTGGTCGTGGTGGTGAGCGGCTGCTCCCTAGTTCGGCGATAGGGCGCCGGACAAATACCTCCGGCAGCGATCACACGGGAGTTTTCCCTCAGGGACACGCCCCGACGGCCTGCGGCCGGCAGGCGGACGCGCTCGGCGGCCTGGCCCGCGCGCGTCGTGCCGTACGAGCCCTCGACGCCGTCGGGGTTCAGGGGCACGAGGAGGTCCGGTTCGTATTCGAGGGCCAGCATGAGATCGGTCTGCGCCCGCTCCGGGCCGACCTTCGTGATCGCCTGAGCAGCCTCCGAGGCGACCGTGGGATCCCGGCGGATCGAGTCTTGGAGACATGGAATCGAGGCAGCGGCGCCGGGCCGATGGCACCCAGGGCACGGGCTGCATCCTTTCGGACCTCGGATTCCGTGTCGCCGAGCGCCTGGACGAGCTCCGGGACCATCGGCTCCGCCACGGCGCCCAGAACACTCGCGAGCCTTGCCGCCAGCATTCGATTCCTCCAGCCCGGGTCTTTCAGCCCCCTCGCGCAAGCCGACGCCGATGAGGATCGCCCACCCGGCTTCGTAGCCTGCCGCAAGCCGCCGTTCGTGCGGCCGCTCTCCCGATATGCGATTCGCCCCGGTGGTCAGCAGCGCGAGGCTTCCCGACACATGATGCCGAGAGTTCTCCCTTGCGGTCTGGTTTTGTCCGTTGCTTCCATCCCACTTTCCGCCGCTCCTGCGCCCGCTGCGGCCCCGGCGGCGGCTCCGGCGCACGACGTCGCGTTCTGGCGCGGCATCAAGACGCATGACTTCGCGGTCCCCGAGGGGGCGGCTCCGGGCGCGCTGCTCGGCGAGATCTGCGGCGACCTGCTCGGCTCACCCGATCCCGAGCTGCGCGACCAGCTCGGGTACGAGATCGCCGACGCCTGGATCCTGCGCAAGCGGACCGTCAGCGACGCCGATCTCCGGCCGGTCCTGGCGCGGCTGGAGCAGAACCTCGGCGAGGGGATCGGCGAGAACGGCACCGACTCGGTGCTGCGGCGCTCCTTCTCGGCTCTTGTCCTGTCGCTGGTCGCGGCGCGCGACAACGACACCCCGTTCCTGACAGCCGAGGAATTCGACGGGACTGCTGTCGGCCGCGCTGGACTACTTCACGCGCGAGCGCGACGAGCGCGGCTTCGTCCCCGGCAAGGGCTGGCACCACTCGGTGGCGCACACCGCCGACCTTCTGAAAGCGCTCGGCCGCAGCCCGAGGCTGGCCCCGGCCGTGCAGCGGCGCATCCTCGCCGGTGTCGTCCTGAAGACGAGCGGGTCGCAGACGTTCTGGACCTGGGGGGAGGACGATCGCCTGGAAGCCGCGCCAGATCGAACCGGGAACGAGTCCTGCCGGCGGCGGGCGAGAGGGATCGCGAAGACCGGCCTGGTTCGATTTCAGACGTATGCCATCACGCACCTTCTCCAGGAAATCGTCGAGAACGTGCATTGAACCCATTGCGCTCCTTTCGGGGCCTGGCGTATGGTGCCCGTCAATCCGGCTTCCCGCTGTGCCTCGAATGAAGAAAGGAGACTCCGACATGACGGTCCCCAGGATGCTGGCCATCGCTGCAGCGGCCACGGTGCTCGCCACGACCGCGATCGCACAGAACGCGAAGGAGATCCGCGGAGCTACGCCCTATGTCGAAATCAAGAACGAGCCCGCGCCCAAGCTGATCGTCGACCCGCCGCTTCCCGAGGGGTTGGCCGTCGGTCTCTACTGGGCCCAGTACCGGGTGGAGAACGTACACATCCAGCAAGTGTTTGGAGAGGGCGCGCTCAAGGTCTCGCCGCGCGTCGGACACCTTCATATCCAGGTGGATGACGCGCCGTTCCTGTGGGCCGATGCGAGTGACAACAACACGGTGGATGTCGCCTTCTTTACGGCCGGAAAGCACAAGGTGAAGATCGACCTCGTCGACCCCAACCACCAGGTTTTCCCCGGGCAGTCGGTGACGCAGACGTTCACCATACTCAAAGGGGTCGGGGAAGCAGCGGCCCATCACGCTCCCGCGAAGTAGACACGACTCCACTCGACGATCTGCTCGGCTTTTCGACCTGAGGCGTTCCGGCGAACGGAACCGGGGCCGTGGTCCATCGGCACCGGTCCGTGATGGGCCACGCCTTCGCGGGTCAGGCCGCGGGCTGCGCCCGCAGGACGGTGGCGCGGAGAAACGGCCGTCCGCCGAGCACCACGCGGCCCGCCCAAAATGCCATGACAACCAGCATCGCCAGGGTGATCAGGGTTCCTTGCGCATGCCACGACGACAGATCGGAAGTCAGAGGCATCTGGCGAAGCCATGCCTGGACGGTGCCGCTCAGGACGAACGGCAGGAACCCGAAGCGGAACAGACAGACGAGCAGAAGCGCGTCCCCGACGATCGTCAGGACGGCTCGTGTCGGTATACGATTCGGGCCGGTGGTCCGCAGGCGAGGCTTCCCGACACATGATGCCGAGATTTCTCCTTTGCGGTCTTGTCTTGTTCGTCGTTTCCATCACCCATGCCGGAGCTGCGGCTCCGGCGCACGACGTCGCGTTCTGGCGCGGCATCAAGGCCCATGAATTCGCGGTGCCCGAGGGGGCGGCGCCGGGCGCGCTGCTCGGCGAGATCTGCGGCGACCTCCTCGGCTCGCCGGATCCGGAGCTGCGCGATCAGCTCGGGTACGAGATCGCCGAGGCCTGGATCCTGCGCAAGCGGACCGTCAGCGACGCCGATCTCAGGCCGGTCCTGGCGTGTCTCGAGAAAAACCTGGGAGAAGGCATCGGCGAGAACGGCACCGACTCGGCCCTGAAGCGGTCCTTCTCGGCGCTGGTGCTGTCGATCCTGGCGGCGCGCGACAACGACGCGCCGTTCCTGACGGCCGAAGAATTCGACGGGCTGCTCTCGGCCGGGCTCGACTACCTGACGCGCGAGCGGGACGAGCGCGGCTTCGTCCCCGGCAAGGGCTGGCACCATTCGGTGGCGCACACCGCCGACCTGTTGAAGGCGCTCGGCCGCAGCCCGAGGCTGGCCCCGGCCGCGCAGCGGCGCATCCTCGCCAGCGTCGTCCTCAAGACGAGCGGGTCGCAGACGTTCTGGAACTGGGGGGAGGACGATCGCCTGGCCGCCGCGGTGCTGGCGATCGTGAAGCGCGACGACTTCGACGCCGCGGCGCTCGACGGGTGGCTCGACCGTTTCATCGCCGTCTGGCGCAGCGCCCTGCAGGATCCCGCCGGGATCGACCCGGTCCGCTTCGCCGCCGCGAAGAACGGCCGCAACGTCCTGACCGCGCTCGAGGTGCAGATCGGCACCTCCGCCCCCTTCGCCGCCGCCGAAAAAACGCGCAGGTCGCTCCTCACGACCCTGCGCCGCATGTAAGCTGCGGCGATCAGGACGATGTCCAGGGCATCAGGGTCCGGGGGGGCTCATGAAGAAGCTTCTGAAGTGGCTCGGTCTGGCCATCGCGGTCGTCGTGACGCTGCTCGGCGGTGCGGCGGTCTACGTCGGCAGGGCGCCGATCCCGCACTATCCGATCCGGAAGGTGGAGTTCCCGGTGGACGTCACGCCGGAGCGCATCGCGCGCGGCCGGCGGAGCGTCGAGGCGCTCTGCGCGTCGTGCCATCTCGATTCGCAGACGGGCGCGCTCACCGGGAGGCGCATGCCCGACCTGCCGGCGCAGTTCGGCGAGGCGTATTCGCTCAACATCACCTCCCACCCGACGAAAGGCATCGGCGGGTGGACGGACGGCGAGCTCGCGTACCTGCTCCGCACCGGCGTGGCGCGCGACGGACGCTACACGCCGCCGTGGATGGTCAAGCTCCCCAACACGTCGGACGAAGACCTGCGCGACATCATCGCCTTCCTGCGCTCGGACGATCCGCTCGTGCAGGCGCGTGACGTCGACAACCGGCCTTCACGGCCGAGCTTCCTCACCAGGCTGCTGTGCCGCGTCGACTTCAAGCCGTTCGCCTGGCCCGCGCAGGAGATCGCCGCCCCCGCGCCGGAAGACGAGGTCGCCTACGGGCGGTACCTCGTGGACGCGAAGTTCCTCTGCTACGGGTGCCATTCCGCCGACTTCAAGACCCTCGACGAAGCGCATCCGCCGAAGTCACCCGGCTACCTCGCCGGAGGCAACCCGATGCCCGACGCCGGCGGGGCGGTGGTCCGCACGGCGAACCTCACGCCCGACGAGGCGACCGGCATCGGCCGGTGGACGAGCGCCGATTTCCGGCGTGCCCTGGTCGAAGGCATCCGCCCGGACAACCGGCCGCTGCGCTTCCCGATGGTGCCGTTCCGCTCCCTGACCGACGCCGAGGTCGGGGCGATCTACGCCTACCTGCGCTCGGTTCCCCCGGCGCGGAACGCCGTGGCGCCGCCGCAAACCATGCGGGTGGAAGGGGAACGCGGCAAGCAGGTCTATTACGCCTACGGCTGCAGCAGCTGTCACGGCGACAGCGGCCAGGGTCAGTACGATCTGCGCAAAGGGCCGGAGAAGTACCCGAGCGACGAGGCGCTGATCGCCTGGATCAAGCACCCCGAGCGCGAGCGGCCCGGGATCGCCATGCCCACCTGGGAGGGCGTGATCCAGGAGGAGGAGTACGCGCCTCTCGCTGGCTACGTGAGGTCGCTCGCCAAAGCCGCCGCCAGCGGCCGCTGACGTACGCGCAGGCGCTCACGGTACCGGGCCGGCGAAGACCCCGACCAGCGGCTGAACGCCCTGGTGAAGGACGCCGTCTCGGCGAAGCCGACCGACTGCGCCACCGCGCCAATCTTGAGAGACCGGTTCGACAGGAGCGCCTCGGCGGTTTCCGAGCGCACGCGATCGCGCACCGCCTTGAAGGACGTGCCTTCCAGCCGCAGGCGCCGCTTCAGGGTCCGCTTGCTCATGTTCAGGTGTCGCGCCACGATGAACTGACCGGCGCGGATCCCGTCGACGAGCAGCGTGCGGATCGCGTCCGCCGCCCGATCCTCGATGCTGTCCGAGGTGACGCGGGAGAGCAGCGCGGCGGCATATTTCCGGAGCTGCTCCGCGACCGCGGCGTTCGCAGCCACCGGCTCCCCGAGGAGCACCGAGGCGGGGAATCGCAGCACGTTGCGCCGGCACCCGAAGCGGACCGGACAGCCGAACGCACGTTCCGCCTCGCCCGGCTTGCCGATGGGTCCGTGCGTCAGATCCACGCCGAGCGGGCGGATGCCGGGCAGCGCGTGGCGGATGCTGCCGAGGATGGCGCCCAGGATGTAGTCGACGGCGTGGTGGTTCTTCTCGATCTCGGGGTCGCCCGGTTCGATCGTCAGGCTCACGGTTCCGGCGCTGATGGCCATCCGGATCCGTTGGGTATCCAGCGCGATGCGCGCGAAACGCGCCAGGGAGCTCAGCCCCTCGTCGAGACGCCGGCTCGACAGAAGCAGGTAGAAGAGCGGTCCGCGCGTGCGCACCCGCTCGCCCGCGTGCAGGCCGACGAGGGGATCGTGCAGCCGCCGCTCGGCGTGCTCGAACACCGCCAGCAGCCGGTGGGACGGGATCCTCGCTTCCGGGTCCCGGAGGGCTTTCTCCGTCAGTCCTGCTTTCGAGCGCAGGGCGGCGCCGTCTGCTCCCAGTGATCGCAGGCTTTCCAGCAGATCCCTGACGTGGATGCTCCCGACGGTCGAGGTCCGCGGCATCCGTTCCTCCGTGCCTTGGGGGGGCGGGGCCGAGTCTACAGGAACTCGGGCCGCCCGGAGCCGCGCGGCGCGCACCCGGTCGGGGCCGCAGCGGACAACGGAATGGCCCGATCGGACAAGGGCCGGGACCCGCGGGGCGAATAGCCTCCCTCATGGCGACCTGGCTCCAGGCCGGTCGTCGAAGGCTCGAGGAGGCCTTGGCCGATGATGCAGGCGTTGCCGTCCCACGCGGGGGAAGAAGCAGACTCGCTCATCACGTCCCATCTGCGTTTCGTCGCCCATGTCGCCCGCGACTACAGGAACATGGGTCTGGCATTCGAGGACCTGGTGAACGAGGGGAACGTCGGTCTCGTCGAGGCGGCGCGACGCTTCGACCCGGCCCGCGGCGTCACCTTCGCCTCCTACGCCGTGTGGTGGATCCGCAAGTCAATCCTCAAGGCGGTGGCCCGCAACGCTCACATCGTGCACATCCCCGAGTACCAGAGGCAGCGGATGCGCGACGCCAGGAACACGAAGCGCGTTCTGGAGCGCGCGCTGGGACGCGAGCCCGGACGCGAAGAGATCTCGAGGGCGCTCGATGTCCCGGTTGCCCGGGTCGATCAGCTGCTGCGGCTGCAGTTCCCGTGGACGCTGTCGCTCGAAGACACGGTGCGGGAGGCGGGCGACACGACCGTGCTCGACCGGCTGGCCGACGACCGTTCGGTGAGCCCCGAGGAGGAGTTGTCGCGGCGCCAGGATCGGGCGCGCCTGCGACAGGCGCTGCGAAGCCTGGGCGACCGGGAACGGTCGGTCATCATCGACCGCTTCGGCCTCGGCGACGGTCCCGTTCTCACCCTCAGGGAGATCGCGGAGAAGCTCGGTGTGTCACGCGAGACGGTGCGGCAGATCGAGTTCCAGGCCAGGAGACGCCTCAGGAAAGGGATGGCCCACCGCGTCGCCACCCGGACAACAGCCGCGAACCAGCCCGTCGCTCACCAGGGGACCTGCGTTCCCTTGTAGCTCCAGAACTGGCCGGTGTTCTCAGGCTTGAGAGAGTCGAGCACCTTGCGCATCCCGGTGACGCTCTCTGCGGGGCTGAGCGGAGCGTTGGGGCCGCCCATGTCGGTTTTCACCCAGCCCGGGATGATCGCGATGCAGGTGAAGCCCTCGTCCTTCAGCTCGGCCGCGAGACCGCGCAGGAACATGTCGAGCGCCGCCTTGCTCTCGCGGTAGCCGTAGAAGCCCCCCTCGCGGTTCTCCGCGATGCTT
>DASYQE010000104.1:0-5856 GCA_036005805.1 Candidatus Polarisedimenticolia bacterium | reverse complement strand
CCGGCCTGGCGCGCCAGGTAGGCCTGCCAGAGCATGCGGGCGGCGACCGCGCGGTAGGGCCGCCACGCGGCGGCGATGGCCAGGGCGCGCTCGCGGGACGGCGGACGGCGCAGCCGCTTCACCACCTGCATCGAGTTGACGAGACCAAGGTCGCCGGCCGGCCACACGTCGGGGCGGCGCAACGACATGAGGAGATAGACCTGCGCGGTCCACGGGCCGACGCCGTCGTGGCGCGTCAAAAGCTCGATCGCCTGCTCGTCGCCGAGCCGCCGCACCACGTCGAGGTCGAGCCGGCCGTCGAGCGCGGCGGCGGCGAGGCGGTGGCAGTACGCCGCCTTCTGCCGCGTCAGTCCGCAGGCGCGCAGCCGCTGCTCACCGGCTTCGAAGAGAAGCGCCGGAGTCGGCTCGCCGATGGTCTCGACGAGCCGCTTCAGGATGGCGCGCGCCGAGGCGAGCGAGACCTGCTGCTCGAGGATGATCTGCACGAGCGAAGCGAAGCCGTGCGGGCGTCCCCAGAGCGGCGGCGGTCCGTGGCGCTCGAGGATCGCGGCGAGATCGCCATCGCGGGCCGCGAGCGCGCGCGCCGCCTCGCGCAGGCGCGCCGGCGTCAGCGGCCGCGCGTCGGGACGAGTGGTCTTCATCGCTGCAGCCTCGCGAGACCGGCACGCGCCGCCGCGGCGTCGGCCTCGGCCGCCGCGTCGCCGGCGGAGGCTCCGTCCGCCGCGGGCATGAGCAGGACGCGGCTGTAGGCCTCGAGCGCTCCGGCCGCATCGCCGAGCGATTCGAGCGCGTGCCCGAGAGCCGCGAGCGCGGTCCGCCGCTGCGCCGCGGGCAGCGGCCCGTCGAGCGCGGTCCGCAGCGCTTCGGCGCTCTCGGCGGCGCGGTTCGAAGCGCCGTAGGCGAGACCGAGCGTCTTCGACAGGATGGCCCCTTCGACCGACGGCGCGGGGAACGGCCGGGCCTTTTCGAGGAGCGTCACCGCTTCGGCGGCGCGCCCGCCTTCGACGAGTGACATCGCCAGCTCGTTGAGCGCCAGCGGCCGCACCGGCCCCGCGCCGGCGAGCGCCACGGCGTGCTGCAGCTCGCGCAGCGCCTCGCCGCCATGGCCGACCAGGTGCAGCGCGGCGCCGAGGTTGTAGCGCGCCACCGCCGATCCCGGGAAGGTCGAGGCGCAATCCTCGAGGATGGTGATGGCCCAGGTGGGATTGCGCTCGCTCAGCGCCAGCGCGCCGAGGTTGGCGCACGCCGGAAGGAACGACGCATCGGCGCCGTGCGCCTCGAGGAAGGCGCGGCGGGCGCCGTCGTGATCGCCCTGCTCGAGCGCCACGCGGCCCGCTTCGTTGAGCCGCAGCGCCTTCACGCCCTGCCGCCAGCGCAGCAGGCCCCAGCCCAGGGCGAGCAGCGCGAACAGCGAGATCGACGCGGCGATGGTCCACGCCAGACGCCGGCGGCGCGGATCGCGGCGCGCTTCGGCGCGATCGAGCGCGGCGACGAGATCGGACATCGAGGCGAACCGCTCGGACGGCAGCCGGGCGATCGAGCGCTTCACGATCGCCTCGAGATCGCCCGGCAGACCCGCCGGGATCGCCGGACGGCCGGAGAGGATCTGCGTGCTCCAGTCGTCCCCTTCGAAAGGACGCCGGCCGGTAAAAAGCTCGCACAGCGTCACTCCGAAGGCGAACTGATCGGCGGCCGCGTCCGGCGCGTGCCCTTCGAGGACCTCCGGCGCCAGGTAAGGCGGCGTGCCCGCCGATTCGACGACGCCGCGATTGAGCTCCAGCTCGCGGCCGGTGACAGGGCCCCGGCGTACTCCGCCCGAGCCGCGAAGATCTTCGCCCGATCCCGGGCCGTCGCCGGCGGCGGGCCCGTGCAGCTCTTCGGGCGGACGGCGCCAGACCAGACCGAAGTCGGCGACCTTGACCGATCCCGGCTCGGCGCCGAGCAGGACGTTCGCCGGCTTGATGTCGCGGTGCAGGAGGCCACGTGCGTGGGCTGCCGCGAGCGCCGCGGCGATGCCCCGTGCACACCGAAGCGCCTCGCGCTCGGGAAGCGGCCCGCGCCGCAGCCGGTCGGCGAGCGAGCCGTGCTGCATCCACTCGGTGACCAGGAACGGTCCCCAGGCGGACTCGCCGATCTCGTGCACCACCAGGATGTGCGCCGAGTGAAGCGCCGCCAGCGCCGACGCCTCGCGGCGCAGGCCTTCGAGATCGGCCGTCAGGCCGCCGGCGCGAATGAGCTTGAGCGCCACGCGCCGCCCCGGGATGTCGAGATCCTCGGCGACGAAGACCCGTCCGGCGCCGCCCGATCCGATCGCCCGATCGATGCGAAAGTGGCCGATGCGCTCGCCGGCCCCGGGAACCGCGCCCGCATCCATGGACGAGGCGGGACCGCCGGCGGTGCGCACACTCCGGGTGTCGCGGCCGTCCCGGATCTCCGTACGCGTCTCGGCCTCGCGCTCGCTGCGCGCGTCGGGCTGACGCAGCGTGCGCGTCGCGTCGGGCTTCGGGGGGGAGCCGCCGGGCGCGTCGTCCCTGTCGGGGCTCATCCTCTTTCTATAATAGCCGCGCCATGATCGCGGGAGGCGGATGATCGTCAGCTTACGACACGCGATGCCGGCGGTGTCGGCCGCCCTCGTGACGGCGGCACTTGTCTCCGCGCTCGGACTCGCGCTCGCCCAGTCGCCGGAACCGCCCGCGCCTCCGCCGCCCGAGCCGCCGGAGGCCGAACCGGGAAAAGCGCCGGAGGGAGAGCCCGGGGAAGCGCCGGCGGAGCCGGGCGAGCCGGCGCCGGCGCCCGGGTCGCCGATGGCGCTCTTCAAGGATGCGGTGGCGCGCCACGACACCGACGCGGCGCTGGCGGCGGCGCGCGGCGCGGCCGACGCGATCCGGAAAGACAAGCAGCTCGACGCCGAGGATCGGGCCCACGGGCTGACCGACCTGGCCATCCGGATCGTCCGGGAAGTCGGATCGGGCCCGGAAGCCGCGGCGGCGGCCGAGGCGCTCTTCCAGGAGGCGACGGACATCCGCCGGGTGCGCTTCGGCGACGAGAGCCCCGAGGTGGCGGACAGCCTCGACACGCTGTCCACGTTCCACTTCATGCTGGGGCGCTACGACACGGCCGAGGACGAGCAGCGGCGCGCGCTCGCGCTCCGCGAGAACCTGCTGCCGGCGGGCGACCCGGCGATCGCGTCGGCGCGCTATGGGCTCGGGACGATCCTGTTCCAGCAGGGGCGCTACTCCGAGGCCGAGCCGCTGCTTCTCGATGCGCTGCAGACGTTCAAGACGGCGGCCACGCCCGACGCCGAGAGCATCTCCGACACGCTCAACACGCTGGCCGAGGTGGCGCGGGTGCGCGGCGACGTGACGCTGGCGCGCGAGCGGCTCAACGAAGGATTGTCGTACGTCGAGACGATCCCGAGGTTCCAGCCGCTGCTCCTGAACAACCTGGCGGGGATCGCCAAGGACGAAGGGCGCTACGACGAGGCCGAGAAGCTCTTGAAGCGCTCGCTGGACCTGCGCGAGACGGTCACGGTGTCGCACCTGGCGCGCGAGGCGACCGCGCGGCTCAATCTCGCCGAGCTGGCGCGGCTGCAGGGGAGGTCGTCGGAGGCGGCGACGCTCTATGACCGCGCGCTCGAGGAGGCGCGGCGCGGACTCGGCCCCGACAACCCCGAGCTGGCGCGCTTCCTCAACCAGGCCGCGGTCAACGCCGAGGACGAAGGTCGCTGGGACGATGCCTTTCGTCTCAACGGCGAGGGGCTCGACCTGCTGCGCCGGGTGCTCGGGAAGGACGACCCGCTGGTGGCGCAGTCGCTGCTCGATCGTGGCGCGATGCTCCAGGCGCGCGGCCGCGGCGACGAGGCGCTCGAGGCGATCCGCGAGGGGCTGCGCATCCGCACCGCCGCCTCCGGCGACAAGCACCCGGAGGTCGCCACCGCGCGCCTGGCGCTGGCGCGGGTGCTCGAAGCGCCGGCGCCGAAGGACGCGCGCGAGGCGGTCGATCGGGCCGTCACGGTGCTCGACGGCGGGGATCTCTTCCCCGACGAGCGGGCCGAAGCGCACGCGCTGCGGGCGCGGCTGAAGCGCCGGGCGGGGGATCGCACGGGGGCGATCGCCGACCTCGAGACCGCGGCCGGGATCGCCGAGGACCTGCGGCCGAAAAGCGGCGGCGGCGAGGCGGCGCGCGCCGGCCGCTTCGCGCCGCACGCGGTCATCTTCGACGACCTGGCGCTGACGCTGTTCGAGACCGGCCGCACCGCCGACGGCTTCGAGGCGGCCGAGCGCGGCCGCAGCCGCGCCTTCCTCGACCAGCTGGAGACGGCGCGCGTCGATCTGCGCGACACGCTGCCCGAAGAAGACCGGCGCGGCCTGAAGGTGCGCGAACAGACTTCCCTGGCGCGCCTGACCGAGGCGCGCGACCAGATCGCCTTCACGCGGACCCGCACCGACCTCGACCCGGCCGAGCGCGACCGGCGCATCGCCCCGCTCGAGGTGGAGGCGCGCGAAGCGGCCGCCTCGGTGGCCGAGGTGCGCGAGGAAGGACGCAGCCGCAGCCCCGTCTGGCGCCGCAGCGGTCACGCCGTGCCGCCGGGCCTGACGACGGTGCAGGCGCGGCTGGTGCCGCGACGATCGTTCCTCCTGCTCTACGTCCTCGGCCCGGACCGCGCCGGGCTGCTGCTGATCCCGCCCGCGCCGCAGCCGGCCGTTTTTTCCCCGCTCAATGCCGACGCGAAGGCGGCCGCCGCGCTCGGGATCGCCGAAGGGGGCGTGGGTTCCGAGGCGCTGGCGCAGGCCATCGGTCCGCTCGCCGCCGCGCTCGCCCGGCCACCCGCCGGAGGCAACGGCTGGGACGAAGGGGCCGTCGCCGCTCCGGGAGAGCGGGCGCCGTTGCCGGCACGGCTCAACGCCCTGTGGCGCCTGCTCGTGCCCGCCGAGGTCTGGACGAAGCTGCGCGAAGCGGACGAGGCGATCGTGCTTCCGGACGGGGCGCTCGGGGCATTGCCGTTCGAGGCGCTCGTGATCAAGCCGGCGAAGCGGCTGCAGGAATCGACCTTCTGGCTCGACGACGGCCCGCCCATTCGATACGCGCCGTCGGCGGCCATCCTCCGGGCGCTCGCCGATCGACCCGTCGGCGGCGAGGGACTCCTGAGCGTGGCGGACCCGGCCTACACGACGCTGCCGCGCCTGCCCGCGACCGAGGAGGAGAGCCGCCAGGTCGTGCAGGGGAGTCGGCGCAAGTCGCTCGGCGCTTCTCCGGCGGTGGTCCTCACCGGCACCGCGGCCACCGAGTCACAGGTGCGCGCCGCGCTTCCGGGAAAGAAGTTCCTGCACCTGGCGGTGCACGGCAAGGTCGAGCCGCGCCTCGGCGATCTCTTCGCCGCACTCTCGCTCGCCCCGCCCGCGGCCGCAGCCGCGCCGGCGCCGAATGCGGCCGGCGGATCGTCGGACGACGGATCGCTGATGCTGTTCGAGATCTACGACCTCGACCTGCAGGCGGAGCTGGCGGTGCTGTCGGCTTGCGTCACCGGCCGCGGGCGGGCGATCGAAGGCGAAGGATCCTTCGCCTTGTCCCGCGGCTTTCTGGCCGCCGGGGCGCGCCGTGTCGTCGCCAGTCTCTGGTCGGTGGACGATGCCTCGACCGCGGCGCTCATGGGGACGTTCTTCCGCCGGATGGACCCCGATCGTCCTTATGCCGCGGCGCTGCGCGATGCGCGCCGCTCGGTGCGGGCGAACAGCAAGTGGAAGGCCCCGTTCTACTGGGCGCCGTTCCTCCTGACCGGCGCGCCATGACTCACGGACAGTTGCGGCCGGTGATCGGCGAGCCTGTGCTCGTGTGGCCGAGGCTTCCGGCGCCGCA
>DASYQE010000103.1:0-3563 GCA_036005805.1 Candidatus Polarisedimenticolia bacterium | reverse complement strand
CGATCAGCCCGCGAATCAGGATGCGGTCGCTCTCCGTCGAAGAACGGGCAGGGACGACGATCGTGTCATCGATCACTTCATCCATGGCGAGGTGGAGGGAGCATAGGGTGAAGTGTGGAGGCGCGCAACAGACTTCTTGCGTCGGCCGCGTCGCTTCCGCCGGCGGATCACTTCCGGACATCCACATCGTAGGAATCATGCTGGTTGGTCGCACGGCAGGGTCTTTGGTTGCGCGATTTCACGGGAAAGGAATCGGCTGCGGACACTGCCCGGGCGGGGTATATAAGCGTTCCGTCGGGAGGGCGCCCATGGTCTCTTTGTTCGTGCCGGCCTTCATGCTGCTCGTGCCGGCCACGTTGGCGGCGTCCCAGCCGGTCGAAGCGCCGGCGCTTCAGGCTCTCGTCGGCGACGCGCGCTGGCCCGAGGCCGAGGCGGCGGCGCGGGCGCTCATCGCGCAACGAGCGGCGGCGGACGGCGAGGATTCGCCGGCGTACGCGGCGGCGGTCGATCTCCTGGTGGACGTGCTGGTGCGCTCCGGGAAATGGAACGACCCGAAGACGAAGGAACTGGCCGCGCGCGCGGTCGAGATCCAGACGAGGCACCTGGGGCCGGAGGCGCCCGATCTCGCCACCAGCCTCCTTCTGCTCGGGAACATCGAGAGGCTCGCCGGGCCGATCGAGCAGGCGCGCGTGGACCAGGAGCGGGCCCTCGCCATCCGCCAGGCCTCGTTCGGGGCGGACACCCTCCCGGTGGCCGAAGCGCTGTTCCAGCTCGGATGGTCCTACATCAATACGAGCGATCCGCAGAAGGCGATCGACCTGCACGAGCAGGCCCTGGCGATCCGCGAGAGGCTTCTCGGTCCCGACGATCTCCTGGTCGCCGACAGCCTGGTCGGCCTCGGAGGGGTCGTCCGCAACGCCGGTGACTTCGAGCGCGCGCTGGCGCTGCACGAGCGGGCGCTCGCCATCCGCCGCCGCCGGCTGCGCGCGGATCATCCGGACGTCGCGCAGAGCGTCCTGAGCGTCGCCGACGCCCGCCATCAGGTCGGCGATCTCGCCGGGGCCCTGCCGCTGTACGAAGAGGCGGTCGCCCTGCGGGAGAAGGCCGCGTCTCCCGACCTGCCGCGCCTGAGCGAGGTCCTGATCGATTTCGGCGACCTGTTGACCGAGCTGGGGGATTTCGAGAGGGCCAGGCCGTACTACGAGCGCGGCCTGAAGATCCGCGTCGAGGGGCTCGGCGAAGGAAACTGGCTCACCGGTGTGGGGCACGAGTCGTACGGGTTGTTCCTGGAAGCGGCGGGCGACGATGCTGCGGCGCGGCGCGAGTTCGAGACCGCCATCGCCATCTATGACCGGGAACTGCCGCCGCCGCATCCGCTGCGGGCGAGGGCGAGGCAGGCTCTCGGCGACCTGCTCCGCCGGCAGGGAGATCTCGACGCGGCCCGCGAGGCTCTGCAGACCGCGGCCGACATCTGGCGCATGCAGCCCGCGCCGGGCCATCCGTCCAGCGGATCGGCCTTCATGATGCTCGGAGCGGTCCAGCGCGATCGGGGCGACGTCGAGGCGGCGGGTCCGCTGCTGGAACAAGCCATTCAGGTCTTCGGCGCCGCCTTCGGAACCGCCCATCCCCGCTACGGCGAGGCGCTCCTCGAGCGGGCGCGGCTGAAGTGGAGACTGGGGAACGACGCCGCCGCCCTCGAGGACGCCCTGCGGTCCGAGGAGTCGCTCCGGGCGAGCCTCCGTGCCACGACACGCGGGCTCTCGGAAGCGGAAGCGCTGCGCTACCAGGAGATCATGGTCTCCGGGCTCGACACCGCGTTCTCGATCCTCGCGCGTGCACACGCCGCGCCACCCGATCCCGCGGCGGGCGCCCGGGGGCTCGAAGCTCTGGCGCGATCCCGCACCCTGGTGCTCGACGAGATCGCCGCCCGGCACCGCGGCGTCACTCGCAGCGGCGACCCGGCCGTGCGCCGGCTCGACGAAGCCCTCCAGGGCGCGCTCCGCAGGTACGCCCGCCTGATGGTGGCCGGCCCGAGCTCGCCGGACTATGCGCGGCTCCTGCAGGAGGCGCGCGAAGGGATGGAGCGCGCCGAGCGCGATCTCGCCGCGGCCAGCCGGACCTTCGCCGTGGAGCGCACCCGCCAGGAGATCGCCTTCGCCTCGATCGGGAGAGAGCTTCCGCCGCGCGCGGCCCTGGTGTCGTACGTCGCCTACAGGCGGGCGGAGCCCGACTCCCCCGACCGCGGGATCCCTTCCTATCTCGCTTTCGCACTTGCCGCCGGCGCCTCCGCCCCGGTCGTCGTCCCGCTGGGGCCGGCGGCGGAGATCGACGCCGCCATCGAAGGCTGGCGCCGGGAATCCTCCAGCCTGCCGGCCGGTGCGGCCGCGGAGGAGTCGTACCGCGCGGCGGCGAGCCGCCTCCGCGCGGCGCTGTGGGATCCCGTCGCCGCTCACCTCGGCGGCGCGGCCCGGGTGATCGTGGTGCCGGACGGCGCCATCCACACGCTTTCCTTCGCGACCCTCGTTGGTCGTGACGGGCGGTACCTTGTGGAGACCGGGCCGGAGTTCCACTACGTCTCCGCCGAGAGGGATCTCCTTGGCGGCACCCTTCCCGCGGCGCCCGGGCGCGGGCTCCTGGCATTGGGCGGCCCCGACTTCGACGCCACGCCGGCGAAGATCGCATCATCCCAATCGAAGATGCCGGCGCGATCTGGTCCGGCTCGGGCGCCCGCTGCTCCCGGGTCGCCTGCGACGCCGCTCATGCGCGCCGCCGTCGGTCCTCCGTGCGCCGACCTCACGGCTCTCAAGTTCCGCCCCCTCCCGGGAGCGGCGGCGGAGGTGCGTGAGGTGCAGGCCCTCTGGGGCGGCCGCGCCGGCGATCCGGGCGGTGCGCGTGAACCGGTGCGGGTGCTCACCGGTCGCGAGGCGACCGAAGCGAATCTCGGCCGCCTCGCTTCCGGCAAGCGGGTGGTCCATCTCGCGACGCACGCCTTCTTCGTGCCGAGCCAGTGCGACGAACGACTCGCTTCCGGCGCCACCCGCGGTGGCGTCCAGGCTGCCGACGGCGCGACGGCGGGCCGCGGAACAGGCGTCCCGGAGGGGCGCCTGCAGGCGGGGACTCCCTTGCGGGTCTGCGGGCTCGCACTGTCCGGGGCGAACCGGCGCTCGGACGTTCCGCCCGGGGCGGACGACGGCCTGCTCACGGCCGAGGAAATCTCCTCGCTCGACCTCGAAGGGGTCGAGTGGGTCGTCCTGTCCGGATGCCAGACCGGGATCGGCCTGGCGCGCGCCGGCGAGGGGATCCTCGGGCTGCGGCGCTCCTTCCAGGTGGCGGGGGCGCGGACGCTCGTGCTCAGCCTGTGGCCGGTGAGCGACAACGACACCCGGTCCTGGATGGCGGAGCTTTACCGCGCCCGCGCGGGCGGCGCGACCACCATCGAGGCCGCCAACGCCGCCAGCCGCCGCATCGTCGCGGCCCGCCGCAAGGCGGGGGTCACCGCACATCCCTTCTTCTGGGGCGCCTTCGTCGCAGCCGGCGACTGGCGCTGAGATTTCCAGGGCGCC
>DASYQE010000102.1:0-2717 GCA_036005805.1 Candidatus Polarisedimenticolia bacterium | reverse complement strand
GCGCCAGGAAGGGCACGAGTTCCCCGTGCTCATCCTGAGCGCGCGCGGCGAGGAAGCGGACAAGGTGCGCGGCCTGCGCCTCGGGGCCGAGGACTACCTGACCAAGCCGTTCGGCCTCCTGGAGCTGCTCGCCCGCGTGGATGGTCTGTTGCGCCGCGGCGCGCGCGCGGCCTCGCAGTCCGGGTCGGCGCCGGCCGAACCCGATCGGTTCGGCTCGGTGGTGGTCGATCACGCCCGCCGGATGGTGACGCGCGACGGCCGCCCGGTCGAGCTGGCTCCGCGCGAGTTCGACCTGCTCGTCGCCCTCCTCCGCCGCCGCGGCGCCGTCGTCTCGCGCACCGATCTGCTGCGCGAGGTCTGGGGCTACGCCTCGGGCGCGGTGTCGCGCACCGTCGACACCCACGTCGCCGAGCTGCGCCGCAAGCTGGAAGAGGATCCGGCCGCCCCGCGTCACATCCTCACGGTCCGCAAGGTCGGCTACCGCCACCAGCCCTGACCATGGTGGTGAAGTGCTGCGCGAAGAGGCCGCGATCGACCGGGAGAGCTTGCGTACGTACAGATTGCCAACTACCATACGTACATGGCCAAGCTGACCCTGAACGTGGATGAGAGCGTCGCGGCGCGCGCCAAGCGCTATGCGGCACGGCGCGGGACCTCCGTGTCGCGGCTGGTCGAGCAGCTCCTGGCCCTCCTGATCGGGAGCGCGCGCCAGGATGACGAGGAGATCCCACCGGTCCTGGCGCGTCTGCGGCAGGAGCTGAAAGGCCGGGCCGCGGATGCTGCGGCATACCGTCGATACCTGGAGCGCAAGTACGGCAGATGAGGCGCGCTCTGGTCGACGTCAACGTCCTTCTCGATGCCGTGCTGGAACGAAAGCCTCATGCGGCGGCTGCGGCGGGAATCTGGGCTGCCGTCGAGACGGGACGCATCACCGGTCTCGTGCCCGCTCATGCGGTGACGACTCTCTTCTACCTGTTCGCCAAAGCCCTCGGAGGCTCCGCCGCCCGCCGCAGCGTCGGAGATCTGCTCACCGTCTTCGGAGTGGCGCCCGTCAATCAGACGATCCTTCAGCGCGCCCTGACTCTGGGCTGGACTGACTTCGAGGACGCGGTCTGCGCGGCCGCGGCCGAGAGCGCAGGTTGCGACCTGATCGTGACGCGAGACGCTGCGGGGTTCCGCTCCTCGCCGGTTCGCGCCGTCGATCCGGCGGGCGCCCTGGCGCTGCTGGATCGGGAAAGCGGTCCAGGTCGGCTTTCCGAGCCTCGTCGCGGTGCCTACGTCATCCGTCGGACAGCGAGGCCCGAAAGACGGCGCGCTTCCGGCAGGACGCGATAGGGTCGCCGGCCGGCGGCTCTCTGTCGCGGCCGCCGTCCTCGCGACGCAGGCCGGCGCCGCCCCGTTCGGCGCGTGAGTCGCCGAAGACCATGGTAGGGGCCGGCGCCAAAGCGCCGGCCCCGGTTCGTTCAGCTCAATTGCACGCCAGGTCCCTGCAGGGGAGCTCGCACTCGATCAGCTTGGGGCCCTGGAAGGCTGCGTGGGTGCACGCTTCGGTGGACACGATTGAGTCAATGAAGTAGAGCTGCAGAGGGATCGAAACCGGACCCTATTCGCAGGCATCCCCCACGCCGTTGGCGTTGGTGTCGGCCTGCGCCGGGTTCGCGACCAGCGGACAGTTGTCGTCGCACGAGGCGCTGACACCTCCCGTGCACGGGTGGTCCCCGGCGATGCCGCTGGCGTCGCCGTCATCCAGGACGGCGTCGTTGTCGTCGTCGGGGTCGCAGGCGTTGCCGAGGGTGTCGCCGTCGGTGTCGGTCTGGCTCGTGTTGGAGACGGCCGGGCAGTTGTCGCACACGTCGCCGTGGGCGTCGCCGTCGAAGTCGGCCTGCAGCGGGTTGTTGTAGCCGGGACAGTTGTCGGTGGCCTCCTCGGTGCCGTCACCGTCGGCGTCGAGGCTCGCCTGGGGGCAGAGGTTCGGCTGGGGAATCGGCGCGTTCCCCGGGTAATTGCGGCCGAGCGGGCTCTCCTGCCCGCCCGGACACGAGGCGGACACGTAGTAATAGAGGAGGGTGAACGCCCGCGGGTCGAGGCTGTCTGTGGTCGAGAGGCTGCTGGTCCGGTTGACCAGGCACTGCTGGTCGTAGGCCCAGAGATCCCCCTCGGTGCGATAGCCGCGGTAGACGTTGTAGCGCTGCACGCCGACAACCGCGCTCCAGCCGATGGTCATCACGCCGGCGGTGCGGGTGATGGTCACGGCGCCGATTTCCTGAGGGGGCGGGTTGCCGGCGTTGTTGGGAGTGCAGTCGCACAGGTCGCCGTAGTTGTCGTGGTCGGCGTCCTGCTGCCCGGGGTTGTAGGCGTCCGGGCAGTTGTCCGTGCAGTCGGTGATGCCGTCGCCGTCGGCGTCGCCGGCTTCGTCCACGACGCCGTTGCAGTTGTCGTCCTTGCCGTTGCACGCCTCGGGGCCGGGCCCGACGTTGCGCACGCAGGTGAGCGCGCCGGCGGTGCAGTGCATCGTCCCGGCGCTGCAGACCCCCGGCTGCCCGGTGGAGCAGGAGAGGCCGGCTCCCGGATCTCCTTCGTCCACGACGCCGTTGCAGTTGTCGTCGAGGCCGTTGCAGGTCTCGGCGCGCCCCGCGAGGCCTTCGTCCACCTGGCCGTTGCAGTCGTTGTCGATGCCGTCGCAGATCTCGGCGGAGCCTCCGCCGATGCCGGGATTG
>DASYQE010000101.1:0-6265 GCA_036005805.1 Candidatus Polarisedimenticolia bacterium | reverse complement strand
GGATCGGAATCCCCTGCACTACGACGAGGCCGCCGCCCGCGCCTCGAAGTTCGGGGAGATCATCGTGCAGGGGGGCATCACCAGCGCGATTCTCAACGCGGTCGTGGCGGAGGACCTGCCGGGCCCCGGCACGGTCTTCCTCAGCGTCGCCTGGAGCTTCAAGGCGCCGGTGCGGCCGGGGGACCGGATTCAAGGCGCGGTGGAGATCGTCAGCGTGCGGACCGACAAGCCGATCACCACGCTCAAGACCACCGTCACGCGCGATGACGGCGTCGTGGCGCTCGACGGCACCGCCGTCTGCTACACGCTGCCCCTGCGACGACCCGGCTGACGTGGCGGCGACGCCGGGACGGCGGGCGGCCGAGGCGCTCGCCGTCCTTCTGATCACGCTGGCTCTCGCCGAGATCGGCCTGCGCGTCCTGCAGCGCGTCCATCCCACCTTCGTCCTGGCGCAGCCGTCCTCCAACCGCTTCCGCGGGCGCCCGGGGGCGCTCGTCTTCGGGAGGCCGCTCAACTCCGGCGGCTTCAAGGACCTCGAGCACCCGCGCGACAAACCGCCCGGCACCTACCGCATCGTCGCGCTCGGGGACTCGTTCGCGTTCGGCGCGGTGCCGTACGAGGACAACTACCTGACGCTCCTCGAGCGGCGGCTGGGCACCACCGGGCGTCCGGTCGAGGTGATCAACATGGGGATCTCCGGCGCCGGGCCCCAGGACTACCTGGCGCTGCTGCTCGACGAAGGGCTGGCCTATCGGCCCGACCTCGTTCTCGTGTCGTTTTTCGTCGGCAACGACTTCACCGACACCAAGCGCGCGCGCGGCCGCTCCTGGGCCGTGGTGACGCTCGGCCGCGCCGTTTACGGGCTCGTCTTCAAGACGGCGGGTCTGCTCCCGGCCACCGACCGTTACGACGACTCGGCCCCCACCTGGACCGAGGCCACGTACCTCCAGATGGAGCGGCAGCGCACCCGCATCTACGAGACGGGCGGAACCGACCGGCGGATTTTCCTCGATGCGGTCGACGTGCTCGCCCGCATCCAGTCGGTCTGCGCGGAGCACGACATCGACGTCGCCGTGGCGATCCTTCCGGACGAGATGCAGGTCGATCCCGTCCTGCGCGAGCGCGTGCTCGCGACGCTCGCGGCGGACCGGGAGCGCCTCGACTTCGGCCTCCCCAACCGGTTCCTCGACGAAGCCCTCGCCGCGCGCCGCATCCCCGCCTGCGATCTTCTGGAGCGATTCGCGGCCCTCTCCGGGGGCGAACGGCTGTACAAACCGAACGACAGCCACTGGAACCGCGCGGGGAACCGACTCGCCGCCGACGCCCTCGCCGAGTGCCTCGCCCGCCGATTGCCCGGGTCCTAGAATCTCCGGCAGGATTCTCACCACCTGCACGGAGACGACATGCCGAACTCCCGTTCGCGATCCGAGATGCCCTACCGGACGCTGGGCCGCACGAAGGAGAAGGTCTCCATCATCGGCCTCGGCGGCTGGCACCTGAGCCGCAAGTCGGTCTCAGCCGCGCTCGCCGTCCGCCTCGTCCGCGCCGCCATCGACCGCGGCATCAACTTCATGGACAACTCCTGGGATTACACCGAAGGGGCCAGCGAGCGACGCATGGGCCGGGCCCTGCGCGACGGCTACCGGGAGAAGGTCTTCCTGATGACCAAGATCGACGGGCGCTCGAAAAAGGAGGCCGCCCGCCAGCTCGAGGATTCGCTGCGGCGCCTGAAGACCGACTGCATCGACCTCGTGCAGCACCACGAGGTGCTGCGCTTCGACGACCCGCACCGCATCTTCGACCCGCAGGGGGCGAACGCCGCCCTCGTCGCAGCGAAGAAGGCCGGCAAGCTCCGCTACATCGGCTTCACCGGCCACAAGGACCCGCGCATCCACCTGCACATGCTGGAGGTGGCCGCGGAGAACGGCTTCCGCTTCGACACCGTGCAGATGCCGCTCAACGTCATGGACGCGCACTACCGCAGCTTCGAGAAGCTCGTCCTGCCGCGGCTCGTTCAGGAGCGCATCGGTGTGCTCGGGATGAAGAGCATGGCGAACGGCATCATCCTCAAGTCGCGCCAGGTGACCGCGATCGAGTGCCTGCACTACGCGCTGAGCCTGCCGACCTCCGTCGTCATCACCGGCATCGACAGCCTGAAGATCCTCGACCAGGCGTTCGAGGCGGCGGCGACCTGCCGCTCGCTGACGCCGGCGAAGCGCCGGGCCCTGCTGGCGCGCACGCGGAGCGCGGCCTCGGACGGCGGTTTCGAGCTGTTCAAGACGACCTCGCTGTTCGACGCCACCGCCACGCACCCGGCCTGGCTCGGCGACGAGCCGCCGCGCCTGCAGCAGGAAAAGCCGCAGTAGGGCCCGCGTCCTGATGCCCCTTTCCGGATTCCTCCGGATGCCGATTCGAAATGCCCGGGCGCCGGGGCCAGAATGACGCGGGAATGGGTGGGCCCGGAGTTTTGGCTTGGGCTGGTTCGACGACACCTTCGAGCTGCAGCGCGGCGGCGGGGCCGGCAACGTCCGGCCGATGGAAGGGCTGCGCGGGTTCGCGGTCTTCCTGGTCTTCTTCGTCCACTACTGCGCTCTGGTCAAGCCGTGGATCGCCTCCTCCCCGCCGCTCGCGGCGCTGGCGAAGGGGCTGCACGACATCGGCGGCACCGGCGTCGACCTCTTCTTCGTCCTGAGCGGCTACCTCATCTACGGCTCGCTCATCGCCCGCGAGCAGCGCTTCTTCAAGTTCATGTCGCGGCGGGTCGAGCGCATCTATCCCGCCTTCGCGGCCGTCTTTCTCGTCTACCTCGCGCTGTCCTTCCTGTTCCCGCAGGAGAACAAGATCCCGTCGCCGTGGCCGCAGGGGCTGCTGTACGTCGTGCAGAACGCGCTGCTGCTGCCCGGGATCGTCCCGATCGAGCCGATCATCACCGTGGCGTGGTCGCTGTCGTACGAGATGTTCTATTACCTCGCCATCCCGCTTTTGATCGCGCTTCTGGGCCTGCGGACGCGCCGCATCCGCTGGCGCATCGCCCTGTTCCTGGGGCTCGGGTGGGGCTTCGCCGTCATCTGCGCCTTCACCGGCGGGCCCATCAAGCTTTTGATGTTCATCGCCGGGATCATCCTGTACGAGGTGATGAGAAGCCCGCTCGTGCCGACCCCCTCGAGCGGCGCCAGCCTCGCGGCTCTGGCGCTCGGCCTCGCGTGCATGCTGGCCCCGGTGGAGGGCCCCGCCTGGCTGGCGGTACAGGAAGGGGTGCTGTTCGCCTCCTTCTTTCTCCTGTGCCTCACCTGCTTCCGCGCCCCGCACGACTGGCTGCCGCGCGCCTTCGCCTGGACACCGCTGCGCTGGCTGGGGAACATGAGCTACTCGTATTACCTCGTCCACGGCCTCGCCCTGAAGGGGTCGTTCCTGGCGCTGTCGCGGGCGCTGCCGCCCGAAGCCGTCGGCGCCTGGGTGTTCTGGCCGCTGCTGCCGGTGATGTTCGCCTGGACGCTTTTGCCTTCGGCGGGGCTGTTCGTCCTCGTGGAACGCCCCCTCTCCCTGGCTCCCCGGCGGACCCACAGGGCCGGGCGGTCGCCGGCGCGGGCGGCTGCGGTCCGGGCCGCGGCCCGTTGACAAAAGCGCCGGCCGATCGTCTGATGATCGCACCCTTGCGGGAATGAAGGAGCCGCACGTGCGCACCCGAAGCACGGCCTACGCCATTTCCTTCGCCGCGCTGACCGCGGCGGCTCTGGTGCGATGGCTGCTCGACCCGCTGCTGCACGACTTCATGCCGTTCGTCACCTTCATGGTGGCGATCGCGGCGAGCGCGTGGGCCGGCGGCTGGCGCCCGGCCGCGCTCACCGCCCTCCTCGGCTACCTCGTCGGCGCGTACCTGTTCGTCGATCCGCGCGGAACGATGGCGTTCAGCGACCCGCGGGAGCTGCTGCGGCTGGCCGGCTACCTGGTCACCGCCGCCATCATCATCGGATTCGGCGAGGCGATGCACGCCGCGCAGCACCGCTTCGAAACGCTCCTGAGCGAGCGCGGCGGGGAGCGCGCCGCCTCCGCGCCGACCGCGGCGGCCGCTCCGGGTCTCGCGCCGGCCTCCGCCCGCCCGGCGGGAGGCCACGGCCGGCTCGACCTGAGCCTGCTCGCCTTCGGGCTCACCCTGATGGTCCTGCTCGTCGGCGGCGGGCTCGCGTACATGAACCTGCGCCGGGTCGCGCAGAACGAGTCGCGGGAGGGACACACCCTCGAGGTGGAGCGCGACCTGGATCTCCTGCTGCGCCGGCTGACCGAGGCGGAGACGGGACAACGCGGCTACCTGCTGGCGGAGGATCCGAAGTACCTGGAGCCCTACCAGACGGCGATCGCCCAGATCGACCAGATCCTCGAGCGCCTGCGGCTGCTGACCGCCGAGGACCTCGTGCAGCGCAGGCGCCTGGCGCAGCTCACGGACCACATCGCGGGCAAGCGGGACGAGATGAGCCGCACGCTCGACCTGGCGCAGGCCGACGACCGCGAAGGAGCGCTGCGCATCATCCGGAGCGACGAAGGGCAGCGGCTGATGACCGAGGTGCGCGGCTCCATCGGCGTGATGCGCTCGATGGAGGAGGCGCTGATGCGCCGCCGCTCCGCCGAGTCCGACGCCAGCATCCGCACCACCAGCCTGCTGCTCGGCCTGACGACCATCCTCGGCGTCCTGATGGTCTGCGTCGCCTTCGAGTTCAGCCGGCAGAGCCTGCGCGTGCAGCGGCGCGGCGCCGACCTCATCGCCGATGAGCGCGAGCGGCTGCGGGTCACCCTCGCGAGCATCGGCGACGCCGTCATCGTCACCGGCGTCGACGGACGCATCGCCTTCCTCAACGCGGTGGCCGAGGCGCTGACCGGCTGGACGCAGAGCGAGGCCGCGGGACGGCCGCTCGGGGAGATCTTCCACCTGCTCGACGAGACCACCCGCGCCCGGCAGGAGGCGCCGGGGCTCAGGGCGATGCGCGAGGGGGCCATCGTCGGCGTCGGCAACCACGCCGTGCTCGTCCGCAAGGACGGATCGGAGCGGCCGATCGACGACAGCGCCTCCCCCATCCGCGACGGGCGCGGGACCGTGGTCGGCTGCGTCCTGGTGTTCCGTGACATCACCGAGCGCCGCCGGGTCGAGCGCCGGATGCGCGACCTGCTGGAGGAGCTGCAGGTCGGCGACCGGCGCAAGAACGAGTTCCTGGCGATCCTGGCGCACGAGCTGCGCGGGCCGCTGGCGCCGCTGCGCAACTCGCTCGAGATCCTGAAGCGCTCCGGCGGCGACCGCGAGGTCATCCAGATCTCCATCGGCACCATGGACCGCCAGCTCCGGCATCTGGTGCGGCTGGTGGACGAGCTCATCGACATCAGCCGCATCACCCGCGACACCATCGAGCTGCGCAAGGACACCGTCGAGCTGGCGCCGGTGGTGCAGCAGTCGGTGGAGGCCTGCCGGCCGATCGCGGAGTCGGCCCATCAGAGCGTCTCGGTCCACCTGCCCGACGAGCCGATCCGGCTGCACGCCGACCCGGTGCGGCTCGCCCAGGTGTTCGGCAACCTCCTCGGCAACGCCAGCAAGTTCACGCAGCCCGGGGGCTCGATCGCGCTCGAGGCCGAGCGCGAGGGGAGCGACGTGATCGTGAAGGTCCGCGACACCGGCATCGGCATCCCGCGCGAAAGCCTCGGCCGCGTGTTCGAGATGTTCACCCAGCTCGACCAGAGCCTGGAGCGCTCGCAGGGCGGACTGGGGATCGGACTGACGCTCGTGAAGCGGCTCGTCGAGCTGCACGACGGCTCGGTCGAGGCGCACAGCGAAGGGCGCGGACGCGGCAGCGAGTTCGTCGTGCGGCTTCCCGTGATCCCCGGGGCGCGGGGCGATGGGGGCGCCGCGCAGGGGGGGCAAACCCCGGCCTGACCGGGCTCCGAAGAATCCTCACGCAATCTACCGGGTTCTACGGAGGCTCCTGAAAGCGCCGCGGTGCTACGCTTCCCGCCAATCCCAGGTCCGACAAGGCTCGACCGTTGCAACGCGAGGAGAGGCGATGACCAAGGCCGCGCACGCGAAGGCCACCCACCCCCGACTTGCCAAGGCTCCGACCGGCATCCACGGGCTCGACGAAATCACCGACGGCGGGTTGCCGCTCGGCCGTCCGACGCTGGTCTGCGGCAGCGCCGGCTGCGGCAAGACGCTCTTCGCGATGGAGTTCCTGGTGCGGGGAGCGACCCAGTACGACGAGCCGGGGGTCTTCATGGCGTTCGAGGA
>DASYQE010000100.1:0-10256 GCA_036005805.1 Candidatus Polarisedimenticolia bacterium | reverse complement strand
AGCCTCGACGGGCGCTTCGCCGCCGGCCAGCCGATCCGCGGGCGCATCACCATCCCCGGCTACGAGCACGTCACCATGGAGGTGACGGTCGAGAAGCTCGAGCCACAGACTTATTTCTCCTGGCGCTGGCACCCGGCCGCCATCGATCCCGGGGTGGACTACTCGAAAGAGCCGACGACGCTCGTCGAGTTCCGCCTCGCCGAGGTGCCCGAGGGGACGCGCCTGAAGGTCATCGAGTCCGGCTTCGACAACATCCCGGCGGCGCGGCGCGCCGAGGCGTTCCGGCTGAACTCCGGCGGCTGGGCCGCGCAGGTGGAGAACATCCGCCGTCATGTCTCCGGGTAGCGCACCGACGTCGCTGGCGCCCGGAAGCGCCGCCTCGGTGTTCGGGGCGCTCGGGGACGAGACGCGCCTGCGCCTGCTGGCGCGTCTCTCCTCGGGCGGGCCGGCGTCGATCGCGCGCCTCAGCGAACGCGCGCACGTCACCCGCCAGGCGATCACCAAGCATCTCGAGGTGCTGGCGCAGGCGCGGCTGGTGCGCGACGACTGGCGCGGCCGCGAGCGCATCTGGCGCGTCGAGCCGCAGCGGCTCGCCGAGGCCCGCGCCTACCTCGACCTCGTCTCCCGCCAGTGGGACGACGCCCTCGATCGCCTGAAGCGCTACGTGGAGGGACCCGGCGGGACGCCCTGACCGCCGCTTAGACCCGGACGGGCGCGATCGGCTCCTGTGCGAGAATCGCCCATGGCCAGGGCTTCGCACCGCTGGTCGGTGTACGTCGTCCGGACGCGGCAGGGCGCGCTGTACACCGGGATCGCGCTCGACGTCCGCCGCCGTCTCGATCAGCACGCCGGCTTCGCCCCGGGCGGCGCCAAGGCGCTGCGCGGCAGGAGCCCCCTCCGTCTCGAGCTGGCGCGCGCCATTGGCTCGCGCTCGCTCGCCCAGAAGGTCGAGTGGCGCATCAAGCGGCTGTCCCGCGCCCGCAAGCTCGCGCTGCTCGCGCGGCGGCATCTCCTCGACGGACTCGTGCGCCAGGCCGCGCGCGCGGCCGGAATTGGGCGCAGGAAAGCATCCGCTCTACCATCAATCCGGGCGGGGGCCGGGGGCGCGTGAAGAAGCCCTGAAGGACCCCGCCGGGGGTCACGATCATCGACATCCACAGGCCAGGCTCGAAGGAACGTCTCGCGTGCGTCCTCGGACTCACGGCCCTCGGGCTCGCAACGGTCGCGGGTTGCAGCGTGTCGCTCGGGGCGAAGTTCCCGGCGGAGAACATCTCGGCGCTGGTGATCGGCAGGACGACCGAGGCCGACCTCCAGACCTTCTTCGGACCGCCCGCTTTCCATCGGGTGCTGCAGGCCGACGACGTCGAATCGACCATCCTCGGCTGGGCGTGGGGGACGTCGAGCGCTTCGGGCAACAAGGGCCACGAGCTGCACGTCGAGGCCGTGGACGGCGTCACCAACGGGTACCTCTTCGCCTCGTCGCTCGAGCCGGGATCGACCGACTTCGACCTGGCGCTCGCCGACCAGCTCCACGAGGGGCGCTCGAAGCTCGCCGACGCCGAGAAGCTGCTCGGCCCCGCCGACGGCCGCATGCGCCTGCCGACCGCGCTGCTCTTCGACTGGTTCGGTCCGATGCAGGTGCTGCGCCCGCCGGAGAGCGCCACGCAGGCGCTGGTCTGGTGCTACCTCGACCTGACGGTGAAGCAGGACGCCGCCACCCGCCACGTCAAGCTGCTCGCCCTCTTCGCCGGCCCGGACGACACCGTCACCGCCATCCGACGCTTCGACGGCGTCCGCTGAGCCGGCGCCGGTCCGCGATCGCCTCTCCTGTTGACAATCGATAGGAGCGGGCGGATACTCCTGTCGATTCTCGATAGGAGAGTCGTTTCCCCGGGAGGAGACCGCGGTGGCGAAGGCGGACACGAAGGCGGCGGGGGCGGAGGCGGACGCCCGCTCGGACCTGGTGCGCGGCACGCTCGAGATGCTCATCCTCAAGGCGCTCGTCCCCGGGCCGCTCCACGGGCTCGGGGTCGCGAGGCGTGTCGGGCAGATCACCCGCGGCGCGTTCGAAGTCGGCCCCGGCTCGCTCTTTCCCGCGCTGCACCGCATGGAGGCCGCGGGCTGGCTCGCCTCCGAGTGGAGCGAATCGGAAAACCGGCGCCGCGCCAGGTTCTACACGCTCACGAAAGCAGGCCGGCGGCGGCTCGAGCACGAGTCGAAGCGCTGGGGACGCGTGTCGCTGGCGATCGCCCGCGCCCTCGAAGCCACCTAGGCGGCCATGGACGACGATCGCGACCTCGACGACGAAATCGAATCGACGCTCGACCTGATGGCCGACGAGAAGGAGCACGCGGGGCTCTCCCGCGAGGCCGCCCGGCGCGCGGCGCGGCTCGAGCTGGGCCGCGGCGGCGAAGCTTTCGGCGTCGAGGCCATCAAGGAACGGGTCCGCGACACGCGGCCCGGCTCGGCGCTGTCCGGCTGGCTCTCCGACCTCCGGCAGGCGCTGCGCGGCATGGCGCGCACGCCGGGATGGACCGCGCTCGTCGTCCTCACCCTCGGCGTCGGCCTCGGCGCCTCGACGGCGATCTTCGGCGTCGTGGACGCGGTGCTGCTGCGGCCGCTTCCCTATCCGGAGGCCCATCGCCTCGCGCTCGTCTGGGCGCACTTCGGGCCCGAAGCGAAGGCGCCCGCCTCGGGTCACCAGCTCCTCGCCCTGCGCGAGCGCAGCCGCCTGTTCGGGACGATCGGCGGCATCTGGGTGACGAGCGTCGCGCTGACCGGACACGGCGAACCGGAGCAGATCCGCGTCGGCTTCGTCACGGCGAACTTCCTGCCGCTCCTCATCGACAAGCCGGCGCTCGGCAGGCACTTCGCCGACGGGGAGGACGGTCCGGGCAAGCCCGCGCTGGTGATCCTGTCGGACGCCCTGTGGCGCCATCGCTTCGGCGCCGATCCGGATCTCGTCGGCCGCACCATCCCGATGGACGGGCGCGCGGTCGAGGTGCGCGGCATCCTGCCCGCGTCGTTCCGCCTCGCCTTTCCGGAGTCGAGCCGCGTCCCGCCCGACATCGACGCTTACGTGCCGATGCCGTTCGATCTCGCCGGCGGGCCGCTCGATGTGTCGTTCATCCGGGTGCTCGGCCGCATGACCCCCGGCACGACGCCGGTCCAGGCGCAGGCGGAGATGGACCGCATCGGCGCCGCGCTGCGCGCCGAATACAAGGAGTACGCCTCGCAGCAGCTCGGATTCAACGTGGCGCCCCTGCACGGCGAGGTCGTCGGCCCCGCGCGGCCGGCGCTGCTGGCGTTGTCGGGAGGCGTGGCGCTGGTCCTGCTCATCGCCTGCATCAACGTCGCGAGCCTGCTCCTGGCGCGCGGCGCCGAACGGCAGCGCGAGCTCACCATGCGCAGCGCGCTCGGCGCGTCCCCCGCACGAATCGCGCGACTGCTGCTGACCGAGAGCGTGGTCCTCGCGGCGGCCGGCGGCGCTCTCGCCCTCGGCATCGGCTCGTGGATGCTCGCGGCCCTGCAGGCGCTCCAGCCCGAGGGCGTCGCGCGCACCGGTCCGGCGCGGCTCGACCTCGGCGTGCTCGCCTTCGCCGTCGCGGCGACGCTCGCCGCCGGCATCCTCTCCGGACTCACCCCCGCCGTGGCGGCGGCGCGCGGCCGCATCGCCGAGGCGCTGAAGCGCGGCGGCCGCGGCCAGACCGGCGGCGGCCTGCAGCGCGCCCGGAACGTTCTCATCGGGTGCGAGGTGGCGCTCGGCTGCGCCGTCCTCGCCAGCGCCGGCCTGATGGCCCGCACCATGCACTCCCTCGTCCGCGTCGACCCCGGCTTCGAAGCGGGGCGCGCGCTGACGCTGCAGCTGTCGCTGCCCGGCCCGCGCTATCCGGCCGATGCCGATCGGGTTCGCTTCGCGCGCCGCGCGCAGGAGGCGCTCGGGGCGATCCCCGGGGTCGAGGTGGCCGGCATGGGGTCCAACCTGCCGCTCGACACCAGCCTGCCGAACTGGTACTCGCCGTACTGGCGCGATGGCGCCCCGGAAGGAGAGCGCGACGGACTCATGGCCGACCACCGCAGCGTCCTCCCGGGATTCTTCCGCGCCATCGGGGCGCATCTGCTCGAGGGACGCGACTTCACCGAAGACGACGTCGCACAGGGGCGCCTCGTCGCCGTGGTGGACGACACGCTGGCGCGCCGGAACTGGCCCGGGCAGAGCGCGATCGGGAAGCGCCTGGCGCTCGAGACCATGATCGAGAGCGACTTCAAGACGCAGCCGGCCGAGGTGATCGGCGTCGTGCACCACGTGCAGTTCCACTCCCTGACCGAGGAGGTGCGCGAGCAGGTCTACATTCCTTATGCGCTCGCGCCGCGCAATCAGATCTCCTTCGCCCTGCGCGCTGACGACGACCCGGAGGCGCTCGCGGCGCCGGCGCGGGCGGCCATCGCCGGGCTCGATCCGGATCTTCCGGTGGCGCGGGTGCTGCCGCTGGCGCATTACGTCGAGCAGGCGCGCCGGGCGACCCGCTTCCTCAGCCTGCTGTCGGCGGCCCTCGCCGGCATCGCGCTGCTGCTCGCGGTCGTCGGCGTCTACGGCGTCTCCTCCGGCAGCGTGACGCGCCGCACCGCCGAGATCGGCGTGCGCGTCGCGCTCGGGGCGCGACGGCTCGATGTCATGGGACTCGTGCTCTTCCAGGGGATGATGCCGGTGCTCCTCGGCTGCGCCGCGGGGCTCGGCCTCTCGGCGCTGCTCGCCCCGCTCTACGCGCACCTGCTCTACCGCGTCCGCCCCTTCGACCTCGCGACCTACGGCGCCGTGGCGGTGGTGCTGGTGCTGGCGGGACTGATCGCCTGTGCTGTCCCGGCGCGTCGAGCGGTGCGGCTCGATCCGCTCGACGCCCTGCGCGCCGACTGACGGTTCAGCTTCCGTCCCCGGCGCGCGCGATCCATCCGGACTCGAGGGCCGACGAGACGAACATCCGTGGCGGATGGCGGGCGAATCCGAGCATGAGATCGAGCCCGGGCACGTAGGATGAGGCGGGCCCTTCCGGGAACGCACGGTAGCGCACGCCGCCGCGCGTCACGACGAAGGTGGCGTGCGTGCCGTCGTCGGAGGCGGGCGCGACCTCGAGCGCTTCTCCATGCGGCAACAGGTAGCGCCCGGCGACGAGCGCGCGCGCTTCCGCGGTGAGCGTCTCGATCGGCGGGATGGCCACCTCGTCACCCGGCTCCCGGCCCTCGAGCGCCGCGACAATCGCCCGCACGAGCCCCTTTTGCAGCCAGGGATCCATCGTGTTGTTCGAGGTGGAGACGACGGACCAGCCACGCCGCCGATCGCGGAACACCTCGCTGTGGAAGCCGCGCAGGTGCCCCGAGTACCAGAAGGCGCCGTCGTCGGGACTCCGGTACCAGGACCCGAGCGTCAGCCCGGACGCGGCGCCGCCGACCGACGCCGGCGCCAGGTCCGCGCCCATCGCGGCGGGCCCGAGGCGCGGCGCGTGCAGGAAAGACGCGCCCCAGCGATCGAGGTCGCGCGCCGAGATGTACAGGTTCGATCCCCCGTGGAACGCCTCGTCCTCGAAGACCTCGTTCCGGAGGAGCCGCCCGCCGTCACGACGGTAGCCGAGCGACCGGACGCCCGGGAAGTCGGCGAAGCGCCCCGGCCGCGCGAAGGCCGATCGAATGCCGAGCGGCCGGAAGAAGCGATCGTTCAGCAGGTCGAACCACGGCTTGCCGCCGGCGCGCTCCGCCGCGAGTGCCGCGAGGTCGTACCCGAAGCTGCTGTACTCGAACGCGACGCCCGGCCGGGTCGCGAGCGGCGGCCGGCGCTTCGCCAGCACGCCGAGGAGCGCTTCGGTCGTGCGCACGGTCCCCGGCGGCAGATCCGCGTCGAAGAAGTCATAGTCGTGCACCGGAATCCCTGATGAGTGCGACAGGAGGTGGCGCAGCGTCACCTCGGGATACGGAAGCTCCGGGAGCCAGCGCATCACCGGAGCATCGAGGTCGATCCGTCCTTCCGCCTGCAGCGCGAGCACGAGCGCCGCGGTGAAGGTCTTCGCGAGCGAGGCGCCGTCGGTCGGCGTGTCCGGCGTGAACGGCACCTTCCGCTCGGCATCGGCCCATCCGAAGCCGCGCTCGAAGAAGACTCCGCCCGCATCGCTCACGACCACCGCGCCGTCGAACCGTCCCGCGGCGTGGAGCTCGTCCACCAGGCGCCCGAGCCGCGCCTCGACCTGCGCCCTCGCCGGCGCGTCACCGGACGGAATCGGCGCAGCCGGACCGCACCCTGACGGCAGACACACGAAGGCCGCGATGACCAGGCTTTCGACCATCGCGGCCCCGCGCATGCCGGCGATTCTAGATCCGCTGCCGGTGAGCGTTCAGAAGCGAATCTCCGGCCCCGCGACCGGTCCGGACGGCCGGGATTCCAACCTGTGATACGGTCGCCTCGTGAAGCCCGATCCCCTGAGCCGCCGCCACTTCATCGCGGCCGGCGTCGGTGCTGCCGCCGGCATGGGACTGACGCGCGGCACGCTTCTGGCCTCTGGCGCCGCCCCGTCGGATCGCGCCTCTTCCTCTGCCTCCGGATCCGCCTCGGACGATCCCGCGAGGCTGTCGCTGCGGAGCGCCGCCGATCGCATCCACCGCGGCGCTCTCTCGCCGGTGACATTGACGCAGGCGTGCCTCGCGCGCATCGAGCGGCTCAACCCCTCGCTCAACGCCTTCATCACGGTCACGGCCGACCGGGCGCTCGTGACGGCGCGCGAACGCGAGGCCGAGCAGAAAGCGGGCCGCTGGCGCGGGCCGCTGCACGGCATTCCGATCGCGCTGAAGGACAACATCGACACCGCCGGCGTCCGCACGACCGGCGCCAGCGCCCTGTTCGCCGATCGCATCCCGGGCGAGAGCGCCGAGGTGGTGCGGCGCCTCGAGGAGGCGGGCGCCGTGCTCATCGGCAAGACGAACCTGCAGGAGTTCGCCTACGGCGGCACCTGCACCGTCAGCGCCTTCGGCCCGGTGCACAATCCGTGGGCGCCGGACCGCATCGCCGGCGGATCGTCGGGGGGATCGGCCGTCGCGGTCGCCGCCGACCTGTGCCTGGCCGCCGTCGGCACCGACACCGCCGGCTCGATTCGCATCCCGGCGGCCTTCTGCGGCGTCGTCGGGCTGAAACCGACCTATGGCCGCGTCAGCAATCGCGGCGTCATCCCCCTCTCCTGGACCATCGACCACGTCGGGCCCCTGACGAAGACGGTCGAGGACGCGGCGCTCGTGCTCCAGGCGATCGCCGGCTACGACCCGGCGGAGCCGACGACGCCCGACCGGCCGGTGGAGGACTACGCGAGGGCTCTCGACGCGAAAGCGTCCAGGCCGCGCCTGGGCCTGCCGCGAAGCCCCTTGTTCGAGGAGCTCGACTCCGATGTCGCGGGCGCCGTCGCCGCGGCGCTCGAGAAGATCCGGCCGCTCGCCGCCGAGGTGGTGGACGACGTCGTGCTGCCGCCGGCCGGGCTTCGATCGTCGGGCCTGTACCCGCGCGTCCGCGGCCCCGAGGCCTACGCTTACCACGCGCGCTGGCTGCAGGAGAGCCCCGGAAAATACCAGGACGCGACCCGGGCCGCCCTCCTGAAGTTCGCCGACACGAAGGCGGACGACTACGCTCGCGCCCGCCGCGAGCTGGACCTGCTGCGCCGCGACATCCTGGCGACCTTCGCGCGCGTCGATCTCCTGGTCATGCCGACGATGCTGGCGCCGCCGATCCTCATCGCCGAGGCGGACCGCGAGAACCCGGTCGACTGGCGCAACACCAGTCCGTTCAGCACCGCCGGCCTCCCCGCGATCTCGATCCCCTGCGGGCGCACCTCGAACGGACTGCCGATCGGCCTGCAGATCGCCGCCGCGCCGTTCGACGAAGCGCGCCTGCTGTCGTTCGCCGCCGCCTGCGAGCGCGTCCTCGGCTGGCGCGGACTCGGCCTGGCGTGATGCGTCGCGCGTTCGTGCTGATCGTCCTGACGGCCGCAACCTCCCTGGCAGCGACCGGTGACCCGGCGAGCGCCGACGTCGAGCGGTATCACCTGCAATCGAACGAGTGGGTGAACCTGCACCAGCGGCTGATGTACGAGGCGCGCTTCGCCGACGCGCCGCCTCCCGACGGGATGGCCGGCGCCGACCTCACCGCGTGGAACACCGCCGTCGAGGAGTACAAGACGTGGCTCGGCCCGAGACGCTCGCCGATCGTCGACTCCGAGCTGATCGCCGTGAACCGCGCCCTCTCGGAGAGCAGGACGAGCTCGCATGCGGCCCGCCTGCCGAAAGGCATCCCCGAGGCGGCCGCGAAGGTCCTCGACGCGGCGCGCCCGCTCTACGAGAAGGCGCAGTGGACGCGCGACGACGCGGCGAACCGCTTCTGGATCGCCACGGCCGCGCCGCTCCTGCGCTCCGCCGCCGCCGAGCTCATCGCCGCGCACGAGAAGGCCTATGGCATGCCGTTTCCGAAGACGATTCGCGTCGACGTGGTCTCGTACGGCTGGGAATTCGGCGCCTACACGGTCGGAGACGGCCACGAAGTGCACGCCGTCATCCAGAGCACCGACGCCGGCAGCCAGGGCTTCGCCGCGCTGGAGGCGCTGATGCACGAGCCGTCGCACGGCATCGTCGCCCCCGACTCGGGGGCCATCGGTGCCGATCTCGCCCGCGCCGCCGCCGAGCTGCACGTGAAGCCCCCGTACAACCTCTGGCACGCGCTTCTGTTCTATACCTCGGGCGAGCTGACGCGCCGGGTGCTCGCGGAGCGCGGCGTCACCACCTACACGCCGGTGATCCAGATCGGCATGTTCGACCGGCAGTTCAAGGGCTTCCGCGACGTGTTCGACCAGCACTGGCGTGCCTGGCTCGACGGGAAAGAGACGCGCGAGGAGGCGATGCGCGCCATCGTCCAGGCCACCTCGAAGCCCGCCCCGTGACGCGATGGCGTTGAATCTCCTCCTGCTGCTGGTGATCTACGCCATCGGGCTCACGGCGGCGCTGGCGATCGCCGGGCACCGGTCGACCCACATCGCCCCCGCCACCGGGAGCCGCACCCGCCCCGAGCGCATCCTCATCATCGGCGCCACCGGCCGGACCGGCCGGCAGCTCGTCGAGCAGGCACTGGCGCGCGGCTTCGCGGTGACCGCCTTCGCGCGCGACCCCTCCAGTCTCGAGCTGCGTCATCCGCGCCTGACCATCGCGCAGGGGAACGTGCTCGATCCCGCGTCGGTCGAGGCCGCCATGCCGGGACATAACGCCGTCGTCTCGGCCCTCGGGCACAAGCGTTACTTCTCGCTCTCGGGCATCCACGCCGAGGGGACCCGCCACATCCTGGACGCGATGCGGCGGCACAAGGTGCGGCGGCTCGTCTGCCTCACCTCGCTCGGTCTCGGCGACAGCGCCGGCCGGCTCGGGATGCCGTACAACCTGTTCGTCATCCCGCTGCTGCTGCCGGTTTATTTCCTGGACAAGGCGCGCCAGGAGCGGATCATCGCGACGAGCGGCATCGAGTGGATCATCGTCCGCCCCGGCTCGCTCAACAACGGTATCAAGCGCGACCGGGTGAACACCGGCTCGAGAGTCGGCAGCTACCTGTGGACCGTCCGTGTGTCGCGGGCGAATGTCGCCGACTTCGCCCTCAACCAGCTCACGTCCGACGCGTACCTGGGATCCGCCCCCGGCCTCGCCTGGTAGCCGCGCTCCGGCTCGGCCATGGGCTCCTCTTCCCGCGGATGCGGCGATGTTACGCCAGGGCCCCGGGGATGGGGATAGAATCGCCGCTTCCCGGCACGTGAGCCGAAGGACGGACGATGAAGGACAAGACCGATCTCTGCCGCCGCTTCCGCGACCTGCACGCCTCCGGCTGCTTCGTCATCCCGAACCCATGGGATCTCGGCAGCGCCCGGGCCCTCGAGCGTCTCGGGTTCCCGGCGCTCGCGACGACTTCCAGCGGCTTCGCCTGGTCGCAGGGCAAACCCGACCATGGCGTGAACCTGCAGGAGACGCTGCAGCACCTGAAAGTCCTGACGCACGGCGTGCGGGTTCCGGTGAACGCCGACCTCGGCGCCGGCTTCGCCACCGATGCGGCCGCCGTCATGGTGAACGTCGCGGCCGCCGCGCTGACCGGCATCGCCGGCGTGTCGATCGAGGACGGCACCGGCGATCCGCACAAGCCGCTGTTCGACTTCCAGCTGTCGGTCGAGCGCATCCGCGCGGCACGGCACGCTCTCGAG
>DASYQE010000099.1:0-8729 GCA_036005805.1 Candidatus Polarisedimenticolia bacterium | reverse complement strand
CAGCACGTCCACCAGATCGGCCGGGAGGGCCGACTCGAACGACAGCGGCTCGCCCGTCACCGGGTGCGACAGCTCCAGGCGCTCGGCGTGGAGGAAGGGTCGACGCATCGGCAGCGACTGGCGCTCGCCCCCGTAGCGCTGGTCGCCGACGACCACGTGACCGATCGAGCGCAGGTGCACGCGGATCTGGTGGGTGCGGCCGGTCTCGGGACGCACCTCGAGGAGGGTCATCGGGCCGAGGGCGCGGGCGATGGCGAAGCGCGTCACCGACGGGCGGCCGTCACGCCGGATCGCCATCCGGACGCGCGCCGCCGGATGCCGCCCGATCGGCTGATCGATGCGTCCCGAAGCCGAGCGCGGGCGCCCCCAGACCAGCGCGTCGTAGATCTTCTCGACGCGCCGCCCCTTGAACTGGGCGGCGAGGTCGCGGTGCGCACGGTCGTTGCGGGCGACGACGAGGAGACCCGAGGTGTCGCGATCGAGGCGGTGCACGATCCCCGGGCGCTCGACGCCGCCGATCGAGGAGAGCCCGCGCCCGTGGTGGAGGAGCGCATTCACCAGCGTGCCGCCCCGGATTCCGGCCCCGGGATGCACGGTCATTCCCGCCGCTTTGTCGATCACCAGCAGGTCGGCGTCTTCATAAAGGACGTGGAGCGGGATCGCCTCGGGCTCGATCGCCGAGGGCACCGGGGGCGGGACGTGGACCTTCACCTGCTCGCCGCCGCGGATGCGGTACGCCGGTCGCGCCGCGCGCCCGTCCACCTGCACGTGGCCGTCGCGGATGAGCCGCTGCAGGGAGGCGCGGCTGTGTCCGGAGACGAGATCGGGCAGGACCTGGTCGAGACGCTCGCCGCGGCGCGATTCGGACAGTTCCACGGTCAGCTCTTCCCCCCGGATGGCGTCCTTCATCGACCGCGCGGCCTGGCTGCGGCGGCGGCGGAGTCGGCGGACGCGCGCCGACCCAGGCGCCACAGCATCAGCGCCGAGACCAGGGCGATCGGAATCGAAATGACCTGCGACGTCGAGAGCGCGCCCGAGAAGAACACGCCCCGCGCCATGTCCCCGCGCCAGTGCTCGACCACGGCGCGGAGAACCGAGTAGAGGAGCAGCCAGGTCCAGAAGACCTGGCCATCGAAGCGCCGGCGGCGCATCAGCGCCATGGCCACGACGAGCGTCAGGACGTCGGCCGCCGCGTGGTAGAGCTGCGTCGGGTGCAGCCGCACGCCGACCGGCACGCCGGTCAGCTCCGCGGCGCGCGGGTCGTGGAAGGTCACGCCCCACGGCAGGTCGCACGCCCGGCCGTAGCAGCAACCGGCAAGAAAGCACCCGATCCGGCCGATCGCCTGCCCGAGCGAGAGCGCCGGGGCGCAGAGATCCGCCACTTTCCCGAGCGGCAGGCGATGCCGGCGCACGTACCAGACCCCGGCCGCGACCGCGAGCCCGAGCCCTCCGTAGTACACGCCCGCGGAGCGCAGGTTCTGCAGCATGCGCACCGGTTCCGCCAGGTAGTAGCGCGCGTCGAGCGCGTAGAGAAGGAGCTTGGCGCCGACGAACCCGGCGAGCAGCCCGACGATCCCGAGATCGAGGATGCGCGACGGCTCGATGCCGTCCTGGCGCGCGTACGACACGGCCAGACGCAGGCCCAGCAGGAACCCGAGCGCGTAGAACAGGCCGTACGTTCCGACCGTGAACGTGCCGAGCGGCCCGAGCGGGAGATCAAACAGGACCGGGTGCATTCGCCGATCCGTGATTCGGAGGAAGGTCGGAGGGTGCCATGACCGGGGCCCCGGCCGAACGCCGGTGCGGGCGGAGCAGATCGAGGATGAGCAGGCTGACGCCGATGCAGATCGCCGAGTCGGCGACGTTGAAGGCCGGCCAGTGGTGCTCGCCGGCATAGACGTCGAGGAAATCGACGACGTACCCGAGCCGCAGGCGGTCGAGGAAGTTCCCGGCCGCGCCGCCCAGGATCAGGGCCAGCCCGCCGTGCGCCAGACGATCCGTGACCGCGGTGCGTCCCTGGAAATACAGGATGAGCAGGATGGCGGCGAACGGCACGACGGTGAAGAGCGCGGCGCGCCACGGATTCGGGAGATCGTGCAGCAGTCCGAAGAGGGCGCCGCGGTTGGTGACGTGGGTCAGGCTGAAGAGCCCGGGAACGACCGGCTCGGAATCGTGCAGGGGCAGCCGGGCCCGGATGAGCGACTTCGTGACCTGGTCGAAAAGCAGCACCCCGGCGCTCAACAGGAGCCACCGGAGACGCGCCGCCGTCATGCGGTCCCCGCCGCCCGCGCCACCGGAAGGCTGCGCACGGTGGCCGCGCAACGGGCGCAGAGGGGCGCGAGCTCCGCATCGTTCCCGACGTCGGTCGTGACCATCCAGCAGCGCTCGCACTTCGTGCCCGGGGCGCGGCGCACCGACACCCTCAACCCGGGGAAGCGCGCGCTGGCGTGCGCTCCTTCGCCGGCGGCGGCGAACACCACGCGCGACACGATGAAGACGGCCGGCAGGCCGGCGGCGTGCCGCTCCAGCAGCGGGCGCAGGTCGTCCGGCGCCTCGATCGTCACCTCCGCCTCGAGGCCGTTGCCGATCGTTCCGGCGGCGCGCGCCACCTCGAGCGCCTTCAGCACATCCTCCCGGATCTCGAACAGGCGATCCCAGCGCGCCGTGAGGTCGGCGTCGGCCGCCAGCGCCAGCGCCTGCGGGAACTCCTCGGCGTGCACGCTTCCGCGCAGCGGCTCCGATTCCGGACGGCGATGCAGCGCCTGCCACACCTCCTCGCCGGTGAACGTCAGCACGGGCGCCATCAGGCGGGCCACGCCGTCGAGCATGCGGTGGATGACCGTCTGGGCGGCGCGCCGCTCCGGGGACGAAGGCGCGCTGGTGTAGAGCCGGTCCTTGAGGATGTCGAGATAGAGGCTGCTCAGGGTGACGGTGCAGAAGCGGTGCAGCGTCTGCATGGCGACGTGCAGCTGGTAGTCGGCGTACGCCTGCACGACGCGGCTGCGCATGGCCTCGTACTGCAGGAGCGCCCACCGATCGATCTCCGGCAGCGTCTCGAGCGGCCGCGCGTCGGTGCGGGCATCGTAGTCGGCAAGGTTGCCGAGGATGTAGCGGCAGGTGTTGCGCACCTTGCGGTAGGCGTCGGCGGTGCGGGTCAGGATCTCCGGCGACAGCCGCATGTCCTCGAGGAAATCGACCGTCGCCACCCACAGCCGCAGCACGTCGGCGCCGTGATCCTTGAGCACCTCCTGGGGCGCGATGACGTTGCCGAGCGACTTCGACATCTTGCGGCCGGCGCCGTCGAGCGTGAAGCCGTGCGTCAGGACGGCGCGGTAGGGGGCCGAATCGCGGTCGTTCACCGCAACGAGGAGCGACGAGTGGAACCAGCCGCGGTGCTGGTCACTTCCCTCGAGATAGAGATCGGAGGGCCAGGGCTGGTCGCCGCGATCGGCCACGAGCGCCTCGTAGGACGACCCGGACTCGAACCACACGTCGACGATCTCGTCGCGTCGCTCGAGCTTCTTCTCGCCGCAGTGAGGGCAGGCGTGCGCCGCCGCGAGCGTCGCGAACTCCCCGGGGTGGAACCAGGCGTCCGAGCCGCGCTCGCGGAACAGCGCCGCGGTGGCGCGGATGAACCCGAGGTCGACGACCGGCTTTCCGCAGGCGCCGCAGCCCGGGAAGGGCAGCGGGACGCCCCAGACGCGCTGCCGGGAGATGCACCAGTCGGGACGCGTCTCGAGCATGCCGCCGATGCGCAGCACGCCCGAGGCCGGGATGAACTTCACCCGCCCGAGCGAGGCCAGCGCCCGCTGGCGCAGCTCGTTGTGGTCGAGGGCGATCCACCATTGCTCGGTCGCCCGGAACAGGATCGGCTTCTTGCAGCGCCAGCAGTGCGGGTACTGGTGGCGGATGGTCGCCGCATGGAAGAGCAGGCCGCGGCGGCGCAGGTCGGCGATGATGTCGTCGTTCGCCTCGAACACCTTGCGGCCCGCGAACGCGGGGACGTCGCTCGTGAACCGGCCGCGCTCGTCCACCGGCGAGAAGATCGGCAGACCCTCGCGGCGCCCGGTCACGTAGTCGTCCATGCCGTGGCCCGGAGCGGTGTGCACGGCCCCCGTCCCGGTGTCGCGCGTGACGTAGTCGGCCAGGACCAGGCGTGACACGCCGTCGGCCGCCCACGGAAACGGAGAACGCGCCACGGTCAGGGGCACGAGGTCGCGACCGCGCGCGGTCGCGAGCACCGGCGCCTCCGGAATGCCGGCCTCTTTCAGGACGGTCTCCGCGCGATCGGCGGCGACGAGCACCGCCTCGGCACCGATCCCGCGGAACTGGTATTCGAAGTCGGGGTGGAGCGCCACCGCCAGGTTCGCCGGCAGCGTCCACGGGGTCGTCGTCCAGATGAGCACCGACACCGACCGGCCCTCGAGCACGGGGAAGCGCTCGACCAGGCGATCCTTCTCCAGCGGGAAGCGGACGGTGATCGCCGGCGAGGTGTGCTCCTCGTACTCGACCTCGGCCTCGGCGAGGGCGGTGCCGTCGTTCGGGCACCAGTGCACCGAGCGCTTGTCACGGTACAGGTGGCCGTTCTCGGCGAAGCGCCCGACCATCTCGACGATGGTGGCTTCGTAGGACGGATCGAGGGTGCGGTAGGGATGCATCCATTCGCCGAAGACGCCGAGGCGGCGGAACTCGGTGCGCTGGATGTCGATGAACTTCTCGGCGTAGGCCCGGCACGCGGCGCGGATCTCGAGCGGGGAGAGCCCCTGCTTCTTCGATCCGAGGTCCTTGTCCACCTGGTGCTCGATCGGCAGCCCGTGGCAGTCCCATCCGGGCACGTAGGGCGCGTCGTAGCCCATCATCGAGCGCGACTTCACCACCACGTCCTTGAGGATCTTGTTGAGCGACTGGCCGAGATGGATGTGACCGTTGGCGTACGGCGGGCCGTCGTGCAGGGTGAAGCGCTCGCGGCCTTTCCGCGCGGCGCGGATCGAGGCGTACACGTCGAGCTTGTCCCAGGCCTCGAGCAGGCGCGGCTCGCGCCGCGGCAGATCGGCCTTCATCGGGAAGTCGGTCCGCGGCAGGTTGACGGTGGACTTGATGTCGAGCGGCGGCACGGCCCTCGGATCCTCGCGCTTTGGAAGCCTCGCGCCCATGGGAAGGGCGCAGGAAGAGCGGCGAGACTAGCATCCGTTTCCGAACGTTGTCAACGATTCGGGTCCTGTGCTACGGTCGCGCGATGTCGCGCGCCTACCTCGACGCCAATGCCACGAGCCCGCTGCGCGCCGAGGCGCGCGCCGCCCTGCTCGCGCTCCTCGACGCCCCCGACGGCAACGCTTCGAGCGTGCACCAGGACGGGCAGCGATCCCGCGCCGTCATCGAGCGGGGGCGCGCGCAGATCGCCGCGCTCGTCGGCGCCGACCCGTACGACATCGTCCTGACCGGGTCGGGGACCGAATCCAACAACCTGGCCGTCTACGGCGTGGCCCTGGCCGCGCCGCCGGATCGCCGCCGGCTCGTCACCACCGGCTTCGAGCACCCGTCGGTTCTCGAGCCGCTGCGGGATCTCAGGATCCGCGGCTACGAGCTGGTCACGATCTCCCCCGATGCGGAGGGGGCCGTGGACGCGCAGGAGGTCCTGTCGGCGGCCGAAGCGACGCGCACGGCGCTGGTGTCGGTGATGCGCGCGAATCACGAGGTGGGAACGCTGCAGCCGGTGGCCGACATCGCCCGGGGCCTGAAGGGGTCGGGCGTGGTGGTGCACTGCGACGCGGCGCAGGCCTGCGGACGGATCCCGGTGGACGTGCACGCTCTCGGAGCCGATCTCCTGACGATCGCGGCGCACAAGGTCGGCGGACCTCCCGGCATCGGCGCCCTGTGGGTGCGCCCGGGGCTGCGGCTCGTTCCGCATCTGCGGGGCGGCGGCCAGGAGCGCGGCCGGCGTCCCGGCACGGAGCATCCGGGCCTCGTCGCCGCCTTCGGCGCAGCGGCGGAGGCGGCCCGCCTGCGCCTCGTGGACGAGTCGCGCCGCATCGCGGCGCTGCGGGATCGCCTCGAGCGCGAGGCGCGCGCGCGCGATCCCGGCATCGTGGTGCACGGAGGCGGGCGGGAGAGGCTCCCGAACACCACGAGCCTGACGATCCCGGGGATCGCCGCCGACCAGGCGGTGATCGCCTTCGATCTCGAAGGGGTGGCGGTGTCGGCCGGCCCCGCCTGCTCGTCCGGAACCATGCGCGGCTCGGCGTCGCTGCGCGCCATGGGGATGGACGACGCGGCCGCCTCGTCGATTCGCATCAGCCTGTCGCATGCCTCCACCGACGCGGACGTGGATTCCTTCCTGCGCGCCCTCGGCGTGATCCTGGGCCGGCGCCGGAGGGGCGCGGCCGCGCCCGCGGAGCTCGGGGCCGGGGCGTGATCGTCCACTGCACCTCGTGCGGCAAGCGGTACAACCTCGACCCGGCGCGCCTCGGCGGACGGCGCGAGGCCTCCGTCCGCTGCACGAGCTGCCAGTCGGTCATCAAGGTGACGCTGCCCGAGGTGACTCCCGCCTCGTCCCCGGACGAGGGGCCGCCTCCGGCCCCGGCGGCCGGTCCGTCTGCGGCGGCGCCCGGGGCGGCCGGCGCTCCCGTGGCGGACCCGCTCGCGACGGCCGCGGCGGCCGGGGATCGCACCTCGCGCCTCGCCGCCGATGCGGCGCTTCTGGCGGCACCGGGACACGTGGCGGCCGGAGCGCTCGCGATGCCGGAGGGACGCCGCGTCTCCCTCGCGGTCCTCGATGGTCCGGATCTCGGACGCATCTTCCGCGTCGAGCAGCCGAGCGTCACCATCGGCCGGGGCGACGCCGACGTGCAGCTCGAGGACGGCGAGGTCTCGCGGCAGCACGCGCGCCTGGAGATGCGCAGCGGGCGCGCCGTGGTGCGCGACCTCGGCAGCACCAACGGCACCTTCGTGGACGACGTCAAGGTGGCCGAGGCGGAGATCGAGAACCGCGGCGAGTTCCGCGTCGGGCAGACCCGCCTGATGCTCATCCTTGCCGACGAGGAGGCGTCGTGAGCCGCATCGCCGTCGCGATGAGCGGCGGAGTGGACTCCTCGACGGCCGCGCTGCTCGTGCGCGATCGCGGCGACGAGGCCGTCGGCCTGACCATGCAGCTCGTCGATCGCCGCGAAGAAACGGGGGAGCGGGGCGGCCGCTGCTGCGGGCCGCGCGATCTGCTCGACGCGCGCGCCGCCGCCGACCGTCTCGGCATCCCGTGCTACGTGCTCAACTTCGAGGCGGAGTTCCACGCGGAGGTCATCGCTCCCTTCGCCGCCGCCTATCGCGCCGGGCGCACGCCCGTCCCGTGCGCCGACTGCAACCGCGGCCCGAAGTTCCGGCATCTCCTGGAGCGGGCCGCGTCCCTCGGCTGCGCGCGCCTCGCCACCGGACACTACGCGCGCATCGACGTCGATCCCGCGACCGGGCGGCGGCGCCTCCGGCGCGCCGCCGATGCGCGGCGTGATCAGTCCTACTTCCTGCACGAGCTGGAGCAGGAGCAGCTGGCGCGCATCGAGTTCCCGGTCGGCGACTTCCCCAAGGAGAAGATTCGCTCGCTGGCCGAGCAGGCCGGGCTTCCGAACGCCGCGAAGCCGGACAGCCAGGATCTCTGCTTCGTCGGCGGCGCCGCATACCTCGACCTGGTGCGGCGGGCCGGAGGGGACGCGGGACCCACCGGAGAAATCCGCGACACGGGCGGTCGCCGGCTGGGGACGCACGACGGGCTCGCCGGCTTCACGATCGGCCAGCGCCGCGGTCTCGGCGTGTCCTCTCCGCATCCTCTTTATGTGGTCGATCTCGACCCGGACACGGGCCGGGTCACGGTCGGGGAAGAGCGTGAGCAGTACCGAAGCGATCTGATCGCGACCGGCATGCGCTGGGTCTCGATCGCGCCGCCGCACGTCCCGCTGCGCGCCGTCGCCCGCATCCGCTCGACGCATCCGGGGGCCGGGTGCGAGGCGTCGCCCGGTCCGGACGGGACCTGGAGCCTCCGGTTCGACGAGCCGCAGCGCGCCGTCACGCCGGGCCAGGCCGTCGTGCTCTACGACGGCGACATCGTCCTCGGCGGCGGCACGATCGCGCGCACGGCCGCGCCCCGCGCGAGGTTTGACAGTGTTCCGAACGCGATGCTAGAGTCGCGCGGCATCGGGCGGGCATAGCTCAGTTGGTAGAGCGCAAGCTTCCCAAGCTTGAGGTCGCGGGTTCGAGACCCGCTGCCCGCTCCATTCCTTGTTCCTTTCCGGGCTCCGAGGCGACACGATGATCTTCCGGCGACGGGATCGGTCCGACGCGGAGCGCGAAGTTCCCGAGAGAGCCGACGGGGTCCTCGAGCGCCTGCGCGGCGGCCCGCGCACGGTGATCGGATCCCAGACCCGCTTCCGGGGCACGCTCACCGGCCGCGGCCAGGTGCTGGTCTGCGGCACGCTGCGCGGCGGCATCGACCTGGCCGGTCCGCTCGCGGTCGCGCCGGGAGGCTGGGTCGAGGCGAACGTGGCCGTCGAGACGGCGCGGGTCGGCGGACGGGTGAAGGGCAGCCTGCGCGCCTCCGAGAGCCTGCGCGTCGACGCGTCCGGACGTCTCGAAGGCGAGATCGAAGCGCCCGTCATCGACCTGCACGCCGGCTCCATCCTCCGGGGCCGCGCCTCCATCGTCGGCACCCGCTCCCGCAACATCCCCGGCTCGGATCACTAGAGACA